>NZ_JACCAE010000001.1:1202723-1503404 GCF_013409205.1 Janibacter cremeus
TGTCGTACAGCCAGCCCACGCCCCAAGGCGGTATCGAGGGTGCCTTGGTCGCCCCGACGAGCGCGATCGGCTGCGAGGCCACCGCGTGGGACGGGGTCGACCTCAGCGGAGACAGCGACATCGCCCTCGTCAGCCGCGGCGAGTGCTCGTTCGGGCAGAAGGCCGTCACCGCCGGTGAGGCCGGCGCCGAGGCCGTGATCATCTACAACAACGAGGAGGGCGAGCTCAACGGCACCCTCGGTGGCGTCGAGCCCACGAGTGCACCCGCGACCGGCATCACCATGGCCGAGGGCGAGGCGCTGCTGGCGAAGATGGACAACGGCACGGTGACGATGTCCTTCGCGCTCGACAAGACGATGGAGCAGCGTGAGACGTTCAACATCCTGACCGAGACCAGCACCGGCAGCGATGACGACGTGGTCATGCTCGGCGCCCACCTCGACAGCGTTCACGACGGCCCGGGCATCAACGACAACGGCTCCGGCAGTGCCGGCATCCTCGAGACCGCCGTCCAGCTGGCGAAGGTCGACGAGCTGAAGAACAAGGTGCGCTTCGCCTTCTGGGGCGCCGAGGAGCTCGGGCTGCTCGGGTCCGACCACTACGTCGCGGACCTCCAGGCAAACGACCCCGCGGCTCTGGACAGCATCTCGTCCTACCTCAACTTCGACATGATCGGCTCGCCGAACTACGTCGTCGGTGTCTACGACGCCGACGAGTCGACGTACGAGGCTCCCGTCGACGTGCCGGCCGGCTCCACGGCGATCGAGGACGTCTTCACCGACTACTTCGACGCATCGGGCCAGCCGTGGGTCGACTCGGAGTTCTCCGGTCGCAGCGACTACTCGGCCTTCATCAACGCCGGGGTCCCGGCATCGGGCCTGTTCTCCGGTGCCGACGGCACCAAGACGGCAGAGGAGGTCGAGATGTTCGGCGGGACCGCCGGCATCACCTACGACCCGAACTACCACTCCGTCGGGGACGACCTGAGCAACATCAACACCGAGGCGCTGGGCATCATGAGCGACGCGATCGCCCACGCGACGATCACGCTCGCCGAGCCGGTCGCCCCGGAGGAGCCCGGCACCGAGGAGCCGGGTGACGAGGAGTCCCCCGAGGAGCCGGGTGACGAGGAGTCCCCCGAGGAGCCGGGTGACGAGGAGTCCCCTCAGGAGCCGGGTGACGAGCCGGAGATCCCGGAGGTGGTGCAGACCGACGGCTTCGGCTCGGACGTGGCCGGTGGCACCGCCCTGGGCGGCCTGCTGCTGGCCGGGATGACCGCCGGCGCCGTCGTCGCCATCAGGCGTCGCAGCACGATGGACTGAGAGAAGTCACCGGTGACGGGGCGGTCGGCTGCAGCCGACCGCCCCTTCGCATGCGGTCATGGCGAAGGGGGGTTGCCCCCACCCGCGTCCGGGCGGGCTGCCTCATGGACTCTCCCCGCTTCAGAGGGCAGAGTCAGGGGTAGGACTTCCACAGGAGGACACACATGAGCACCCCGTCAGAGCACCCGCAGGACCCGGACACGCACGGGCAGCACTCGCAGACCCCGGGCCCACAGGGGCCTCCGCCGCCGCCCGGCACGACGCCGCAGGGCCAGTCGCCGCAGGGCCAGCAGCAGGGCGGGTCGGCACCGCAGGGGCAGCCCCAGGAGGGCGGTCAGCAGGGGCCGCCGCCGCCCGCACAGGGGCAGGACCCGTACAGCAACCCGCAGCGCCAGTTCCCACCCCAGAGCGGGGTCTGGGACACCAAGACACCGCTCACACCCGCCGAGGAGCGCAACCTCGGGATGCTCTCCCACCTCGTCCCCGCGATCCTCCTGCCGCTGAGCGTGGGGACCCTGGGCTTCGTCGGCTCGCTGGTGATCTTCCTGCTGTACAAGGACCGTGGCCCCTTCGTGCGCCAGCACGCGGCCAACAGCCTCAACGTGCAGATCATCACCGCGATCCTGCTGATCCTGTCCTCGCTGCTGATGTTCGTGCTGATCGGCTTCCTCTTCTACCCGATCGTGATCATCGTCGCGGTCATCATCCACGTCGTCGGTGCCGTCAAGGCCAACAACGGTGAGTGGTGGGCACCACCGCTGACGCCGCAGTTCGTCAGGTGACCTGCCGGGCGAAGGGGGTCGTCGTCGCCGGCCACGGGGTCGCCTCCGGTCGCGCGAGCGACTCCCCCTTCGCCCGGGGGACGATCGCTCTGCAGGCGCCGCACTTCGCGGCCCGGGGACTGGACCTGACCCCCTTCGTCATGGCGACGGTCAACCGCCCACGCGGAGCGTGGGACCCAGACCTCGCTCCGTACCGGTTGCAGCCACTCATACCGTGGTGGACCTTCCCCGACGTGGAGTGGACCCAGGTGCACGGCCCGGAAACCTTCTCCTTCCTCGAGTGCCGGGTACGGCGGAACGAGAAGGAGCACGAGGGGCTCGTCCACCTCCCCCACCCGGAGACCAAGCCGATGCACCAGCAGCCCTCGACAGTGGTCGAGCTGCTGCTCCCGCCCTTGCCGGACCTGGCCGTGGGCGAGGCACTGGAGGTGGCCCTCCCCGATGATCAGGCATACATCAGAGCCTGATGGCGTTGGACCTATCAGGCACGAGAAATACCCGGACACAGGTGTCCACACGTCGTATGGCGCCGCGATCGTCCGCGAACCCGCCCCTCCTGCGCCTTACATAATCTAAAGTTATGCATCTCATAACGTGAACCACTGGGTTTCGGGATTTTCCACGACCTACCATGGAAGAACGTCCGGGATCCCGGACGAGTACCGACTTTCCGCAAGGGGCCGACCAGCCACCATGAGCACCAGCACGCCGACCGAGACCAGGGACCGTGTCATCATCCGCTTCGCCGGCGACTCCGGTGACGGCATGCAGTTGACCGGTGACCGGTTCACGGCCGACAGCGCGGCACTGGGCAACGACCTGTCGACGCTGCCGAACTTCCCGGCCGAGATCCGTGCCCCCCAGGGGACGATGGCCGGGGTGAGCTCCTTCCAGCTGCACTTCGCCAGCTGGGACATCCTCACCCCCGGCGACGCCCCCGACGTGCTCGTCGCGATGAACCCCGCGGCCCTGAAGGCCAACCTCGCCGACGTCCCGCGCGGCGCGACGATCATCGTCAACACCGACGAGTTCTCCACCCGCAACCTCAAGAAGGTCGGGTGGACGAGCAGCCCGGTCGACGACGACTCCCTCGACTCGTGGCACGTGCATCCCCTGCCGCTGACCTCGATCACCGTCGAGGCGCTTGCCGAGTTCGACTCCCTCACCCGCAAGGAGAAGCAGCGGGCGAAGAACATGTTCGCCCTCGGCCTGCTGTCGTGGATGTACTCCCGGCCGATCAGTGCCACGGAGGAGTTCCTCACCAGCAAGTTCGGCGCCAAGCCGGACATCCTCGCCGCCAACCTCGCCGCGCTGCGCGCGGGGTGGAACTACGGCGAGACCACCGAGGACTTCGCCGTCCCGGTCATGGTCGAGGCGGCTCCGACCCCGCCGGGCACCTACCGCAACATCACCGGCAACACCGCGCTGGCCCTCGGGCTGGTCAGCGGGGCGCACCGGGCCGGTCGTCCGCTCGTGCTCGGCTCCTACCCGATCACCCCGGCCAGCGACGTGCTGCATGCTCTGTCCGGGTTCAAGCGCCACAACGTGACGACCATCCAGGCGGAGGACGAGATCGCGGCCGTCGGCATGGCCCTGGGCGCCTCCTTCGGCGGGTCGATCGGCGTGACGACGACCTCCGGCCCCGGAGTGGCGCTGAAGTCCGAGACCATCGGTCTGGCCGTCAGCCTCGAGCTGCCGCTGGTCATCGTCGACGTCCAACGCGGCGGCCCCAGCACGGGTCTGCCGACCAAGACCGAGCAGTCCGACCTGCTGCAGGCGATGTTCGGGCGCAACGGCGAGTCCCCGGTGCCGATCATCGCCCCGCAGACCTCCGCGGACTGTTTCTCCGCGGCACTGGAGGCGGTGCGGATCGCCACGACCTACCGCACCCCGGTCTTCCTGCTCTCCGACGGCTACCTGGCCAACGGCTCCGAGCCGTGGCAGGTGCCCGCCGTCGAGGACCTCCCACACTTTCCCGTCCAGCTGGCCACCGAGACCAACGGCGAGGACGCCAAGGGCAACGCCGTCTTCCACCCCTACGTCCGCGACGAGGAGACCCTCGCCCGGGCGTGGGCCGTGCCCGGCACCGCTGGCCTCGAGCACCGCGTCGGCGGCATCGAGAAGGACTCGAAGACCGGCAACATCTCCTACGACCCTGACAACCACGACCTGATGGTGCGCACCCGCGCCGAGAAGGTCGCCAAGGTCGCCGATGGGATCGGTGACCTCGAGGTCGACGACCCGACCGGCGACGCCTCGGTCCTCGTCCTGGGCTGGGGCTCGACGTACGGGCCCAACCTCGCGGCCGTGCGCCGACTGCGCACCCGCGGCGAGTCCGTCGCCCACGCGCACCTGCGCCACCTCAGCCCCTTCCCCGCCAACACCGGTGAGGTCCTGCGACGCTACGAGCGCGTCATCGTGCCGGAGATGAACCTCGGCCAGCTGGCGATGCTCCTGCGCGCGGAGTACCTCGTCGACATCCGTTCCCACACCTCGGTGCGCGGCCTGCCCTTCAAGGTCGCCGACCTCGTCGAAGTCATCGACGCAGCTCTGATGGAGGTTCGAGCATGACCATGGATCTCGGTATCCCCACCGTCGCCTCCGGCACCGCCGGCGTGCCCGCGGCCGCTGATGGCGAGAAGCAGACCCGCAAGGACTTCGCGTCCGACCAGGAGGTGCGCTGGTGCCCCGGCTGCGGCGACTACGCGGTCCTCGCCGCGGTGCAGGGCTTCCTGCCCGAGCTCGGGCTGCGCAAGGAGAACATCACCTTCGTCTCCGGGATCGGCTGCTCCTCACGCTTCCCGTACTACCTCGACACCTACGGCATGCACTCGATCCACGGGCGCGCCCCGGCGATCGCGACGGGGCTGGCGACCAGCCGCGAGGACCTGTCGGTGTGGGTCGTCACCGGTGACGGCGATGCACTGTCGATCGGCGGCAACCACCTCATCCACGCGATGCGCCGCAACGTCAACCTGACGATCCTGCTCTTCAACAACCGGATCTACGGCCTGACCAAGGGGCAGTACAGCCCGACGTCGCAGCCCGGCCTGGTGACCAAGTCCTCGCCGATGGGCAGCGTCGACGCCCCCTTCAACCCGGTATCCCTCGCGCTGGGTGCCGAGGCGACCTTCGTCGCGCGCACGATGGACTCCGACCGCCAGCACCTGACCGAGGTGCTCAAGCAGGCCGCGGCCCACCGCGGCACGTCGCTGGTCGAGATCTACCAGAACTGCCCGATCTTCAACGACGGCGCCTTCGAGCTGATCAAGGACGTCGAGCAGAAGAAGGCCCGCCTGGTCCACCTCGTCGACGGCGAGCCGGTCACCATCGGTGACGAGGGCGAGCGCGAGGTCCTCGTGCGTGGCGAAGGGGGCTCGGTCACCTTCGTCCCCGAGGACGAGGTGTCCTCACGGGGCCTGGCCGACCACGTCGTCGTCCACGACGTGGCCCTGTCCGACCCCAGTCAGGCCTTCTCGATCAGCCGGCTGGACTCCGAGTCGATGACACACGTACCGATGGGCATCTTCCGCTCGCTCGACCGCCCGACCTACGACGACCAGACCCGTGCGCAGGTCGAGTCCGCGATCGACCTCGCCGGCGGCCCCGCCGACGACGCCGCCCTGCAGGACCTGCTCCTGGGCAACGACACCTGGACCGTCGAGTAGGACCTCCCCCACCGTGCGCACGGGTGGTCAGGGGCCGAGGACGCGCTCCAGGTAGTCGTTGGCGAGGACGCGGTCCGGGTCGAGCCGGTCGCGCACCGCGCGGAAGTCGTCCATCCGAGGGTAGAGAGCACTCAGCTCCTCGAGACCGAGGGTGTGCATCTTGCCCCAGTGCGGCCGGCCGCCGTGGGCCGCGGCGATCTCCTCGAAGGCGTCGAAGTAGTCCCGGTAGGCGCCGGCATGGTACTGGTGCACCGCGATGTAGGCGTTCGCCCGCTCGTGCCCCGTCGACAACCAGATGTCGTCGGGAGCGGCGACCCGCACCTCGACCGGGAAGGAGATCGGCTCCCGACGCCGCTCCACCCAGGCTGCCAGGTCGCTGATGACGCTCTCGGCGGCCTCCCTGGGAACGGCGTACTCGGACTCGACGAAGCGCACCGTGCGCGGCGTGCAGAAGACCTCGTAGGACGGACCCGTGTAGGAGCGCTCCGTCAGGGCGCGCGCGGCGATCTCGTTGAAGGGCAGCACGGCTCGGGGGAACTTCGTCACCACCGCATTGGCCGCGCCGAAGACGGTGTTGGACAGGAACTCGTCGTCGAGCTTGTACCGCCAGGTCGCCAGCGGCTCGTCGACCTCGTCGGCGACGAGGTCGTTGGCCTTGGTGTTGACCCGGCGCGTGCCGGGGAACCAGTACATCTCGAAGTGCCGGTGGGCGTCGAAGTGCTCCTGCAGCCGCGGGAGCACCGCGTCGAGTGAGTCGGGCCGCTCGACGGCTCGCAGTCGGTAGGCCGGGATGCAGGCGAGCTCGATCTCGGTCACGACGCCGAGGGCGCCCAGACCGAGTCGGGCGGCACCGAAGAGCTCGGGGTCCGAGGCGTCGACCCAGCAGTCCCGCCCGTCCGGGGTGACCAGGCGCAGACCGACCGTGGCCGCGGCCAGTCCCGGCAGGGCCGCCCCGGTGCCGTGGGTCCCGGTCGACAGCGCGCCGGAGATGGTCTGGGCGTCGATGTCCCCGAGGTTGGGCATGGCCAGCCCGAGCGCGTCGAGTGCCCGGGTCAGCGTGCGAAGGGGGGTCCCCGCGAGCACCCTGACCCGCCCGGTCTCCCGGTCGGCGGACAGCACGCCACTGAGGTGCTCGAGGCTGAGCTGCAGGTCGGCCGGGGCGGCGATCGCGGTGAACGAGTGCCCCGAGCCGACCGGACGCACCCGTCTTCCTGCTCTTGCGGCCTCCGCCACCAGATCGGCGAGCTCGGACGGGGTGTGGGGGCGCAGGACGCCGACCGGGGTCATGTCGACGTTTCCGGCCCAGTTCGACCAGCTGCTCATCCGAAGTTCTTCCCTTCGCCGCGATAGGTGGGCACGACGTCGACGACCTCGTCACCGCGCACCACCACGTACTCGTCGAACCGCTCGGCGAGCTCCCCCGCCTTGGCGTGCCGGAACCACACGCGGTCCCCGAGGTCGAGGTCTCGAGCGGCCTTGCCGCGCAGGGGCGTCTGCACCTCACCGGCACCCTCGGAGCTGATGAGGTCCAGCCCCCGGGGGTGATGCACGGATGGCACCCGGTTCGCCCCCGCCGGGCCGGAGGCGATGTACCCGCCGGAGAAGACGGTGACGATGTTCTTCGCGGGGCGCCGGACGACGGGCAGCGCGAAGGCCACCGCCGGTTGCGGGCTGAACGCGTCGTAGCCGTCGAAGAGTGTCGGGCCGACCAGGCCGGAGCCGGCGGCGAGCTCGGTGAGGGCGGGGTCGGTGCCGGTCACCTCGAGCGAGCCGGTGCCGCCACCGTTGACGATGCGAAGGGGGCCGACCGCCTCCTCGACCGCCCTGCGCACGGCGCCGCGTCGCCGTTGGAGGGAGGCATCGCTGCGTGCCTTGACGAAGCGCACCGCCGCCGAGCTGTCCGGCAGCCCGGCGATCTGGGCGTCGTAGAACATCAGCCCCACGACCCGCAGCCCCGCCCGACGGGCGGCCGTTGCGACGGCGGCCGCGCGGCGCGGGGAGCGGATCGGGCTGCGGCGCACGCCCAGGTGCGCCGGGCCGACCCGCAGCGAGGCGTCGACGTCGATGACGACGCGCACGGGGGCGCCGGCGGGTAGCCAGCGCTGCAGGGCGTCGACCTGCTCGGCGGAGTCGACGGCGATCGCGATCTCCTCCAGCGCCTGCTCGTCGTGAGCCAACATCTCCAGGGCGCCACGATCCGTCGTCGGGTAGGCCACGAAGAGGTCCCTCACCCCGGTCCCGGACAACCACAGCGCCTCGCGCAGCGAGTAGGACATCACTCCCGCGAAACCCTCGTGCTCCAGCGCCCGCTGAAGCAGGTGGCGCACCCGGATCGACTTGCTCGCCACCCGGATCGGCCGCCCGGCGGCACGACGGGCGAGGTCGGCAGCATTGGTGTCAAAGGCATCGAGATCGACGACGGCGAAGGGGGCGGCCCGCCCCTGCGTCGCCCTCTCCCAGGCAGTGGCTCGGTTCATCAACCCAACGTTACCCGGGAGTCAATACATCCGGCAGGAACCATGCGGCCGGGTGCAATGACCTGCTGTCGGCGTCGCCGCGGTCCCCGGCGCGTAGCCTCGAGCAGGTGACTCGTGAACGCCACGGGCTCGGCGTCGTGGCCGCCTGGCTCGCTTACGGCATCTGGGGACTCTTCCCCCTGTACTTCCACGCCCTGCGCCCCGCCGGCGCGGACGAGATCCTCGCCCACCGGATCCTGTGGACACTCGTGCTCTGCGCCTTCATCCTCGTGCTCCGTCACGAGCTGCTCGACCTGCTGCGGCAGCTGCGCGGTCGGTTGGCGCTCGGAGTCGGGATCGCGGCCTACCTCATCGGCGTCAACTGGTTCGTCTACGTCTACGCCGTCGGTACCGGACGCACGAACGAGGCGGCTCTGGGCTACTTCCTCAACCCGATCGTCACCGTCGCCCTCGGGGTACTCGTCCTGGGCGAACGGTTGCGGCGGCTGCAGTGGGTCGCCGTGGGCATCGGCGCCCTGGCCGCCCTCTACCTCACCCTCGCCGGGGGCGGGTTGCCGTGGATCTCGCTCGTGCTCGCCTGCTCCTTCGGCGGGTACGGCCTGACCAAGAAGCGCCTCGGCGCCACCCTGCCGGCACTCAGCTCGTTGTCCGCGGAGACGATCTTCCTCGCCCCTCCCGCGCTGGGCCTGGTGTGGTGGCTCTCGGCGACCGGCGAGTCGACCTTCACCAGTGAGGGCACCTGGCATCTGCTGCTGCTCGTCTCGGCCGGCGTGGTCACGGCGATCCCGCTGCTGCTCTTCGCCGAGGCGGCCCGACGGATCCCGCTCGTGACGATCGGGCTGATCCAGTTCATCACCCCCGTGCTGCAGCTGATTGTCAGCGTCACGATCCTGCAGGAGCAGTTGAGCACGCAGCGTTGGGTCGGTTTCGCGATCGTCTGGGTCGCGTTGATCTTCCTCAGCATCGACTCGCTGGCCACCGCCCGTCGCCGCCGCCGTCCACCTGCCGACGAGGCCGAGTCCTTGGAGCCGGTCGAGCCCTTGTGACCGGACGGCGTCAGCCGACGCGGTGGACGACGCCGTCCATCAGGGCGATGAGCGCCGCCTTGGCGTCGCTGTCCGGCAGCGGCGCAAGGGCCTCGACGGCCCCGCGGCCGACCGCGAGGGTCTCATCGCGGGCCTGCGCCATCGCGGAGTGGGCCCGCAGCAGCTCCAGGGCCCGGTCGAGACGGTCCTGGTCCCTCAGGTCCGAGCGCAGGAGGTCCTGCAGCTCGGCATCGGCCGGGTCCGTGGAGGCCAGGACGTTGAGCACGGGGAGGGTGCGCTTGCCCTCGCGCAGGTCGGTACCCGGGGTCTTGCCGGTCTCCCCCGACTCGCTCGCGATGTCGATGAGGTCGTCGGCCAGCTGGAAGGCCACTCCCAGCCGCTCGCCGTACTCGGTCACGGCGGCGACGACGTCGTCCGAGCAGCCGCTGTACATCGCACCGTAGCGGGCGGCGGTGGCGACGAGGACCCCCGTCTTGTCGGCGAGGACCCCGCGGTAGTACTCACGAGGGTCCTGGCCCTGCGGGCAGGGACGGTCGTCGCGGATCTGCCCCGAGCACAGGCGGATGAACGTCCGCGCCTGGATCCTCACCGCGTCGGCACCGAGGTCGGCGATGATGTCCGACGCGGTGCCGAAGAGGAGGTCGCCGACGAGGATCGCCGTCGAGTTGCCGTACAGCGCGTTGGCGCTCGGCGCACCCCGACGCAGATCGGCCTCGTCCATGACGTCGTCGTGGTACAGGCTGGCCAGGTGGGTCAGCTCGACGCCCGCGGCCGCCGCAACGACCTTGTCGTCGATCCCGTCACCCAGCTCGGCGACGAGCATCGTCAGGACCGGACGGAAGCGCTTGCCTCCCGCCTTCGCGAGGTGCAGGTTCGCCTCGGTGATGAAATCGCTCTCGTTCTGCGCGCGATCGATGATCATCCGCTCGACCCGCTCCAGACCGGCCGCGAGGCGAGTGCTCAGCTCCTCGCTCGTGCGTGGCAGCGCGAGGAGGGGCGGCGTCGTGCTGGTCGCGTCCGTCATCGCGTGATGAGCACGCTGGACTGCTCGGCGAGCTCGAGCAGCGGGCCGGGGTAGACACCCAGGACGATCGTCACGAGGACGCCGACGGTGATGACCAGGAGCGACATCGTGGCCGGCGTCGCGACCACGACCTCACCCGTGGGCTCGGTGAAGTACATGAGCACGATCAGGCGCACGTAGACGAAGGCCGTGACGGCCGAGGCCAGCACACCGATGACGACCAGCACCGTCCCGGAGAGACCACCGTGCTCCAGGGCGGGCATGAACGCCGCGACCTTGGCCGTGAAGCCCGAGGTCAGCGGGATTCCGGCGAAGGCCAACATCAGCAGCGAGAAGGCCGCCGAGATCCACGGGTGCCGACGACCCAGCCCGGCCCACTGGGACAGGTGGGTCGCCTCGGCCTCACGCTCGCGCACGAGGTGGACGATGGCGAAGACCGCGATGGTCGAGATGCCGTAGGAGACGACGTAGAAGAGCACACCCGTGATGGCCGTGACGTCGAAGGCGATCAGGGCCACGAGGATGAAGCCGGCGTGCGAGATCGCCGAGTAGGCGAGCAGTCGCTTGATGTCCGTCTGGGTGACCGACAGGACCGCACCGACGACCATGGTCAGGGCGGCGATGACGACGACACCCATGTGCCACTCCCACCGGGTGGTCTCCAACCCGACGTAGAGCAGCCGGACCAGCGCACCGAAGGCAGCGGCCTTGGTCGCGGCGGCCATGAAACCGGTGACGGGGCTGGGCGCGCCCTGGTAGACGTCCGGGGTCCACGAGTGGAACGGGACGGCCCCGACCTTGAAGAGCAGGCCGATGATGACCATGGCGACGCCGGGCAGCAGCAGGCCCTCGAAGTTGCCGTTCGAGGTGCTCGTGGCCTCGGCGATGTCGGCCAGGTGCAGTGATCCGGCGTAACCGTAGAGCAGTGCTGCGCCGAAGAGGAAGAAACCGGAGGAGAAGGCGCCGAGCAGGAAGTACTTCATCGCGGCCTCCTGCGAGAGCAGCCGGCGACGCCGGGCCAGGCCCGACATCAGGTACAGCGGCAGCGACAGGACCTCCAGCGCGACGAACATCGTCAGCAGGTCGTTCGACGCCGGGAAGAGCAGCATGCCGGCCAGCGCGAAGAGCGTCAGCGGGAAGACCTCGGTGGTCCCCCAGCCCCTGCGGGCCGCCTGTGCCTCGAGGTTGGACCCCGGGCTCGCCGCACCCATCGGGGTGAAGGCATCGGCGGTCTCACCACCGAGGCGGTCTGCCATCACCAGCAGTCCGAGCAGGCCCAGGACGAGCAGCGCACCCTGGAAGAAGCGGGTGGTCTCGTCGACGACGACGGTGCCGCCGACGGTCACCCCGACCTGGTCACCGGTCATCAGGACCAGGGCGGCGAAGGAGAGCACGACCGTGGCCAGCGCGACGACCACCTGGGTCAGGTGGCGACTCGGGCGGCGGACGAAGGCCTCGACGAGCACTCCGACGAAGGCGCCCACGAGGAGCACGATCATCGGCGAGAGCGCCCAGTAGCTGATCTGGGGCGCTTCGAAGGCGATGGGCAGGACGAAGGGCATCAGTGGTCACTCCCGGAGGTCGAGCTGGCATCGGCCGGCCCAGAGGGTGCGGTCGGGGCCACGTCTGAGACACCGACGATCTCGAGGGTGCGCTCGACGGCGGGGTTGAGCGTGTCCAGCACCGGCGCGGGGAAGAACCCGAGCAGCACCAGCGAAGCCACGATCGGAGCCATGACGACCTTCTCCCGCAGGCCGAGGTCCGCCACCGCTGCGGGCAGGCGACGGGCCGGGCGGGCGGCGTCGACGTCCGCACGCACGTACTGCACGTCCGCGGGGGCCGGCGACTCGACCCCCTTCGAGGCGCCCACGCGGTGCGTGGGACCCACTTCGTCGCTCCTCAGGACATCGCCTTCGTCCGACTCCCCGATGACCGGTGGCGGACCGGTGAAGATCCGCTTGTACATCAGCAGGATGTACAGGGCCGCGAGGACGACGGCCCACACGGCGAACGCGGTCGCGACCGGGTGGCGTCCCCACGTACCCGCGATGACCAGGAACTCGGAGACGAAGGGCGACAGGCCCGGCAGCGACAGGCTCGCCAGGCCGGCGAGCAGGAACAGCCCGGCGAGCACGGGGGTGACCCGCTGCCAGCCGCCGTAGTCGTCGATGCGCTGGCTGCCACGACGCACGATGAGCATCCCTGCGAGAAGGAAGAGCGCTGCCGTGGCGAAGCCGTGGTTGACCATGTACAGGTTGCTGCCGGCGTGGGAAGCCGACGTGAAGGCGAAGATGCCCAGCACGATGAAGCCGAAGTGGCTGATCGAGGTGAAGGCGATCAGGCGCATCATGTCCTCCTGGCCGATGGCCAGGATCGCGCCGTAGAGCACGGAGAATACCGCGAGGACGATGACCACCGGGCTGGCCCACTGGCTGGCCTCCGGGAAGAGCTGGAGGCAGAAGCGGATCATCCCGAAGGTGCCGACCTTGTCGAGCACACCGACGAGCAGCGTCGCCACCGCCGGCTTGGACGCGGCGGCCGCGTCCGGGAGCCAGGTGTGGACCGGCCACATCGGCGCCTTGACCGCGAAGGCGATGAAGAAGGCGATGAACAACCAGCGGCCGGTCGTCGTGCTCATCTGCAGACCGGTGAGGTTCTCGACGAGGAAGCCGTCCGCACCACCGGGTCCCTGGACGTAGAGGGCGATGACACCGACGAGCATGATCAGTCCGCCGGCGAGGCTGAAGAGCAGGAACTTCAGCGCCGCACCGCGACGGTTGTCCCCGCCGAACATCCCGATGAGGAAGTACACCGGGATGAGCATCGCCTCGAAGAAGACGTAGAAGAGGAAGACGTCGGTCGCGGCGAAGACACCGACCATGAAGGGCAGCAGCAGCAGTAGAAGGGCGAAGTACCCCTTCTCCCGCGAACCACCCTCGGGGATGTCGTGCCAGGCGGCGAGCAGGCAGACAGGGGTGAGCACGAGCGCCATGAGGATCAGGGCGATGGCGATGCCGTCGACGCCGAGCGCGTAGCTGACCCCGAGCTGCGGGATCCACTCGTGCTGCTCGACCATCTGGAACTGCTCGCTGGAACCGCGGGTGAAGCTCGTCGCCGTGGCGACGACACCCAGCAGCAGGGTGAGCAAGGAGACTCCGAGGGCGACCGGCTTGGCCAGCGCGGCGTTGCGTGAGGGCAGCGCCGCGACCACGCCCGCGCCGACGAGCGGCACGACGATCAGCAGGGAGAGCCAGGGCATGTTGTCCATCAGTTGATCACCCACAGTGCTCCGAGGAAGGCGACGACGCCCGCGAGCATCGTCAGGGCATACGAGCGCGCGAAGCCGTTCTGGGCCCGCCGCAACCAGTTCGCGCTGCGCGCGATCGTGCGGGACAGACCGCCGACCGCGCCGGTGTCGACGACGTCACGGTCGACCTCGACCAGACCACGGGTGAGCTTGATGCCCGGGCCCATGAGCAGGATCTCGTTGAGGTCGTCCTGGTAGAGGTCCTTGCGGGCCGCGCGGGTCAGGGCCGAACCGACGGGGGCCACGGTGGGCACCTCGTCCCGGCCGTAGACCAGCCAGGCCCAGACGGCACCGATCGCGACGACGACCATCGTGGCGATGATCAGCACCGCCACCGGCAGCACCGGCTCGTCGTGGTCGGCGTGGCCGAGCGTCGGCTCCAGCCACGTGGAGATCGGCGCGACCGTCGCCAGGACGAGACCCAGGAACGCCGAACCGACGGCGAGGACCATCATCGGGATGGTCATCGTCAGCGGCGACTCGTGCGGGTCGACGTCATCGCTCCAGCGCTTCTTGCCGTGGAAGGTCATGAAGAACAGGCGCGACATGTAGAAGGCGGTGATGCCGGCACCGATGAGTGCGGCCAGACCGAAGACCCACGGGCGCCAGCCCTCACCGATGAAGGCGGCCTCGATGATCTTGTCCTTGCTCCAGAAGCCGGAGAAGGGGGGAACACCCAGGATCGCGAGCCAGCCGAGGCCGAAGGTGATCCAGGTGATCTTCATCATCCCGGAGAGGCCGCCGAAGCGGCGCATGTCGACCTGGTCGTTCATCCCGTGCATCACCGAACCGGCGCCGAGGAACATGCCGGCCTTGAAGAAGCCGTGCGTGATCAGGTGGAAGATCGCGAAGGCGTAGCCGACCGGACCGAGGCCTGCGGCGAGCATCATGTAGCCGATCTGGCTCATCGTGGACGCGGCGAGGGCCTTCTTCAGGTCGTCCTTCGCACACCCGACGATCGCTCCGTAGACGAGGGTGATCGCGCCGACGATGACGACGGCGAGCTGTGCGTTCGGCGCGGCGTCGAAGAGGACGTGGCTGCGCACGATGAGGTAGACGCCTGCGGTGACCATCGTCGCCGCGTGGATCAGGGCCGAGACCGGGGTCGGGCCGGCCATGGCGTCTCCCAGCCAGGACTGCAGCGGGAACTGCGCCGACTTGCCGCACGCGGCGAGCAGCAGGAGCAGGCCGATACCGGTGGCCGCGGCCTCGCTCGCACCGGAGACTCCCTCGTTGACCGCGCCGAAGTCGGCGGTGCCGAAGGTCGCGAACATCATCGACATCGCCAGGATCAGCCCGACGTCACCGACACGGTTGACGACGAAGGCCTTGTTCGCGGCAGTGGCGTAGGCCGGGTTGTGGTTCCAGAAGCCGATGAGCAGCCAGGACGCCAGGCCGACGCCCTCCCAGCCGACGAAGAGCAGGAGGTAGGAGTCGGCGAGGACGAGCAGGAGCATCGACGCCACGAAGAGGTTCAGGTAGGCGAAGAAGCGACGCTTGTCCGGGTCGTGCTCCATGTACCCGATTGAGTAGACGTGGATCAGCGACCCGACGAAGGTCACCAGCAGGACGAAGGCCACCGACAGCGGGTCGATGAGCAGTCCGGCCGTCACGTCGATCGACCCGGCGGGGACCCAGTTGTACAGCTCGATCGACGCGGCTCGCTCGGAGGGGTCCTTCGCCAGCAGCGCCACGAAGATCGCGGCCCCGACGACGAAGGAGGCCCAGGACAGGGCGGTCGCGAGCAGGGGACCGAAGGAGTCGGTGAGCCGGCCGCCGAGGAGCAGCAGCGCAGCACCGAGCAGTGGCAGGGCGACGAGCAACCAGCCGAGGGCGGTGACCCCCGAGGCCGGCCCGGGCGCGGCGACCGCGCTCCCCTGGGCAGCCGTCGCAGACAGTGCGGTGAGCAAGGTGGCTCCTTACAGCTTCAGCAGGTTGGCGTCGTCGACCGAAGCCGACCGGCGGGCACGGAAGACGGCCATGATGATGGCCAGACCGACGACGACCTCGGCCGCGGCGACGACCATCACGAACATCGCGATGACCTGTCCCTCGACCGAGCCGTGCATGCGGGCAAAGGTGACGAAGACGAGCGACGCTGCGTTGAGCATGAGCTCGACACCCATGAAGACGATGATCGCGTTGCGCCGCAGCAGGACGGTCGCACTGCCGATCGTGAAGAGGATGATCGCCAGGTAGATGTAGTTCAGCGGGCTCACTGCTGCCTCCCTTCGGGCGTGCCCTTGGAGGCCGTACGGCCCAGGGACTCGGTCGACTCGTCGTCCACGAGGCTCTCGCGCTCGTCGATCTCGGTGTAACGGGTCGGCGCCGTGACCTGCTCACGAGCGGCCAGAACGCGGTTGATCGACAACTCGGAGATGCTGCCGTCGGGCAGCAGCGCCGGGGTGTCGACCGCGTTGTGGCGGGCGTAGACGCCCGGGACGGGAAGGCCGGCGAGGTGCTCGCCCTCGCGGAACCGCCTCTCCATCCACTCCTTCTGCGTGGGCTTGGCGATGATCCGCTCGCGGTGCGCGAAGGTCATCGCGCCGAGCGCGGCGATGGTCAGCAGGGCGGCCGTGACCTCGAAGAGCCAGACGTACTTGCCGAAGATGAGGTAGGCGATGGCCTCGACGTTGCCCGGGTCGGTGTTGACCGCGGTCAGGTTCGGGTCGCCGGTGTAGGTGACACGACCGATGGCCCCGACGAGCAGGACGACCAGGCCGAGGGACAGCAGCACGGTCATCAGGCGCTGGCCCTTGAGGGTCTCGACGAGCGAGTCCGAGTGGTCGACGCCGACGAGCATGACGACGAAGAGGAAGAGCATCATCACGGCGCCGGTGTAGACGAAGATGTGCACGATGCCCAGGAAGGGCGCTTCCTGCAGGAGGTAGAACGCCCCGACGACGATCATGGTCGTCACCATGCCGATGGCCGCGTGCACCGCCTTGCGGGCGAAGAGCAGTGCGAGTGCCCCCGGGACGGCGACGGCGCTGAGCAGCCAGAAGAGGACGGCCTCACCGGTGCCGGTCATCGAACGTCCTCCGAGTGCTCGTCCGTCGTGGTCGCGCCGGTCTCGTCGACGGCGTGCCGGTTGACCCACTCACGCTGCTCGTCGGTCGCCGAGGCCACCTTGCCGTTGTAGTAGTCACGCTCGTCCATGCCCTCGGCCATCGGGTGGGGCGCGGAGATCATGCCCTCCTGCAGTGGCGCGAGCAGCTGCTCCTTGGTGAAGATCAGGTCGGCGCGGTTGTTGTCGGCCAGCTCGTACTCGTTGGTCATCGTCAGCGCACGCGTCGGGCACGCCTCGATGCACAGGCCGCAGAAGATACAGCGCAGGTAGTTGATCTGGTAGATGTGCCCGTACCGCTCGCCGGGGCTGAAGCGCAGTCCCCGCTCGTCGTCGTTGTCCGCCCCCTCGACCAGGATCGCGTCCGCAGGGCACGCCCAGGCGCACAGCTCGCAGCCGATGCACTTCTCCAGACCGTCGGGGTGACGGTTGAGCTGGTGACGCCCGTGGAACCGTGGCTGGGTCGGCCACTTCACCTCGGGGTACTCCTGCGTGGCGACCTTGCGGAACATCGTGGAGAAGGTCACCCCGAATCCGGCAACGGGGGCGAAGAGGTCTGCAAAGAACCCGCCCTTGGTCTCGTCATCAGCCACGGTTGTGCTCCTCCTGCTCGGCGAGCGGTGCGCTGGTCTGCTGGGTGCGCGCCGGCTTGGTGTCGATCGTGGTCCCGTCCCGGGGGGTCTCCACGAGTCGCTGGCCCGGCATCGGCGGGACGGGGTGCCCACCGGCGAAGGGGTCGACCTCGTCGGCCAGGACGCTGGCCTCCTCGAGCTCAGCGGCCTTCTTCTCCGCGCGGGTCTCCCAGATCCACATGACCCCGAAGACGAGCGCGGCAAGGAAGACGATGATGATCAGCGAAGAGACCGGGAAGGCCCGACCGAAGATGTTGATGGTGCGCTCCCCGAAGAAGCCGGCGTCGGCGCCACGGATGAAGGCCACGACGATGACCCAGGCCACGGCGACGGGCATGAGGAACTTCCAGCCCAGGGCCATGAACTGGTCGTAGCGGGTGCGCAGCAGGGTGCCGCGCAGCCAGACGAATCCCCACATGAAGACCCACATCTTCGCGGTGAACCACAGCACGCCCCACCAACCGGTGTTGAGCATCCCGTCGCCGATCGCCGCGATGCCGGGAGGCGCCTGCCACCCACCGAGGAAGAAGGTGGTGGCCAGGGCCGAGACGGTGAACATGTTGACGTACTCACCGAGGAAGAACATGGCGAAGCGCATGCCCGAGTACTCGGTGAAGTATCCGCCGACGAGCTCGCCCTCGCCCTCGGCGAGGTCGAAGGGCAGACGGTTGGTCTCGCCGACCATCGTGATCACGTACAGCACGAAGGACACGCAGGCCGGGATGATGAACCACAGGTCGGACTGGGCGGCGACGATCTCGCTCGTCGACATCGACCCGGCGTACATGAAGACGGCCACGAGGGCCAGGCCCATCGCGATCTCGTAGGAGATGATCTGTGCAGTCGCGCGCAGACCACCCAGCAGGGGGTAGGTCGAGCCGGCCGACCAGCCACCCAGGACGATGCCGTAGGCGGCGATGCCGGCGACCGCGAGCACGAGGAGCGCCGCGACCGGGAGGTCGGTCAGCTGCAGCGGCGTGGTGTGACCGAACATCGCCACCTCGCCACCGATCGGGACGATGGCGAAGGAGATGAAGGCCGCGGAGGCGAAGACCACCGGCGCCATGGTGAAGATCAGGGCGTCGGCCGTCTTGGGTCGCACGTCCTCCTTGAGCATCGACTTCATGCCGTCGGCCAAGGACTGCAGCAGGCCGAAGGGACCCACTCG
Organism: Janibacter cremeus; assembly: GCF_013409205.1. NCBI lineage: Bacteria > Bacillati > Actinomycetota > Actinomycetes > Micrococcales > Intrasporangiaceae > Janibacter > Janibacter cremeus. The sequence continues at coordinate 1,221,217 of NZ_JACCAE010000001.1, forward strand.
GTTGGGGCCGGGACGCTGCTGCATCCGGCCGATCATGCGTCGCTCGAACCAGATCATCAGCAGGACGCTGAGGAGCAGGTAGACGAAGAGCATCAGCGCCTTCACCAGGGAGAGCCACACCGGGGTGTCGCTGAAGTCGGCCGCCACCGGCTGCTCGGCCGCAGTGGCCAGGATCGCGAGGCTGTTCACGCGGCACCACCCTTCGTCACGGAGACGATCGCTCCGGCTCGTCCGGCCAGGCTGCGCACGTCGCAACTCTCGGAGTTCGTCGGCAGCCACACCACGTGGTCGACCATCGCACGGATGTCGGCCGGCAGCGTGATCCGCACGTCGTCGGCGGAGACCGTGACCAGGTCACCCTCGACGACCCCCAGGGCCTGCGCGGTCAGCGGCGAGAGGGCCGCACGCGGCGCCTTCGCGGTCCCGGCAAGGAAGGGCTCGCCGTCCTGCATCGTCCCCTTGTCCAGCAGCGGACGCCAAGTCGCCAGAACGGCCTCGCCCACTCCCGGCTCGGGCAGCGCGCGCGCCGCGACGTCGGTCGTCGGACCGCTCGCCGTCGGCGCTGCGGTGGCCTCGATGGCGCGGCGTACCTCGGCCACGGTGCGGGTGCCGAGGAAGGCACCCATCTCGTCGGCGAGCATGTGCAGCACGCGGTGGTCGGGGACGGCATTGGTCTCGAGGGAGACCTCGAAGGGACGCACCCGTCCCTCCCAGTCCATGAAGCTGCCCGCGCGCTCCGCGTGCGGGGCAACCGGCAGGACGACGTCGGCGTGCTCGGTGACGTTGCTCGGGCGCACCTCGAGCGAGACGACGAACGCACGCTCGAGGGCCTCCCGGGCTCCGGGGACACCGATGTCATCGGCGTCGACACCACCGACGACGAGGCCACCGATCGATCCGGCGGCAGCAGCCGCGAGGATCCCCGCGGTGTCGAGGCCGTCACCGCTGGGCAGGCAGCCGGCGTCGATCGCACCGCGCTCCCCCGCGCGACGCGGGATCCAGGCCAGCCGGGCGCCGGTGGTCTCGGCGAGACGGACGGCGGCGGTCAGCGCACCGGGCACGCTCGCCACGCGCTCACCGACGAGGATGACAGCGGACTCCTCGCGCAGCGCGGCGTGGGCCTGCGCCAGTGGCTCGGGGGCATCGTCGCCGGCCAGCGCGGTCAGTACCTCGGTCTCCGTGCCGGGAGCCGACGGGAGGAGGCTGCCGCCCATCTTGTCCAGTCCGCGGGTCGCCAGCGGCGCGACCGCGTGGACCTTCAGACCGTTGTTTCGGTAGGCCTTGCGCAGCCGCAGGAAGACGATGGGGCTCTCCTCCTCCGGCTCGAAGCCGACGAGGAGGACGGAGCCGGCCTTCTCCAGCTGCTCGTAGGTCACGCCACCCGTCTGGGGGGTCGTGCCCGCGACGTGACGCAGGAGGATGTCGCGCTCCTCGGCCGAGTGCGGCCGCGCGCGCATGTCGATGTTCTCGGTCCGCAGGACCTCACGGGCGAGGGTGGCATAGGCGTGGGCGTCCTCGATGCTGACCCGGCCGCCAGTGAGCACACCGTGGCCCTCGGCGGCACGCAGACCGTCCGCGGCGGCGGCGAGGGCCTCCCGCCAGGAGACCACCTGGAGGTCGCCCCCTTCGTCCCTGACCATCGGGAACTCGAAGCGGTCACCCAGGGAGGCCCAGGTGAAGGCCCACCGGCCCTTGTCGCAGTTCCACTCCTCGTTGACCTGCGGGTCGTTGCCGGCCATCCGGCGCAGGACGGTGCCGCGACGGTGGTCGGTACGGATGGAGCAGCCGGAGGCGCAGTGCTCGCAGATGTCCGGGGTCGACACGAGATCGAAGGGACGCGAGCGGAAGCGGTAGGCCGCACCGGTGAGCGCACCCACCGGGCAGATCTGGACGGTGTTGCCCGAGAAGTAGGACTCGAAGGGCTGCTCCTGGTAGATCAGCACCTGCTGCAGGGCACCGCGCTCCCCCATCTCGATGAAGGGGTCACCGGCGATCTGGGACGAGAACCGGGTGCAGCGAGTGCACAGGATGCAGCGATCGCGGTCCAGCAGCACCTGGGAGGAGATGTTGATCGGCTTGGGGTAGGTGCGCTTGATGTCGTCGAAGCGCGAGGTCGGCCGACCGTTGCTCATCGACTGGTTCTGCAGGGGGCACTCCCCGCCCTTGTCGCAGACCGGGCAGTCCAGCGGGTGGTTGATCAGGAGCATCTCCATGATCCCCTGCTGGCCCTTGTCGGCGACCGGGGAGGTGTGCTGGCTGCGCACCTGCATGCCCTCGCTGACCGTCATGGTGCAGCTCGGCTGGGGCTTGGGCATCGGCTTGACGTTGCCCTCACGGTCCGGGGTGGCCACCTCGACGAGGCACTGGCGGCAGGCACCGATCGGGTCCAGCAGCGGGTGGTCGCAGAAGCGCGGGATCTCGATCCCGGCCTGCTCGGCCGCACGGATGATCAGGGTGCTGCGGGGGACGGCCACCTCCACCCCGTCGATGGTGACGGTGACGAGGTCGGGCTTGGGCTCGGCCTCGGGCGTCTGCTTGTCACTCGTGGCGGTCATGCTGTCACCTGCACAGTCTCCTGGTTGGCGAAGAGCGTCGAGGCTGCGTGCGGGAAGAGCTCGCTGGCCGGGGTGTGGCAGCCGGCCTCGAACTCCTCACGGAAGTACTGCACGGCCGAGGTGATCGGGCTGGTGGCACCGTCGCCGAGCGCGCAGAACGCGCGGCCGAGAATGTTGTCGCAGATGTCGACGAGCATGTCGATGTCCTGACTCGTGCCCCGCCCTTCCTCGATGCGGTGCAGGATCTGGGCGAGCCAGTAGGTGCCCTCACGGCACGGGGTGCACTTGCCGCAGGACTCGTGCATGTAGAAGTCGTTCCACCGGGTCACCGCGCGCACGACCGAGACGGTGTCGTCGAAGATCTGCAGGGCGCGGGTACCGAGCATCGACCCGTGGGCGGCGACCGACTCGAAGTCGAGCGGCACGTCCAGGTGCTGGTCGGTGAAGATCGGCGTCGAGGAGCCCCCCGGCGTCCAGAACTTCAGCGGATGGTTCGGGTGCCGCATGCCACCAGCCATGTCGATCAGCTCGCGCAGGGTGATCCCGAGCGGAGCCTCGTACTGCCCCGGGTGCTTCACGTGGCCGGACAGGGAGAAGATCCCGAAGCCCTGGGACTTCTCGGTCCCCATGTCGGAGAACCACTCCGCTCCCTTGCCCACGATCAACGGGACGGAGGCGATGCTCTCGACGTTGTTGACCACGGTCGGACGCGCGTACAGGCCGGCGACCGCGGGGAAGGGGGGCTTCAGGCGTGGTTGGCCACGGCGCCCCTCGAGGGAGTCCAGCAGCGCGGTCTCCTCACCGCAGATGTAGGCGCCGGCACCGGCGTGGACGACGATGTCGAGGTCATAGCCCGTGCCGAGGATGTCCTTCCCGAGGTAGCCGGCCGCATAGGCCTCCTCGACCGCGCGCAGCAGGCGGCGGTAGACGTGGGCGACCTCGCCGCGCACGTAGATGAAGGCCGTGTCGGACCCGATGGCGAAGGAGGTGATGATCGAGCCCTCGATGAGGAAGTGCGGGGCGGCCATCATCAGTGGGATGTCCTTGCACGTGCCCGGCTCGGACTCGTCGGCATTGACGACGAGGTAGCGCGGACCACCGTCGTGCGGTGGCAGGAAGCCCCACTTCATGCCCGTGGGGAACCCGGCGCCACCGCGGCCGCGCAGGCCGGAGTCCTTGGTCACCTGCACCAGGTCGACCGGGTCCATCTCCAGGGCCGAGCGCAGGGCTCGGTAACCACCGTTGTCCTCGTAGGTGGCCATGGTCCAGGACTGCGGGTGGTCCCAGAACTTGGTCAGGATCGGGGTCAGCTGCGTCGACATCCCGGTCACTCCCCCTTCTCGCCAGTGGTGTCCGGCGGAGTCTGGTCAGAGGCGTTGTCCTCGTCGGCGGGGACGTGCCGACCGGGCGCCAGGCCCTCGACCTGCTCGCCCGCCTCGTCGGGCGTGGTCGTGGGCCTCGGCTCGTCACCGGGCGCCGTCCATCCCTCGCGCTGGGCCACGTCGACGCCGCGCAGGGACGCGGGGCCGGCGCCGATCCCTTCGTCCGCACGTCCGTCGGCGAAGCCGGCCAGGAGACGGGAGGTCTCCTTGAAGCTGCACACGCGGTCCGGGCCCCGAGTGGGCTTGACCTGCTTGCCCGCACGCAGGTCGTCGACGAGCTCGACCGTCGACTCGGGCGTCTGGTTGTCGAAGAACTCCCAGTTGGTCATCACGACCGGCGCGAAGTCGCACGCGGCGTTGCACTCGAGGCGCTCGAGGGTGATCGAGCCGTCCTGCGTCGTCTCGTCGTGGCCGACGCCCAGGTGCTCGCTGACGGTGTCCCAGATCTGGTCGCCGCCCATGATCGCGCACAGGGTGTTGGTGCAGACCCCGACGTTGTACTCGCCGCTGGGGTGACGCTTGTACTGCGTGTAGAAGGTGGCCACTCCCGAGACCTCGGCGGAGGTCAGGTCGAGCAGTCCCGCGCAGAACTCGATGCCGCGCCCCGTGACGTAGCCGTCGACGCTCTGGACCAGGTGCAGCATCGGTAGGAGCGCCGAGCGCTTCTGCGGGTAGCGCTCGATGATCTCCTGCGAGTCCGCGGTGAGCTGCTCGAGCACCTCGGCGGTGTAGGGCTCCTTGCTCTCCGAGGAGACGTACAGGTGCCCGAACTCGGTCTGCCTGCCGAACTTGATGGACATTTATGCCTCCTGCCGTTCACCGACGGTCACTGCGCCACCAGTTCGCTGGCGCTCACTCGTGTGCTCGCTCCCTTGCGAACTCATCGATCCACCCCTCCCATGACCGGATCGATCGAGGCGACCGCGACGATGACGTCGGCGAGGAAGCCCCCTTCGCACATGGCCGCGACGGCCTGCAGGTTGTTGAAACTCGGGTCCCGGAAGTGGGCCCGGTAGGGGCGGGTGCCGCCGTCGGAGACGACGTGGCAGCCCAGCTCGCCCTTGGGTGACTCGATGGCCACGTAGGCCTGGCCCGGCGGGACGCGGAAACCCTCGGTGACGAGCTTGAAGTGGTGGATCAGTGACTCCATCGAGGTGCCCATGATCTCGCGGATGTGGTCGAGGCTGTTGCCCTGGCCGTCGCCACCGACCGCCAGCTTCGCCGGCCACGCGATGCGCTTGTCGGCGACCATCGTCTCCCCGGGGTCGCGCTGCAGCTCGTCGGTCACCTGCTCGATGATCTTCAGGCTCTCCAGCATCTCGTCGATGCGGATGGCCCACCGGTCGTAGGCATCGGCGTTGGTCCGGGTGATGACCTCGAAGTCGTACTTCTCGTAGCCGCAGTACGGGTCGAGCTTGCGCAGGTCGTGCGGCAGCCCGGTCGAGCGCAGCACCGGTCCGGTGATGCCCAGGGCGGTGCAACCCGTGAGGGACAGGACGCCGACGTCCTTGGTCCGGCCCTTGAAGAGCGGATTCTCCAGGAGGATCGCCGAGAGCTCGGCGATCCCCTTGCGCAGCATCGGGATCGTCTCGCGGATCTTGTCGATCGCGCCGTGCGGCAGGTCCTGGGCGACACCACCGGGACGGATGTAGGCGTTGTTCATCCGCAGGCCGGTGATCATCTCGATGATCGACAGGACGCGCTCGCGCTCGCGGAAGCCGATCGTCATGACCGTCGTCGCGCCCAGCTCCATGCCACCGGTACCGATGCCGATGAGGTGGCTGGAGATGCGGGTGAGCTCCATCATCAGCACGCGGATGGCGCTGGCCCGCTCGGGGATGTCATCGGTGATCCCGAGGATCTTCTCGATGCCGAGGCAGTAGGCCGCCTCCTGGAACATCGGGGTCAGGTAGTCCATCCGGGTGCAGAAGGTCGTCCCCAGGGTCCAGGTGCGAAACTCCATGTTCTTCTCGATGCCCGTGTGCAGGTAGCCGATACCGGCACGGGCCTCGGTGACCGTCTCGCCGTCGAGCTCGAGGATCAGGCGCAGGACGCCGTGCGTCGAGGGGTGCTGCGGACCCATGTTGAGGATGATCCGCTCCTCGGGGTTCATCCCGAGCTCGCCCATCTCCTGGTCCCAGTCACCTCCCTGGACGTTGACGACGTGGCCCTCGGCGAGGTCGTCGGCGCCGGGGGTGGAGTGCACCCCGGAGGTGTTGGTGTCGGTGGCTGCCATCAGTTGTACGCCCTCCGCTCGTCGGGCGGCGGGACGGTGCCGCCCTTGTACTCCACCGGGATGCCACCCAGCGGGTAGTCCTTGCGCTGGGGGTGGCCCGCCCAGTCATCAGGCATGAGGATGCGGGTCAGGGCGGGGTGGCCGTCGAAGATCACGCCGAACATGTCCCAGGTCTCCCGCTCGTGCCAGTCGGCAGCCGGGTAGACCTCGACGATGCTCGGGATGTGCGGGTCCGCGTCCGGGGCGGTCACCTCGACGCGCAGCCGCCGACCGCTGTGGGTGATCGAGAGCAGGTGGTAGGCCACGTGCAGCTCCCGGCCGGTGTCCTCGAGGAAGTGCACGCCGGAGACGGACATGCACATCTCGAAGCGCAGGTCGCTCTGATCGCGCAGCGCGCGCATCACGGGGACGATGTCCTCACGGGCGACGTGGAGGGTCAACTCGTCGGCGTGGACGACGACCCGCTCGACGAGGTCGGAGCCGGTCACCTCGGCGAGAGTGTCGACGGCCGCGTCGAACCAGTTGCCGTAGGGACGCTCGGCGGCACCCGGGAAGGCGATCGGGGCCTGCAGACCACCGTAGCCGGACGTGTCCGAGCCGCCCTCGCGCACGCCGAACATGCCCTGACGCTGACCGCGGACGGCCGGCACCTGCTCCGGGTCGAACTTGCCCCTCTCGGGCGAACCGCCGACGTTGGTGTACTCCACCGGGCGCTGGTCACCGGCGAGGCCCTCGGTCGAGGGGTAGTCCTCGTGGGCGGTCCCGCCCAGGCCCGGGCCCTGGGGGTGGACGCCCTTGGGCCGCGGGGCGTCGACGTCCTTGGCCGAGGCCGCGACGTCCTTGCCCTGCGTCTCCTCGGGCTTGTTCTCCTCGGTCATGCCAGCAGGTTCCTTCCCAGGAGGGCCTCGTGGTCGTGGGTCGGGGCCTGCAGCTCGGTCGGGGTCGCTCCGAGAGCGGCGGTCTCGGCCGCGCGGGCCGCTGCCTCACGGTTGACGCCCAGCGGGGTGTTCTGGATCTGCTCGTGGAGCGTGAGGATCGAGTTGAGGAGCATCTCCGGCCGCGGCGGGCACCCCGGCAGGTAGATGTCGACCGGGATGATGTGGTCGACGCCCTGGACGATCGCGTAGTTGTTGAACATGCCGCCGGAGCTGGCGCACACACCCATCGAGATGACCCACTTGGGGTTGGCCATCTGGTCGTAGACCTGGCGCACGACCGGGGCCATCTTGTTGCTCACCCGGCCGGCGACGATCATCAGGTCCGCCTGGCGCGGGGTCGCCGCGAAGCGCTCCATGCCGAAGCGCGCCAGGTCGTAGTGCGGTGTGCCGACGGCCATCATCTCGATGGCGCAGCACGCGAGGCCGAACGTGGCGGGCCACATCGACGACTTGCGCATGTAGCCGGCGAGCTTCTCCACCGTCGTGAGCGCGAGGCCCGACGGCAGCTTCTCCTCAAGTCCCATTTTTCGTCTCCGTCCTCGTCAGTCCCACTCGAACCCGCCGCGACGCCAGACGTAGGCGTCGGCGATGAAGAACGCGTTGAACAGGAAGAGCACCACGGCACCGAGGGTGAAGGCCCCGAGCTCGTCGAAGGCGACGGCGAAGGGGTAGAGGAACAGGGCCTCGATGTCGAAGATGATGAACAGCATTGCGGTCAGGTAGTACTTGACCGGAAACTTGCCGCCCTCAGCGGCCTGGGGAGTCGGCTGGATGCCGCACTCGTAGGCCTGCGCCTTGGCGGCGTTGTAGCGAGCAGGTCCCACGACCAGGCTCGTGCCGACCGAGACGAGCGCGAAGCCGAGGCCGAGCGCGAAGAGGATCAGCAGCGGGATGTAGGGGTTCATCGCTGCGCAACCTCGCTTTCTGATCTGTGATGCACGCCACTGACGATCCTAGGGCAGATGTTTGCGCTGCCTGCAGTGCCCTCAGGCATTGGGGGCCATCCGGGTCATCAGGCGAACGAGTCGGTCGTCGACCCCGCCGCCCTTCTCCTCGGGCAGGTTGGCCATGAGCTTGAGCATGAACTTCATCAGCGTCTCCCGAGGCAGCCCGTACTTCATCGCCAGGCGCATGATCTCGGGCTTGCCGATGAGCTTGGCGAACTGCGCACCCAGCCGGAAGTAGCCGCCGTGCATGCTCTTCATCCGGGTGACGTAGGACTGCAGGACGCGCTCGCGCTCGGCCGCAGTGGGGCGCGCCAGCGCCTGGAGGATGGTCTCGGCAGCCGCGAGGCCGGCCTCCAGGGCGTAGTCGATGCCCTCGCCGTTGAAGGGGTTGACCATGCCGCCGGAGTCACCGACGAGCATCAGGCCGCGGTCGTAGAGCGGCTGGCGGTTGAAGGCCATCGGCAGCGCAGCCGCCGTGATGTCACCGGACATCGTGTCGGCGTTGATGCCCCACTCGGACGGCATCGTCTCGACCCAACGACGCATGACGTCCTTGTAGTCGGTGCGGCCGAAGGCCTCCGAGGTGTTGAGCACGCCCAGACCCACGTTGCTACGACCGTCACCGAGGCCGAAGAGCCAGCCGTAGCCGGGCATGAGGATGTTCTCCCCCTTCGGCGTCGTCGACCACAGCTCGAGGTGGCTCTCGAGGTACTCGTCGTCGTGGCGAGGGGTCTCGTAGTAGGCCCGCACGGCGACCGCCATCGGCCGGTCCTCGCGCTTCTCGCGCCCCATCTTCACCGAGAGCCGGGAGGAGACACCGTCCGCGGCAACCACGACCGGGGCGTAGTAGGCCTCTCGCTCGCCGGTGGCCCGGCCGCGCTGGTCGACGACCTTGGCGGTGACACCGATGATGCGGTCCTGCTCGTCGAGGATCGGCTCGGCGACGTTGCGGCCCTCCAGGAGGGTGGCGCCGCTGGAGGCGGCGTGGCGGGCCAGCACCTCGTCGAGGTCGGCTCGCGCCCGCACCATGCCCTGGCCCGGGAAGGAGGCGACGTCCGGCCAGTCGAGCTGGAGGGTCATGCCGCCGCCGATGATCCGCAGCCCCTTGTTGTGGGCCCACCCGTCGGTCTCCGACATGGGCAGCCCCAGGTTGATCAGCTGGCGGACCGCTCGCGGGGTCAGTCCGTCGCCACAGATCTTGTCGCGGGGGAAGAGCGCCTTCTCCAGCAGGACGACGTCCTTGCCGGCCTTGGCCAACCATGCCGCTGTCGCGGACCCACCGGGGCCGGCCCCGACGACGATGACGTCGGCGGTGCGGCCATCACCGGCCGCGGGCAGTGCACTGGTCACGAATTGGTTCCTCGGAGGCTTGTGAAGGATTTCACGATCGCGGGGAAGCCTACCCCTCGTTCACGATACGGACGACACAGGTAAACCTAACCCGCGGCGATCAACCCGAGCGGTCGGAGTCGAAGGGGGGGACCCGCCGCCGCAGGCGCGCCCCCCTTCGCGCTCTGCAAGACTTCCCCCGGGTCCACATGAGTATCCAACCCTTGCGAAGCGGGGGTTTCTAGGGTCACCCGATAATCTCGGGGCTGCCGGGACGAGCCGCGCTCAGGGCTTCACCGCTCGGTGCAGCGCGACGATGCCGCCGGTCAGGTTGCGCCACTGCACATCGCTCCACCCGGCCGCGCCGATCGTGGTGGCGAGCTCGCGCTGGGCGGGCCAGGCCTGGATCGACTCGGCGAGGTAGACGTAGGAATCGGGGTTGGAGCTGAGCGTGCGGGCCACTGGCGGGAAGGCCGCCATCAGGTACTCCGAGTAGACCGTGCGGAAGAGCTGGTTGACCGGCTGGCTGAACTCGCAGATGAGCAGCTGGCCACCCGGCCTGGTCACGCGGAGGAACTCACCGAGCGCCGCGGCGCTGTCGACGACGTTGCGGAAGCCGAAGGACATGGTCACCGTGTCGAAGGCGTCATCGGCGAAGGGCAACCGCGTCGCGTCCGCCGCGGAGAAGTCCAGGTCGGGGTACTGGCGCTGACCCTGGTGGAGCATCCCGAGCGAGAAGTCCGCCGAGACGACGTCGGCGCCCGCCTTGCGCAGCGGCACCGAAGAGGTCCCGGTGCCCGCGGCGATGTCGAGGATGCGCTCGCCGGGTTTCGGCTCGAGCGACTGCAGGACGGCCCGGCGCCACAGGCGGGTCTGGCCCAGCGACATCACGTCGTTCATCAGGTCGTACTTCGCTGCGGTGTCGTCGAACATCGCAGCGACGGCCTTGGGGTCCTTCTGGAGGGTGGCGCGACTCATGCGCACATCTTCGCACCCGCTTCTCGTAGGCTGTTGCGGCCATGACATCTCCATCACCCGACGACGTCCCGGGGCCGCTGGGCCTCTCCCGACCCGCCCTGGTCGTACGCACCATCTCCGTCCCCGCGGCGCAGGTCGACGACCTGCTGGGGCTGCTACCACCACCGGCTGACGCGGGCGACATCGTCTCGTGGGTGCGCAAGGGCGAAGGCCTGGTCGGGTGGGGCACCGTGACCACCTTCCGCTCTCGCGGGTCGGACCGCTTCGCCCGGGCGCAGGAGTGGTGGCGCACCATCACGGCGGAGGCGATCGTGCGCGACGACGTCGACGAGCCCGGCACCGGGCCGATCGCGTTCGGCTCCATGGCCTACTCGGCCGACTCGCAGACCGAGTCCGTGCTCGTCGTCCCCGAGGTCGTCGTCGGTCGCCGCGGCGGTCTGGCCTGGGTGACGACGACCACCACCGAAGCGGTCCCGGCGGCCGACGAGCCGCTGGAGCCCCAGCCCGCGCCTGCGGACCCCGGCGTGGTCACCTTCGCCGACCGCGATCTGACCAAGCAGCGGTGGGCCGACGCGGTCGAGGAGGCCGTCGCGCGGATCAACGGCGGTGACCTGGACAAGGTCGTCCTCGCGCGCTCGGTGCAGGCGACCGCTGAGGAGCGCATCGACCCCCGCTGGCTGCTGACCCGCCTGACCCAGGACTACGACACGACGTGGGTCTTTGCCGTCGACGGGCTCGTCGGAGCCACCCCCGAGATGCTCGTGCGCCTCGAGCGCGGCCTGGTCACCTCCCGCGTGCTCGCCGGCACGATCCAGCGCACCGGCGACGACAGCCACGACCTGGCACTCGCCGGCTCACTGGCCCGCAGCAGCAAGGACCTCGAGGAGCACGAGTACGCCGTGCGCTCGGTCGCCGACGCACTGACCGACCACACCTCCTCGATCAACGTGCCGGACTCCCCCTTCGTCCTGCACCTGAACAACGTGATGCACCTGGCCACGGACGTCGCGGGCGTCGTCGACGACAGCTCCACCTCGCTCGCCTTGGCCGCGTCGCTCCACCCCAGCGCTGCGGTCTGCGGCACCCCGACCACGCACGCCGACCGGGTCATCGCCGAGCTGGAGCAGATGGACCGCGGCCGGTACGCCGGACCGGTCGGCTGGATGGACGCCTCCGGTGACGGAGAGTGGGGCATCGCGCTGCGGTGCGGCTCCTACGACGCACCCAACTCCCTTCGTCTCTACGCCGGGTGCGGCATCGTCGCCGGCTCCCGGGCGCAGGACGAGGTCGCCGAGTCGGTGGCCAAGTTGCTGCCGATGCGCACGGCCCTGGGCGGCTGAGCCGTCGCGAGCCCTCCGTCGAGGACGATCGTGCGCCCACCGCTCGGCCGCCCCTCGAACCGCGTGATCGGCGGTGGCCCCGACCGGCGATGAGTTCAGCGCAGAGCTGCGGCCACGACCTCGCGGGTCCGTTGGCCCGCCGCCCGTCGGGTACTGCCGTCGACCGGGACCCGGATGACGCGGATCCCTGCGCCGGGTCGCTCGACGAGATGGGCGAGCTCGGCTCGGGTGTGCGCACTCGTGGCGGGGACCCCGTGGGCCGCGCAGAGGGTCTCGATGTCGGTGCCGGTCGGCGTGGTGAAGATCCGCCGCATCGGCCCGGAGTGCTCGACCGCCCCGTACTCGAGGGTGTCGAAGATGCTGCCCCCGTCGTCATCGACCACGACGATCGTCAGGTCGGGCACGGGTTCGTCGGGGCCGATGAGCAGGCCGTTGGCGTCGTGGAGGAAGGTCAGGTCACCGAGCAGCGCACAGGTGGGTCGGGGGCGGGCCAGCGCCAGACCGATCGCCGTCGAGACGCAGCCGTCGATGCCGGCGAGGCCCCGACTGGTCACCGGGTGCACGTCGGGCCGCGGCCGAGCGACTCCGACGTGGAGGTCACGGGCGACGCTGCTGCTGCCCAGGAGGATCAGGCTCTCCCCCGGCACCGCGTCGTGCAGCGTCCGCGCCACGGCTGGTCCATCGAGGCCGGCGGGGTCGGCCAGGGCGTCGGCCACCCGGTCGGCCGCCTCCAGCCAGGTCCGGGCGAAGGGGGTGGCCTCCCGCCCCTCCCCGTCACCGACGAGGGCGGCGAAGGGGTGGACGGCCGCGGCCGTGTGCGTGGCATCGGCCCAGCCGGTGGCGCCGGGCTCGCCGGGAGTGACGACCTCGACGCGCACGCCGCGACGCCGGGTCAGAGCGGGGATCGTTCGGCCGAGGGTCGGTCGGCCGACGACCAGGAGGCGCTCCGGCAGGTTCGCGTCGACCCAGTCGGTGGCGGCGAGCAGTTGGGCGCCGTGCGGCAGGACGAGCTCGTGCGTGCCCGGGCCGGGCTCGGCGATGACGGGGGCGCCGTGGCGGACCGCCCAGGCCAGAGCGGTGCTGCGGTGCTGGGCGGTGGGCAGCTCGCCGATCACGACGAGGGTGTCCGGGTCGTGATCGATCGGCGGCACCGCGCCGGCGGCGACCGGAGAGGACTCGGGCAGGGATACCCAGGGCGCGCCGTCCGGGCGGCCCTCGATCGGGTCCGATGGTTCGAGGTATTCGAGCGCGCCCGAGCGCTCGCGGATACCTCGAACCGTGGACGCGGCGTCCGGCGCGAGCGGGTCACGGTAGGGCAGGTCCAGGTGCACCGGCCCGGCGAACCCGGCACCGACCAGCGCACCGGTGGCCGCCGACCACGCGCGGGCGGCAGCCGTGCGCCACGCGGCAGCCTGCCGGGGCGGGTTGTGCGGCGTCTCCAGCTCGAGGGCGAGTCGGACGTGCTCCCCGAACAGGCCGGGTTGGTCAGTCGCCTGGTTGGCGCCGACGCCCCGCAGCTCCGGAGGCCGATCGGCGGTCAGCAGGAGGAGAGGGACGGCTGCGTGGTGCGCCTCGAGGACGGCCGGGTGGAGGTTGGCGACGGCGGTGCCGCTCGTGGTGATGACGGCTGCCGGACGCCGGCTCTCCTTGGCCAGGCCGAGGGCGAGGAAGGCGGCGCTGCGCTCGTCGACGCGCACGTGCAGCCGGGCCCGGCCGGACACGTCGAGGTCGTGCGCGGCATAGGCCAGCGGCGCCGATCGCGACCCCGGGCACAGGACGATCTCGCGCACGCCGAGCCGGACGAGCTCGTCGAGCAGCACGCGGGCTCCGGTCGTCGAGGGGTTCACGGGGACGATCCTGCCACTGCCGGCGACGTGATCGGGACCCGATCGACGGCGTAGTCGATGACGACCGGTTCACCCCCTGCGCCGTCGATGAAGTCCCCCGCGTCCTCGCGCCACGCCACCAGCGAGGGGTCATCGCTCTCGTCGACGAGGTGGGCGGTCTGCGTGTAGATCTCGGACGCGTGGGCATCCGTTGCGCCGTCATCGGGTCCGAGTACGTCACCCACCTCGCGTTCCACGGTCACCCAGCTCTCCCGGTCGGGGTTGTCCGCGCCGTCGAGTCCGGGCACGAGGTCCTCGGTGTGCTCGAGGCTGAGGACCGACACCTCCTCGGGGACGTCGAGACCGGCGACGGGGGCTCCGGCGGTGACGACGTGGGTGACGTGGAACCGTCGGCGGAAGGCCGGGTCCGCGGCGAGCGCGGCAGCGGTGAGACCACCCTGGCTGCGACCGCCCAGCAGCACCCGGCTGCGCCCGGCGGATCCGGTGCGCTGCTGGGCGTCGTCGAGCGCCCGGGCGACGGCCTTGGTCGTCAGGGTCTGTCGCCCCGCCGCGAGCAGGACGTTGCTCGTGAGGTCCCACGGGGTCTTCCCCGCCTGCGGCGTGAAGGTCTGCGTACCGGGGACGTCGACCACCCAGGTCCACGAGTCGTCGGGACGCGGGACGCCGATGACCCGCACCCGCGACCCTCCCGAGGTCGGGCCACTGTCGTCGACGAGGTCGGCGACGCCGCGGGGCGCCCGCCCGCGCTCGACGGGGTGGGGCACCACCCGCACCTCGTGGTCGGACTCGTCGAGGGCGATCCCGTCGGTCGCGGCGAGGACGACCTGCAGGGCCTCCTGCTGCGTCCGCGGCGGGTACGCCGCTCCCAGCCGGCCCGACCGCCACCGCAGCCACGTGCCCAGCGCCGGGGTCCCCAACCCGAGACCGATGATCAGCCCGTCGAAGCCGTCCGCCACGGCCGGGACGAGCCCGGGGACGTCCACGAGGAGCTCGTCGACCTCCTGACCGAGACCGAGCCCGACGCCGAGCGCGGCTGCACTGATCGGATCGCCGACGATCGGCAGCTGCGGGACGAGCGGAGCCAGCAGCCCGATGGCCAGCGCCGGGGTGGGCACGGATGCGCCGACGGTGACGCCGACCGACGTGACCGTGAGGTCGAAGAGCTCCTCGACGGCACGCTCACCCTCGCGGTAGAACAGCACCGCTGCCCGGGTCGCCTCGGCGGTCGCGAGCACCCGGGCCGAGACCCCGGCGGCACCGTGGGAGCCGGCGCAGTCGAGAATCGCGGCCTCCGCGCCGAGGTACTCGGCCGGGGCGAGCATGCCCGCGAGCGCCAGCGCGGGGTCGATGGCCGTGGCGCCCACGTGCACGGCGGTCTCGGCCACGTCCCGGCCGACGGTCTCCAGGACATGGGCGCCCTCTTCCAGCTCCTCGAGGGAGACGGCCAGACCGTACTTCCCTCCGGTGACCGTCAGCTCGCCGCTCACGGCAGCAGCAGGATCGGGTGGACCGTCGCCGCGAGCTCGGCCGCGTCGTGGAGGAGTGCCGCGTGCTCCCGTGCCGTCGCCGCGAGCACCCGCACGGCGGTGGCCGCGTCCCTGATCCCGGCGGCAAGGGAGGTGAGGTCGGCGGCGTGCTCGGCGACGATCTCGCGGTGACGCTCGGCCGCCTCTCCCCGCCACGACCGGCTCGTGCCGCGCGGGGTCCGCGCAGCGAGCTCGTCGATGCGCTCGGCCACGCGCTCCAGCCGCAGGGCGAGCACCTCGAGATCGTCGGTGGTCAGGGGCGGGATGTCCATGCCCACAGCCCACCGGCTGGCTGGGTGACGGGGCGCCCCCTTCGTCCGGGTTGTGGAGTGGCCCCTCAGGCGGAGCGGGCTGTGGACGTCCGGGTCACAGGTACGCGAAGGCTGCGTCGAGGCGGTCACGCCACCACTCGAGCCGATCCGCGGGGGCGGCGTGGACCGCTAGCAGGTCGGGGTCGGGCACCACGTCGCGCACGGGCAGCTTCCCCCGCACGGGCAGGAGCGGGTCGGCGCTGACATCGGCGCCGAACAGCACCCCGGTGCCCAGACCGCAGGCATGGTCGAGGTCGGGCAGCGCTGCGGCGAGTGCCACGCCGGCTCGCAGGCCGATGCTGGAGTCGATGGCGGAGGAGACGACGGCCGGCATTCCGCAGTCGGCGACGACCTCGAGGGCGTGGGCCACTCCGCCGAGGGGGGCGACCTTGACGACGACGAGGTCGGCGGCGCCCAGCCGGGCGACCTCGAGTGGGTCCTCGGCCTTGCGGATCGACTCGTCGGCGGCGACCGGCACGTCGATGCCGCTGCGCGCCAGACCCACCCGCAGCCGGGCGAGGTCGCGCACGTCCGCGCAGGGTTGCTCGGCGTACTCCAGCTCGAAGGGAGCGAGGGCCGCGAGCATGTCATGCGCCTGGGTGAGGGACCAGCCACCGTTGGCGTCGACGCGGATGCGACCGCGCGGTCCCATCGCGTCACGGACGGCGGCGACCCGGTCGATGTCGTCCGCGTCCCGTTGGCCGGCCTCGGCGACCTTCACCTTGGCGGTGGTGCAGCCGTCGTAACGGGCGAGGACGTCGGCCACCTCGGCCGGTGGGACGGCGGGGACGGTCGCGTTGACGGGTACCGCGTCACGCACCGGGTCCGGCCACCCCGTCCAGGCGGCCTCGATGGTCGCGGCCAACCACCGGGACGCCTCCGCGGGGCCGTACTCGACGAAGGGGGAGAACTCGCCCCACCCGTGGGGTCCGCGCACCAGCGCGATCTCCCGCTCGGCGATCCCGCGGAACCTCGTGCGCAGCGGCAGGGTGACGACGTGCAGCCCGTCGAGCAGCTCGCCCAGGGCGGGGGCGCTCACCGGTCGCGGCTGGAGAGCACGCAGAACTCGTTGCCCTCCGGGTCGGCGAGCACGGTCCAGGTGACGTCGGGGTCCTGGCCGACATCGACGCGCGAGGCGCCCTTGGTCAGCAGCTCCTCGATCAGCTCGTCCCGGTCCTGGTCGATGTGCGGGGCGAGGTCGATGTGCAGGCGGTTCTTCACGCTCTTCCCCTCGGGCACGGGCGCGAAGACGAAGGTCGGTGGCATCGCGCGCCACGTCTCGACGGTGTCCACGGGGTCCTCGCTCGTCCCCGGAGGGACGACGTTGACCTCGTACTCGTCCTCGAAGCCGAGCTCCCAGTCGAGCACGTCGGCCCACCACCGGGCGAGCATCGCGGCATCCCGGGAGTCCACGGAGATCTGGTACCAGCGCAGTGCCATGCGTCGCACGGTAGCCCGAGACCGCGCTCCGGTCAGCCGGTGAGCTTCATCAGCCGCGCGGTGAGCAGGCCGACCCGGTGGGCATTGCCGTGGAGTTCGACGTATCGCCGGCCGTACACCGACAGGAGGGCGTCATCGAGACGACGGACCGCGCCCGGCGGGTAGCGATATCCCATCCGTGACTCGATGGACTCGACATCGACGTCCCGCAGGAGCTCACGCAGCTCGGACAGCGAGGTGATGCCCAGCTCGAGCAGCAGGCTGCTGATCCACGCGTAGTGATCGGTGCGGGACCAGCCGGCGTCGGTGAACTGGCCCGCGAGGAAGGCGGCGAGGTCGGTGGCACTGATCCGCGGGTCATCGTCGGCGGCCTCGGCAGGCGAGGTCAGCTCCTCGCGGTGGTGGTCACGGATGGTGGTGAATTGCTGGTCGGCCAGCTCGAGGAGTCCCGCCGCGAGGGTGAATCGGCGATCGAAGTCGGGGCCGTGCTCCGCACTGACGGACCCCTTGTAGCGGATGTCGTGCTCGAACTCCGCCCAGGCGTGCTGAAGGACGGTGCGGATCTGGACCGATGCCTGGGTCCCCACGGGGATCCCCGACTCCTCGCGATCCCCGTCGAGGGCGACCAGGAGATGCCGACTGGAGTAGCCGAACCGCCCGGCCTCCGCCGTCTCCTGACCCATGTCCCGGTCCTCACGCACCTCGAGCTGGGCGGACAGCAGCTGGGCGACCGCGTCGACGTCGGAGAGCACGTAGGTGATGACGCGGACCCCGATCTGGTCGGTGATGTCGGTCAGCGGCTTCGGGTGCGCCAGCCGGCCACCGGGGAGTCGCCGCGCTGCCTTGGTGGCGAAGGACTCCACGGACTTGGTGCGTCCGGTCACCGCGAGGTAGTTGATACCTGCGTCGTCGAGCATCCTGGTCACCAGGGCGACGCTGGCGTCGGTGACGCCGCTCAGCGTGTCGTAGCCGGCGGCATACCGCTGGACGGCCCTGCGGACCCGGGTCGATTGCTTGCTCGCCATGGGGACAGCCTGCCTCAGACCACCCTCGCGACGTCCGCAACTCGCCCCGTGACCTCGCCCCGTGAACTCACCCCGTGGCCACGCCCCCGAGAGCGGCTCGGGCCGTGTGCGCGAGGTCGCGGTAGGTGATCAGCTCGTTGCGGAAACGACTCACGAGCAGTCCTGTGTCCCCCAGGACGTAAACCTCCGGAGCCTGCGAGGGGCTGCGTCCGTGCGGCCACTGGGTCCCACCGATGACCAGGGCGAGGCTGCGCGACCGCGAGGTCGGTGGGGATCCCACCCCCAGGCCCCGCAGGAAGGTCGCGACGCCGAAGGGCGCTCCGGCGCCGGAGAGTGCGTTGGCCTTGATGACGCAGTGGATGATCGCGGCCGCTGTCCGCTCGGGTGGGACGTCCCGCCACAGGTGGAGCATCCCCTCGTGCGCGGCCGTGGCCAGGAGCCGGCGATAGGCCGTGAGCAGCTGACCCGCGAGGATCGGTGCGGGGTCCACCAGATCGAGGTGCTCGTCGACGGCACTCGCCAGGTCCCGGCTCCCGAGCGGCAGCAGATCGAGCTCGAGCGGCTCTGCCAGGGGTAGCGGGTCGTCGTCGAGCACGGCCAGGACCTCCGCTCCCCCGACCACCCGCTCCAACCAGTGGAGCATCTCCTCCTGCGGCTCCTCCCGGACGATGACGCGCTCGACCCGTGGGGGCGGCACGGGCTCGCGCAGGTGCGCCACCTCGAGGGCAGCGCACTCGTACCCGCTCCCGGAGACCGGCCGACTCACCGAGTCGACGACGTGGCCGTCGATGAGCACGATCTCGGTCAGAGTGCCCGGGGCGCCCGCTGCCCGACCGACGTCCCGGGAGGTCGGGACCCCGTCGAGCCACGGGTCACGACCCCACTCGTCCTCGGGCTCCAGCAGTCCACCGTCCACTCCGTACAACCAGCGCTCGCCCATCGGTCCCGTCCTCTCGTCCCTGGCCGGTCCCTGCGATCGGCCATGCGCCCAGCCCACCGGCTGCGGCAGGCGAGGGGGACCCCCTTCGGCCTGCTGTGGAGAGCGCGACCGCGCGTGCCGGGGCTGTGGACGGACCGCGGGGCGGGGATCATCCGCGAGGATGGACCCATGAGCACCTCCCCCGTCGCCCTGGTCACCGGCGCCTCCTCGGGCATCGGCGAAGCCTGCGCCATCGCCCTCGCCACAGCGGGATGGACGGTCGTCGGCGCGGCCCGACGCCTCGACCGCCTCGAGCCCCTGCGGGCGAAGGGGGTCGTCCCCCACGGCGTCGACGTCACCGACGACGCGTCGATGGTCACCCTCGTCGACGACGTCATCGCCGACCACGGCCGCATCGACGTGCTGGTCAACAACGCCGGCTACTCGGTCTTCGGCGCGGTCGAGGACGTCCCCGTCGACGTCGCCCGTCGCCAGCTCGAGGTCAACGTCCTGGGGGTCTCCCGGATGAGCCAGCTCGTCCTGCCGTACATGCGCGCCGCCGGTGCGGGGCGGATCATCAACATCGCCTCGGTCGCCGGTCAGGTGAGTGAGCCGCTCGGCGGTTGGTACCACGCGAGCAAGTACGCCGTGGAGGCCCTCAGCGACGCGATGCGCATGGAGCTGGCCCCGCACGGGGTGCAGGTCTCGATCATCGAACCGGGCGCCATCCGCACCGAGTTCGGTGACATCGCCGCGGACTCCCTCGCCGAGCACTCCGGCTCCGGGGCCTACGCCGCGCAGGCACGCCGGATGGCCCGGGCGCACGAGCGGATGTTCGGGGTCGATGCCGCGGACGTCTCCGTGGTCGTCAAGGCGATCCTCCACGCGGCCACCGCCACGCGGCCCCGGGCGCGCTACCAGGTGCCGGCGAGTGCGCGGGCGATGGTGGCCGCGACGAAGGTGACCCCCACAGTGGTCATGGACGCGGCGATGGGGCGAATGTTCGGGACCAGCCGGACCTGATCCTGTGCTCGGCATAGGCTCGGCCCCGTGAGTGCACTGGACAACGTCAGCGAGACCTTCGACCCGCAGGCCTGGGAGGTGGTCCCCGGCTTCGAGGACCTCACCGACCTCACCTACCACCGCGCCAAGGAGCTCGGCTGCGTGCGGATCGCCTTCGACCGCCCGGAGATCCTCAACGCCTTCCGGCCGCACACGGTCGACGAGCTCTACCGGGTGCTCGACCACGCCCGCCAGAGCCCCGACGTGGGCGTCGTCCTGCTCACCGGCAACGGCCCCACCCCGCGCGAGGGCAGCAGTGCGACGACACAGGGCTGGTCGTTCTGCACCGGCGGCGACCAGCGCATCCGCGGCCGCTCGGGGTACCAGTACGCGTCCGACCCGACCGGTGACGACTCCGTCGCGGGCATCGACGAGCGGCGGGTCAAGGCCGAAGGGGGCCGCCTGCACATCCTCGAGGTGCAGCGCCTCATCCGCACCATGCCCAAGGTCGTCATCGCCCTCGTCGGTGGCTGGGCCGCCGGTGGTGGGCACTCGCTGCACGTCGTGTGCGACATGACGATCGCCAGCCAGCACGCCCGGTTCAAGCAGACCGACGCCGACGTGGGCTCCTTCGACGGCGGGTACGGCAGCGCCTACCTGGCGAAGATGGTCGGCCAGAAGCGCGCCCGCGAGATCTTCTTCCTCGGCCGCGCCTACACCGCTGCGGATGCCTACGAGTGGGGCGCGGTGAACGCGGTCGTCGACCACGCGGAGCTCGAGACCGAGGCGCTGACGATGGCCCGCGAGATCATGGCCAAGTCGCCGACTGCCATCCGGATGGTCAAGTTCGCGCTCAACCTCACCGACGACGGGCTCACGGGCCAGCAGGTCTTCGCCGGCGAGGCGACCCGGCTGGCGTACATGACCGACGAGGCCGTCGAGGGGCGTGACCAGTTCCTCGACAAGCGTGAGCCGGACTGGTCGCCCTTCCCCTGGTACTTCTGATGGCAGGTGCACCGTTGCCGGAGTTCGATCTTCGTCGCACTGGTTCCCTGCGTTCAAGAGTAGTCACCGCGTCCCGGTGGTCGACGGGGGCCATCCCACCGTCCACAGGCTCCGCCCCCTCGACCACGTCGGCTCTGGTGTCCGCCAAGATGGACGCGTGCCGATCACCCCGCTCCCCCTGCCAGCAGGTCCCGCCGTGCTCGAGGCCCTACCGGTCCTCGAGCGCGCGCTGACCGGCACCGCGCCGATCCACCCGCACGCGTCGGACGAGTCACCAGCGATCCCCGAGGGCACGATCCCGCAGGACCTCGCCGTCACGGTCGCCACCTCCGGCTCGACCGGGACACCCAAGCTCTCCCTCCTCACGGCGGCGAATCTCATCGCGAGCGCCGAGGCGACCGCCGAGCGGCTCGGTGGCCACGGGCAGTGGCTGCTCACCCTCCCGCCGCACCACATCGCGGGCCTGCAGGTCCTCCTGCGCAGCATCACGGCGGGGACGACCCCTGTGGTCATCGAGGCGTCGGAGGTCACCCCCTTCGCCCTCGTCGAGGCCACCGCCGGCATGTCCGCGGAGCGGCGCTACACCTCCCTCGTGCCCACCCAGCTCGCTCGGCTCGTCGATGACCCGCTCGGGCTGGAGGCACTGCGCCGCTTCGACGCGATCCTCGTCGGCGGGGCCGCCACTCCCGCACCGCTGCTCGATCGCGCGCGCTCACTCGGTGTACGGGTCGTCACGACGTACGGCATGTCCGAGACCGCCGGCGGGTGCGTCTACAACGGCAAGCCACTGCGCGGGGTCGACGTGCGTGCCGATGACTCCGGCGTGATCCACCTCGGTGGCCCCGTCGTGGCGCACGGCTACCTCGGCCTGCAGACGGATTCCTTTGTGGCAGAGGGCGGTCAACGATGGTTCCGCACCGGTGACTTCGGCTCCGTCGACGGCGAAGGGAGGGTCACGATCCTCGGTCGGGCCGACGACGTGATCAACAGCGGCGGGATGAAGGTCGCCCCCCGTCTGGTGGAGGAGGCCGTGGTGGCCCATGTCCCGGCGGTCACCGGGGCCGTCGTCGTCGGTGTCCCCGACGCGGAGTGGGGCGAGATCGTGGCGCTGGCCGCGGTGACCTCGCCCGGCGGCCCCCCCGAGGGGCTCGTGCCCGAGGTCGGCCTGACCGAGATCCGCGAGATGTTGCGCCCCCACCTTCCCGCCCACGCGCTCCCCCGACGGGTCCTGGTGGTGGCGGAGATGCCCCTGCGCGGCCCGGGAAAGCCCGACCGCACCGCCGTGGCGCGTCTGCTGCAAGCCTGATCGCTCGTAGGATCAACCATCGTGGCCTCACTCTCCGACTGGGTCGCCGGCGCCCGCCCGCGAACCCTCCCTGCAGCGATCGCTCCCGTGATCGTCGGCACGGCTGCCGCCGCAGCCCACCTGGACCTCGAGGAGGAGAAGCCGGGCGCCGTGCTCGGCTTCGCCCTGCTCGCCCTGCTCGTCTCCTGCTGCCTGCAGATCGGCGTCAACTACGCCAACGACTACAGCGACGGCATCCGCGGCACGGACGAGGAGCGCGTCGGCCCGGTCCGCCTCGTCGGGCAGGGCCTGGCCGATCCGGCAAACGTCAAGACGATGGCCTTCTCCTTCTTCGGGCTCGGGGGGTTCTTCGGCTTCGCCCTCGTCGCCCTGAGTGCGGCGTGGATCCTGCTGCCGATCGGCGCGCTCGCGATCCTCGCGGCCTGGCGCTACACCGGCGGCGACAACCCCTACGGCTACCGCGGGCTCGGTGAGGTGTACGTCTTCATCTTCTTCGGCCTCGTCGCCACGCTCGGCACGCTCTACGCCCAGATCGGCACGATCACCCTTGTCGGAGTGCTCGGCGCGATCGCTGTCGGGTCGCTGGCGAGCGCGATCCTCGTGGCCAACAACCTGCGTGACATCCCCTCCGACAGCGTCACCGGCAAGACGACGCTCGCGGTGCGCCTCGGCGATGCACGCACCCGCCGGCTCTACCTCGCGCTCTTCGCGGTGGCCGCCGTGTGCACACTGCTCATGGCGATCTGGCAGATCTGGGCGCCGGTCGCGATCCTGGGGCTGCTCATGGCCTGGCCGGGCATCAAGGCCGTCAAGGACGGAGCCACCGGCCGGGCACTGATCCCCGCACTGGCGCTGACCGGCCTGGCCGAGCTGCTGTGGGCGGTCCTGCTCATCGTCCCGTTGGCCGTCTGAGTCCCGCCGGGCCAACGCGCTCCGGGCGTGACGGCGAAAGTGACGGTGGCCTGGTGCCCACGCCGACCATCATCTGGCCGGGCATCCCTGACGAGGCCGCCGTAACAGTCCGTGGCCGGGTCATGACGCGGCCAGCACAGGATTTCCCGGCCAACTGGAGACTACGCAGCCATCCGGCACCCGCTCGTCACATGAATATCGGATCACCCGAGAAACTGGAGACGACGCAGAGCCCCGCCGGCCGACTCAGCGGTAGGTCTCCTCCTCGTCCTCTGCAGGGGCGTCGGCCTCGCGCGCAGCGGACTTGCTCCCGCCCTGCGCGCGGTCCTCGACGGCCTCGTCGGTGTCGGTCCGGGCAGCGTGCGCCCGGGCCTTGGCCTCACGACGCGCCTCGATCTGGGTGATCATGTCCGCGCGGAAGGGCTTGAGCACGACCGCCGAGATGACCATCGACGCCAGGGCGGCGAGGACGGCCAGCCAGGGCAGCTCGTTGCCGTCCCTCAGCCCGAGCAGCCAGAACAGCGCGAGGCAGCCGAAGAAGATCAGGAACCGGAGCAGGGTGTAGCGGATCATGACGGCCTCACTGGGCGTAGCTGTGCTGGCCGATGAAGTAGAAGTTCACGACCGTGTAGTTGATGATGATGCAGGCGAAACCGGCGATCGCGATCCAGTTCGCCGAGCGCCGCGAGGTGTTCTTCGTCGCCCGGGCGTGCAGGTAGGCGGCGTAGACCGTCCAGATGACGAAGGTCCACACCTCCTTCGGGTCCCAGTTCCAGTAGGAACCCCAGGCCTCGCGCGCCCAGATGGCGCCGGCGATGAGCGTGAAGGACCACAGCGGGAACCCGATGATGTGCAGCGAGTAGGAGAACTTCTCCAGCGAACGCGCCGGGGGCAGCTTGCGCCAGAAGCGCTCGCCACCGACCCCGCGGTCGCTGAGCAGGTACAGCCCACTGACGATCGCGCCGACGGTGAAGACCCCGACCGACAGGGTCGCGACGGTCACGTGGATCGGCAACCAGTAGGACTGCAGCGAGGGCACGACCTCGTCGGCCTCGACGTACCACGCGGTCGAGGCGACCATGAGCAGCAGCGTGACGAAGGCGGTCACGAAGACGCCGAGCCAGCGCAGGTCGCGGCGCAGCGAGGCCACGCCGAACGTGGCCAGGGCGAAGAAGGCGCCGGCGGTACTGAACTCGAAGAGGTTCCCCAGCGGGAAGCGCCCGACGGCGAACCCGCGCAGCGCGAACGAGAGCAGGAGGAGCCCCGCACCGAGCCACGACAGGGAGCCGGCGATACCGGCGGCCTTGCGCGCCTTCATCGGTGTCTCGACGGCAGCCCCGTCACCGGTCGCCTCAGAGGTGTCGCCCTGCGACGGGCCACCCACGGTCGCCGGGACCTTCGTGTCCGTCTCGACCTGCTCACGCACCGGCACCGCCTGCGCGAGGTAGAGGGCGTAGCAGAGCATCGCCACCGTGACCACCAGCGCGGCGGAGGCCAGCGCGTAGTTGGCGTACTGGGCCAGCATCTCGTTGTTCATGATGTCCTCGATTCTCCCACGAGCTGGTCACGCACGTGCTCGACCACCTCACTCAGGCCCTCGTCATCGTCGCGGCTCATCCCGCCGACCTCCACGCGCACCCGGCCCTCGACCTCGGTCAGGCGCACGAAGACGCGCCGTCGCTTGATCACGAGGGTGGCGATGAGGCCACCGAGCGCCAGCAACGCGGAGACGAGCGTCAGCTCCTTGCCGGGGTCGCTGCGCACGGAGAAGCCGGCGTAGCGCTCGATGCCGTCGAAGGTGATCGTGCCGCGATCGTCGGGCAGCGTCTTGGTGTCCCCGGGGGTCAGCCACAGCCGCAGCTGGTCGGTGCCCTCGCTGGTGACGACCTTGTCCATCGACTCGGTGTCGAGGGTGAAGATGTTCTGCGGACGGCCACCGGGGTACAGCTCGCCGGTGTAGAGGCTCAGTGCGAGCGCGGGGGCCCGGGTGTCGGGGAAGACCGAGATCGGCCCCTGCTCCGGGTCGATCGTCGCGGTGGGCAGGAAGAGCCCGACGAAGCCGAACTGCTCGGGCTGCGTGGCCGCCCCGACCTTGATCGCACCGGTGGAGCGGTAGTTGCCGTCCTGCGCGAGGAAGGGGGTCGCCCCCTTGTAGAGGACCTCCCCCTCGTCGTCCTTGACGGTCACGACGGGCGCGTAGCCGTTGCCGAGGAGGAAGACGGTCGAGTCCTCCATGTCCAGCGGCTTGTTGACCTTGACGGTGTCGGTGAACTCGTTGCCCTCGACGTCCTTGACCGAGACGTGCGCCTCGAAGTCCCGCGGCTGGCCGAAGCTCCGTGCGGCCGGGTCCCGGTCGTTGAAGTCGGCCGTCATCTCATCGACCGTGACGGAGAAGGGGGCGAGGGAGGACTCGTCGACGAGCGGTCCCGGCGCCCAGGTGTCGTACCGCGTGACGGTGCTGACGAAGGACTCCCCGGTGGGCACGACGATGTCGGCCTTCCACCCCCACAGGTGACCGATGGCGACGCCGATGATCAGCGTGACCAGACTCGTGTGGAAGATGAGGTTGCCGGTCTCCTTGAGGTACCCGCTCTCGCCGGAGACGCTGGTCTCGTCGTGGCTGGCGACACGGTAACGGCGCTTGCGCAACGCCCGCGTGGCGGCTGCACGGACCTCCTCGAGACTGCCGTCGACCTCGCCTTCGGCGTGCGCCTCGAGGCGGGCGAGACGGCGGGGGGCCCGCGGCGGGCGCCCGCGCAGGGCCCGCAGGTGGACCCCGGTGCGCGGGATGATGCAGCCGATGAGCGAGATGAACAGCAGCAGGTAGATCGCGGAGAACCACGGCGAGCTGTAGACGTCGAAGGCCCCGAGCCTGTCGAGGGTCGGGCCGGTCGTGGTGTGGCGGGCGAGCCAGTCCGCGGTGCGGCTGGGGTCGATGCTGCGCTGCGGGAAGACCGACCCGGGCACGGCACCGATGGCCAGCAGGAGCAGCAGGAAGAGCGCGGTGCGCATGCTCGTCAGCTGGCGCCAGCCCCAGCGCAGGTACCCGACGACACCGAGCCGGGGCTGGGTGACGCTCTGCTGCGGCGGGGCCTCGCCCTGGTTGCGCCGGGCCATCAGATGAGGACCTCCACGTCGCTGATGAGTCGGATCTGCAGCCACTGGTTGATCGCGTCCCAGCCACCGGTGAGCAGGAGCAGACCGATGATGATCAGCAGGACGGCGCCGATGACCTGGATCATCCGTTGGCGCCGGCGCAGCCACGCCGACACCGGGGCCCAGCGCTCGTAGGCCGCGGCGATGAGGATGAAGGGCAGCCCCAGCCCGAGGCAGTAGGCGACGGCGAGGATGACCGCGCGCGTCGTCGAGGCGTCGCCGGCGAAGTTGAGCGCGAGCACGGCGCCGAGGGTCGGGCCCATGCACGGCGCCCAGCCGAGGCCGAAGACCGCCCCGAGGACGGGCGCGCCGGCCAGGCCGGCCGCGGGCTTGACGGGCAGGCGGAAGGTCCGCTGCGAGCCGGCGCCGAGGAAGACCACGGCCATGAGGATGACGAGGACCCCACCGACGCGCATCAGCAGCTCCCGCTGCTCGACGAAGATCCGCCCGGCGGTCGCGACGAACATCGACGCGAGCACGAAGACGGCGGTGAAGCCGAGGATGAACAGCAGCGTGCCCAGGACCATCCGGCCGCGGCTGCGCTCCTCCAAGGCGACGTCGGACAGGCCCGTGACATAGCCGAGGTAGCCCGGCACCAGCGGGAGCACGCAGGGGGTGGCGAAGGAGACGAGCCCGGCGAGGGCGGCGACGAGCACGGCGAGCGGCAGGGCTCCACCGGCGATCTGGTCGCTCAGCCCAGCAGGAACCGTCGTGGGGGAGGCAAGCCCCGGCAAGAGCGCGGTCATCATCCGGCTTCGGCCAAGGTGTCCTCGATGATGCCGGTGAGCGTGCTCTGCGTCACCGGGCCGAGGACGACGGCAGCGATGCGACCCTGCTGGTCCAGGACCGCGGTCGAGGGCTGGGTGGTCATCTTGCCCTGCATGTCCAAGGCGGTGGTGCCGGTCTCGTCGTAGATCGAGGGCCAGGTGAAGCCCCACGTCTTCGCCTGTGCCAGACCGGTGTCCACGGAGGACTCGCGGTAGTCGATGCCGACGAAGGTGACGTCCTCCCCCTTCGTCGCCTCGTGGGTGTCGACGAGGTCCGGGGCCTCCTTGGCGCACGGTCCGCACCAGCTGGCCCAGAGGTTGACGACGACGACCTCGCCGCGGTGGTCCGCGGAGTCCCACGTCTCGCCGCGGATGGTCTCGCCGGCCAGCTCGACCGGCTCGTCGCGGTCGTCCTCGGGGATGAGGTGCAGGGTGCCGTCACCGGAGCGGTAGCCGGCGTCTTGGGCGGCCTCCTGCGTATCGGAGGTCGAGCAGGCCGCGGCGCCGCCGAGGAGGGCGAGCGCACTCGCCGCGGCGGCGAGGGTGCGGGTGAGGCGGTGGTTGGTCATCGAAGGGGGTCAGGCTCCAGGGGTCTTCGCGGCCCGGGCGTACAGGTGGGCGGCGGGCTCGGTGTAGGCCACGTCGACGACGTCGTCACCGACGAAGGTCACCGTGGTCAGGGAAGCGAGGTTGCACTCGCGCCGGCGCGGGTCGTGCCACAGGCGACGGCTCTCCAGGGCGCTGCGGATGGTCCAGATCGGCAGCTGGTGG
This sequence comes from Janibacter cremeus, assembly GCF_013409205.1. Lineage (NCBI taxonomy): Bacteria > Bacillati > Actinomycetota > Actinomycetes > Micrococcales > Intrasporangiaceae > Janibacter > Janibacter cremeus. Next base: position 1,248,909 of record NZ_JACCAE010000001.1, read on the forward strand.
CTGACGATGAGCGCTTCGTGGCCGCGCGCGTGGTCCCGGGCGTCCTCGATGGCGGCCATCATCCGCTTGCTGATCGCGTGGTACGACTCGCCCCACGTGGGCACGGTGGGGTCGCGCACCCACCACCAGCGCCTGGGGTCGAGCAGGAGCCGCTTGCGAAAGCGCGTCCCCTCGAACTTGTTCCCGGCCTCGATGACGCGCGGGTCGACGACCGCCGTCAGGCCGTGCCGCTGCAGGGTCGGCGCGGCGGTCTCGGCGGTGCGCTCCAGCGGACTATGCACGACGAGCGAGAGGTCGTGGTCGGCGAGGTGCTCGGCGACGACCTCGGCCATCTGGCGGCCGAGGTCGGACAGGTGGTAGCCCGGCAGCCGGCCGTAGAGGATCTTGTGCGGGTTGTCGACCTCGCCGTGACGCATCAGGTGCACCACGGTGCGCTCCTGCGCTCCCGGCTCCCCGGCGTCGACGTGCTCGGCACGGGCCTCGCGTGCACCCGACGCCGCCTTCTCGGCAGCGCGGGCCGCAGTGTCGCTGGACTCGCTGGTTTCGGGGTCGAGGGGCAGGTCGGTGCCGGAGTCAGGCATCGGCTCGGTCATGGCCCGGATTCTCTCAGGTCAGTCTGAGTGGTCTCGCTCAGGTCGCTCCCGCAGGCTCCGGTGGGCGACGACGGCGTCGTAGAGGGCCTTCTTGCCGTGGCCGGTCGAGGTCGCGACCGCGGCGCAGACGTCCTTCAGGCGGGTGCCACGATCGTGCCGGGCGAGGACCTCGGCGACGGCGTCCTCGAGGGAGACGCTGGCCTCCTGCGCGCCACCGACGACGATCGTGATCTCGCCCTTGACGCCTTCCTCGGCCCATTCGGCCAGCTCGGCAAGCCCGCCGCGGCGCACCTCCTCGTAGGTCTTGGTCAGCTCGCGGCAGACCGCGGCCTGGCGGTCGGCCCCGAAGAGCTCGGCCATGGCCGCCAGGCTGGCCGCGATCCGGTGCGGCGCCTCGAAGAAGACCATCGTGCGCCGCTCGTGGACGAGTTCCTCGAGCACCCGGCGCTTCTCCCCCGGTTTGCGCGGCAGGAATCCCTCGAAGCAGAACCGGTCCACGGGCAGCCCGGACAGGGCCACGGCGACGAGCACCGCGCTCGGACCCGGGACGCAGGTCACGTGCTCCTCGGCGTCGATGCAGGCACGCACGAAGCGGTACCCGGGGTCCGACACCGAGGGCATCCCGGCATCCGTGACGAGCACGACCCGTTCCCCCTTCGCCACCGCTTGGAGCAGGTCCACGGTGCGGGTGGCCTCGTTGTGCTCGTGGTAGCTGACCACCCGTCCCGGCAGCTCGACCCCGAGCTGACCGGCGAGGCGGCGCAGCCGTCGGGTGTCCTCCGCGGCGACGACGTCGGCACCGACCAACTCGTCCCGGAAGCGGGCGCTGGCATCGCGCGGGTCACCGATGGGCGTGGCGGCAAGGACGAGTGGCATGCCCACCATCATCCCAATACCCCGGGGCCTAGGATCAGGGCATGGTCTCGCCGAGCAGGGGCGCGGTGCGCGTCGCACGCGCCATCGCGTGGACGAGCGCGGCCTTCGTCCTCTCCGTGGGCGCCCACGTGATCGGTGGCGGGGAGCCCCCTTCGGCCGGCGGTGCCCTGCTCATGGTGATCGCGCTGCTGTGGACGGGCCTGATGCTCACCCGGTGGCGACTTGGCTCCATCAGCCTGGTGCTCAGCCTCGGCGCCTCCCAGGTGCTGCTGCACTCGATCCTGACGGCCACCGAGGTCAGCGTGGCCTGCCGCGGGAGCGGTGGGCACCACGAGGTGGTCCTGGCCTGCGCGACCGGCACGCCGGCACCGCACCACCACAACGGCGCCGCCATGCTCCTGGCCCACGTCGCGGCCACGCTCCTGCTTGCCCTGCTCATGGCCCGCGGAGAGGAAGCCCTGTGGCTGCTCGCCGGCCGGCTGTGGCCGCTGCACCCCCGCGAGCCGGCCCTCCCCTCGCTCAACCAGAGCGCCATCACGCCGTCCCACGTCGACGGGCTCGTCCCCTCCGTCCCCCTGCTCGGCGGTGTGGGACGTCGGGGCCCACCGGTGCAGCCCACCCCCGTCACCGCCTGACCGGCGCCCTTCGTGTGGGCGCGGGCCGGCGGATCCTGCACCCCCACACACAGAAGGACCCTTGATGAACCGCACCGTCCTGCGCTCCGGCGCAGCCCTGGCCATCGCCTCCGCTGCCGTGGTCGCGACCACCCTGCCCGCGTCCGCTCACGTGCACGTGCACCCGGACGCCACCGAGTCCGGCGGGTACGCGGCGCTGACCTTCCGCGTCCCCAACGAGTCGGACAGCGCATCCACCACCGAGCTGGTCGTCACCCTCCCCCAGGACCGGCCGCTGGCGAGCGTCTCCGTACGTCCCGTCCCCGGCTGGAGCGCCGAGGTCACGACCAAGAAGCTCCCGGAGCCGGTCAACACCAACAACCTGACGCTCACCGAGGCTCCCCGCACCATCACGTGGACCGCCGATGCCGAGGACGCAGGCATCGCGCCCGGCGAGTACCAGGAGTTCGCCATCAGCGCCGGTCCGCTGCCCGAGCCCGGGACCCTCGTGCTGCCCACGAAGCAGGTCTACTCCGACGGCGAGGTGGCCAACTGGTCCGACGTCGCCGAGGAGGGCGAGGAGGAGCCGGAGCACCCGGCACCCTCCTTCGAGGTCACCGCGGCCACCGAGAGTGACCAGGCCACCACCGACGATGACCAGGCCACCACCGACGAAGGGGGCGAGGCCGACGCCGCCGCAGCCCCCGCCGAGGCGAGCGACCCCTCCGACACACCCGCCCGGGTGCTCGGTGGCCTCGCCCTCGTCGTGGCTCTCGCAGGCGCAGCTCTCGCGCTGATCTCTCGACGCCGGGCCTGACCGACCGGCCGTGGGGGCGTGGGCCGCGGCCCACGCCCCCACGGCCGCTGGCTCGCCTACGATGACGGCCATGGACCGCCGTGAGCAGCTGCGTGCCCGGCTGCTCGGCTTCCGCCCCAGCGACGTGCTGTGGGGCTGGCTGGGTCCGTTGCTGTTCGCCGTCATCGGCGGTCTCCTGCGCTTCTGGGCCCTGGGGCGCCCCCACCAGCTGGTCTTCGACGAGACCTACTACGTCAAGCAGGGCGTCTCGATGCTCGACTACGGCGTCGAGATGAAGTGGAAGGGGGACGGCGAGGAGGTCGACCCGACCTTCACCCGGGGCACGACCGATGTCTTCATCGGCACCCAGGGGGACATGGTCGTCCACCCGCCCGTCGGGAAGTGGATCATCGCCTTCGGCGAGTGGGTCTTCGGGCCGACGTCGAGCTTCGGCTGGCGCTTCTCGGTGGCGCTGCTCGGGATGCTCTCGATCCTTATGGTCGGCCTGATCGCCCGTCGCCTCTTCCGCTCCAGCTGGCTCGGCACCATCGCCTCCTTCCTCATGGCCTTCGAGGGGCACCACTTCGTCCAGTCCCGCACGGGCCTGCTCGACCTGATCCTGATGTTCTTCGCGCTCGCGGCCTTCGGTGCGCTGCTCATCGACCGCGACTGGTCACGAGCGCGCCTGGCGGACAAGGTCGCCGCACTCCCCGTGGGGGTGCGGATGCGGACCGGGCCGTGGCTGCTGTGGCGCCCGTGGCGACTCGTGGCCGCGGTGAGCCTGGGCCTGGCCTGCGGCACCAAGTGGTCGGGCCTGTACTTCTTCGCGATCTTCGGTCTGATGACCGTCTGGTGGGACATCGGAGCGCGAAGGGCGGTGGGTGCCCGGCACTGGGTGCGTGCCGGGATCGTCAAGGACGGGGTCTTCGCCGGGATCTCGATGAGCCTGGTCGTCCTGGGCACCTACCTCGCCTCGTGGGCGTCGTGGTTCACCAGCACGTACGGGTACAACCGCTCGTGGGCCGCGGACCACCCGGGTGAGGGCGTGCAGTGGCTGCCCCCCGCCATTCGCTCGCTCTGGGACTACCACGTGCAGGCCTACGACTTCCACACGAACCTGACCTCCGAGCACACCTACCAGTCGAACCCGTGGTCGTGGATGGTCCAGGCCCGACCCACGTCCTTCTTCTACGAGTCCCCGGCGAAGGGAGTCGACGGCTGCGACGTCGAGTCGTGCTCGAAGGCCATCACCAGCCTGGGCTCGGTCTCGATCTGGTGGCTGGCCACGATCGCGCTGTTCTTCCTCGTGTACCACTGGGCACTGAAACGGGACTGGCGTGCCGGGGCGATCCTCGCCGGATTCGTCGGCGGCTGGTTGCCGTGGTTCTTCATCCAGCACCGCACGATCTTCACCTTCTACGTCATCGCCTTCGAGCCCTGGGTGATCCTCGCGGTCGTCTTCATGCTCGGGCTGGCCCTCGGTCCGAGGGGCGCGAGCGCGCGCCGGCGCCGGATCGGGCACCTCGTCGTCGGCGCCTACTGCCTGCTCGTCCTGGCCAACTTCGCGTTCTTCTGGCCGGTCTGGACCGCCCAGGTCATCCCCTACGACCACTGGCAGTGGCGGATGTGGTTCCCCAGCTGGGTCTGAACGCGGGTCCTGAGGTGTGAGCGCCCCCGGGCGCGAGCCTCGAAGGGCAGGGGCTCACGGTCGCAGAGCGACCTGCGCCCCCGAGTACCCCCGATCCCCACCACGCTCAGGGGCTCACGGTCGCAGAGCGACCTGCGCCCCCGACTGCTGTCGGGGGCGGTCCGTAACCTGCTGGCATGCACTATCCCCTCCTGGACGGCGTCCCCGGCCCCCCGACGATCACGGCGGGTGACCTGCGTGCCGGCCGGCGCTGCGAGTTCGACCTCCTCGTCGAGGCCGACGTGCGGCTGGGGCGCCGGGAGGCAGTGCCCAGCACGCCCGACGCGGTGCGCGACCGGTTCGGGGCCGCCGGCCGGAAGTGGGAGGCGCAGGTCACCGAACGGCTCACCCACGAGCACGACGACGGCGTCCGCGACGCCCGCGGGCTCGACAGCGAGGCGACCCTGCGGCTGCTCACCGACCCGAGTGTGCGCCTGGTGCACCAGGCCGCCGTGCGCGCAGACCGCTTCACCGGCCGGGCGGACCACCTGGTGCGCGACGACGACGGCCGATGGATCGTCGCGGAGACCAAGCTGGCCCGGTCCGCCCACGCGCACGCGCTCACGCAGGTGGCGGCCTACGCCGAGGCGCTGCTGGAGGCCGAGGTGGACGTCGCCCCCTTCGTGCGGCTCCACCTCGGCGACGGGTCGGTCGTCGACACTGCGCTCGAGGACGTCGCGCAGGACCTGGCCATCGTCCGGTCACGGGTCCTCGAGGTGCTCGAGACCCACCTGCGCGAGGGCGTCCCGGTGGCCTGGGGTGACCCGCGGTGGCGGGCCTGCCTGCGGTGCGACGCCTGCCGGGCCGAGCTCGCCGCATCCGGTGACGTCGGTCTCGTCGCCGGCGTCTCCTCCTACCGACGACGCCTGCTGCTGCAGGCCGGTGTCCCCACGGCTTCCGCTCTCGCCCAGCGGACCGATCCGGTCGAGGGGGTCGAGCCCGAGGATCTGGCCGTGATGAGCGCCCAGGCCCGGCTGCAGCTCGTCGAGCCGACGCCACAGGCACCGCTCGCCTTCGAGGTGCACACCCCGGCGGTCCTGCCGGAGCCGAGCCCCGGGGACGTCTTCTTCGACTTCGAGGGCGACCCGATGTGGCGCGACGACTTCGACGACGACCCCGGCCTGGAGTACCTCTTCGGGTGCCTGACCACGGACGAGGGTGAGCGCTTCACCCCGTTCTGGGCGCATGACCGGGCGGCGGAGCGCCGAGCCCTCGTCGACTTCGTCGACTGGGTGGCGCAGCGGCGTCGACGCTGGCCCGGGATGCACGTCTACCACTACGCCCGGTACGAGCAGTCGGCCCTGACCCGTCTGGCCTCCCGCCATGACGTCTACCGGGACGAGGTCGCCGCCCTGATCGCCGACGAGGTGCTCGTCGACCTGTACGCCGTGGTCAGGTCCTCGGTGCGCGTCGGCAGCCCGTCCTACTCCATCAAGCGCCTCGAGCCGCTCTACATGGGCGCCGACCTGCGCGACCCCGACGGCGTGACCGGCGGCGGTGAGTCGATCGTCGAGTACCAGCGCTACCGCGAGGCCGTGACCCGGGGCGACGCCGCCGGGGCCGCTGAGCGACTGACCGACCTGCGTGAGTACAACGAGTACGACTGCCTCTCCACGCTGCGGCTGCGCGACTGGCTGCTCGACCACGCGGCATGAGCCTCACCACCCGGCCACGACCTCTACCCTGATGCCGTGGACTCGTCCGAACTCGCGCCCAAGGACAGTGGGCAGGCACACCGTCGCAGGGTGGGCGCCGCAGTGGGGGCGCTCGCCGTCATCGGGCTGCTGCTGATCGTCCTGCGCCCCGGGCCGGACTCCGGCGCCGCTCCGGTTGCCACGTCGACCACGACCACGACCTCGGCGTCGGCTGACGCCGGCCCCACGACCGGCCCGCCGGCGCCGGCCTCCCACCCGTCGACGCCGTCGACGTCCTCGAGCCCGAGTCCCACGCTGCCGGACTACCGGAGCACCGGGGAGTTCGAGGTAGCCAAGGGGTCGGACCGGATCCGTGGCACGTCGGGTCGACTGATGACCTACGAGGTGGAGGTCGAGAAGGGCTCCGGCGTGTCCACCAAGGCCTTCGCCGGCGCCATCGACGCGACCCTGCGCAACCCCCGCGGCTGGACCGCTGGCGGCAACTGGCAGTTCCAGCGGGTGCCCGGGGGCCAGTCGGACCTGATCATCCGACTCGCGACCCCCGACAGCGTGGACGAGCAGTGCGCTGCAGCCGGCGCCAACACCCGTGGCTACACCTCCTGCCGCACTGGCCGGTACATCCTGATCAACCTCGACCGGTGGTTCCTGGGCGTCCCACAGATCAGGGACCTGGACCTCTACCGCGGCTACCTGATCAACCACGAGGTGGGGCACGCGCTGGGCAAGGGGCACCAGGCCTGCCCCGGCAAGGGTGAGGCCGCCCCCGTCATGCTGCAGCAGACACTCGACCTCGACGGCTGCGTGGCCAACGCCTGGCCCCGCGACCCCAAGGGCAAGCCGATCACCGGGCCACCGACCGACTGACGACACACCCACCCGCATGGCTGCACGGGCCCGGCCCCTCCCCTTCCGCTGCCTATGATCGACGTGGAGGTGGACATGTCCCATACCCAGCTGCCCGTCATCCAGGACTCGCCCCACGACCTGTGCGTGGCGCGAGTGCCGCTCTTCCAGGGGCTGAGCCACCAGGAGCTGCTCGACGTGGCCCAGCTGGCCCGGCCCCGACAGCTGACGAAGGGGGAGCAGGTCTACGCGGCCGGGGCAGGCACCTCGCAACTGCTCGTGGTGCACACCGGCGCGGTGAAGGTCGCCCGCCCCGAGCCCAGCGGCCACGAGCACCTCATCCGGGTGCTCGGCCCGGGTGACTTCGTGGGCGAGTCGGCCTTCCTCAGCGGTCGTGCGCCGAACCACTACGCGATCGCGGCCGAGCCGAGCAGTCTGTGCACCTTCCAGCACGCCGACCTGGCTCAGCTGGTGCGGTCCCACCCCTCCATCGGTCTGCGGATGCTGCAGGACGTCAGCGGCCGGCTGCAGGACACGGAGTCGCGGCTGGTCTCACTCATCTCCGGCGACGTCACCTCCCGGCTGGCGGACTACCTGCTCTCCCTGCGCGGGACCGCGACAGGCGAGGGACTCGAGGTGGCCCTGCCGCTGGCGAAGAAGGACATCGCCTCGCTGCTCGACACCACTCCCGAGTCCCTCAGCCGACAGCTGCGTCACCTCAAGGAGTCCGGGGTCGTAACCCCCCGCGGGCCCCGTGGGCTGCTCATCCGGGACACCGATGCCCTGATGGAACTCGCTTCCGGCAGCTGAGCTGCCTGCTGTCCGACGCGACGGCCGTCGGCCCGTCGGCGCAGCAGGCGCATCGCGTTGCCGATCACCACGAGGACCGAGACCTCGTGGACGAGCATCCCGACGGCCATCGTCACGCCGCCGAAGAGGACCCCGGCGACCAGGACGGCGACCGTGCCCAGGGCGACCACGATGTTCTGGCGCATGTTGTTGACCGTGCGCCGCGCCAGCGACACCGCTTCGGGCAGCTTGAGCAGGTCGTCCTTCATCAGGGCGATGTCGGCCGTCTCGATCGCGACGCCGGTGCCGGCGGCGCCCATGGCGACACCGATGTCAGCGGTGGCCAGGGCCGGCGCGTCGTTCACACCGTCACCGACCATGGCGACGACGTGTCCCTGTCGCTGCAGGTCCTCCACGGCCCGCAGCTTCTCCTCGGGCAGCAGCCCCGCCAGGACCTCGTCGATGCCGACCCGGGCAGCGACCGCACGCCCCACGGGCTCGATGTCACCGGTCATCATCACGACCTTCTGCACTCCGGCGGCGTGCAGGCGGGCGACCATCTCGGGAGCGTCGTCACGGACCCGGTCCGCGACGGCGACGACACCGATCACCCGCCCGTCGCAGGAGACGAGCATCGGTGTGCGACCGGCCGAGGCGAGCTGGGCGACCACCTCGTGCGCCTCGTCCATGTCGTGGCCGTCGTGGTTCTCGGCCTCGATGAGAGGCAGGTTGCCGACGGCGATGCGGTGGCCGTCCAGCGAGGCGACAATCCCCTTGCCGGGTACCGGCTCGGTGTGCGAAGGGAGGCCAAGGACGGGCAGGCCCGCCTCGGCTGCCGCCTCGAGGATGGGGCGGGCCAGGGGGTGCTCGGACCCGGCCTCGGCGCGGGCGGCCATCCGCAGCACCTCGGACTCGTCGATGTCGGGGTGGAGCGCGACGACGTCCGTCAGGCGTGGGCGCCCCTCGGTGAGCGTGCCCGTCTTGTCGACCGCGACGACGTCGATCTTCGCTGACGTCTCGAGGAACTCGCCACCCTTGATGAGGACACCGTCCTTCGCGCCGCGACCGATACCGGCCACGATCGAGACGGGTATGGAGATGACCAGCGCACCGGGGCAGGCGATGACCAGCAGGGTCAGGGCCAACACGATGTCCGCCGTGATCAGTCCGACGACAACCGCCAGCACGATGATGGCCGGCGTGTACCAGGCGGAGAAGCGATCCATGAAGTCCTGCGTCCTGGCCTTGGCCTCCTGGGCCTCCTCGACGCGGTGGATGATCCGGGCGAGTGTGGTGTCGGCACCGACACCGGTCGCCGTCACCTGCAGGAAGCCGCCCGTGGAGATCGTGCCGGCGAAGACCTGATCCCCGCTCATCTTCTCCACCGGCATCGACTCACCGGTAATCGAGGCCTCGTCGAGAGCGCCCGTGCCCCCGGAGACCACGCCGTCCACGGGCACCCTGGCGCCGTTCTTGACCAGGACGCTCTCCCCCTGCGCCACCTCGCTGGCAGGGACCTCGACCTGCTGCCCGTCACGCATGACGACGGCCACGTCGGGGGCCACGGCGATCAGCTCGGCCAGGGCCGCTCGGGTGCGGTTCAGCGTCGCCGACTCGAGCGAGTGCCCGATGGCGAAGAGGAAGGTCACCGCGGCGGCCTCCCAGTAGTTGCCCACGAGGACCGCACCGATGGCGGCGACCGACACGAGCAGGTCGATCCCGACGATCTTGGCCGTGAGTGCGCGCCAGGCCTTGACCAGGACCGGGACGCCGGCGACGACCGCGGCAGCGATCATCAGGGCGTCGGCCCACAGCTGCGGGTTTGCGGTCTGCGCCATGGCATAGGACGCCGCGATCAGCACTGCCGAGACCGCAGGGACGCTCCAGCGTCCTTGCAGCCAGGTGAGGGGGTTCATCGTCTGTCTTTCTCTCCGTGAGTCGGGATACTTATCAGAAGGCGGACGGGCGGGCGGTGTAACCCGCCTTGGCGACCGCTGCGACGAGGTCGTCGGTGGACGCGACGGCAGGGTCGTGGACGACCACGACACGGGCGGTGGCGAAGTGCACCTTCACGGACTCGACTCCCGCGAGGCGGCCGACCTGCTTCTCGATCTTGGCCACGCACGAGGGGCACGAGAAGCCCTCCGCGCGAAGGGTGGTGGTCGTGGTGTTGGTCGTGGCAGTCATCGTGATGCTTCCTTTCCTGTGGGACCAGCCCCGGTGGGCTTGTCACTCTCGAAGTTACGGATGGGAGACGAAACCGTCCTTGACTCGGGTCAAGCAGGCTCAGAAGGGCGACGGGCGGGCGGTGTACCCGGCCGCGGCGACGGCGGCGACCAGGTCCTGGGTGCTGGCCACGGCCGGGCTGTGCATGACCTCGACGCGTGCGGAGGCGAGCTTCACCCGCGCCGATGCGACGCCGGGGACCCGGCCCAGCTCCTGCTGGATCTGCTCCACGCTCGAGGGGCTCGACAGACCTCGGACGTGCAGGACGGTCAGCGTCCTCGGGCTGGCGGATGTGGCGATCACAGCGATTCCTTTCCTCCGGACCTGCGGGCGGGGCCGTCAGCCATGACGCTAGGCAGAACCGAAGGACTCCTCCTTGACCCGGATCAAGTCCTCGCCGCGTCGGTTTCGAGTTCGCGCTCGTGGTGGACCAAGATGTCCTCAACGGCTCCTGGCAGACAGGCCCGGAACCAACGACACCTTGGGGTAGGCGATGGTTGACCACGACCACGAAGCAACACGTTCCGGCGTCCCATGGTTGATGCTGGCAATGGCCACCATCGGCTTCGCCGTGAACTTCTGGGCGTGGGCCCTGATCAGCCCGCTCGGGCCCCTCTTTCGCGGCTCCGGTCAGCTCGGCGAGCTGACCGAGTTCGACGTCTCGCTGCTCGTCGCAGTGCCGGTCGTCGTCGGTTCGCTCGGCCGGATCATCGCTGGTTCCATGACCGACCGCTTCGGCGGTCGTGTGATGTTCCCGGTGATCTCGGGCCTGACGATCCTCCCCGTGCTGTTCATCGGCTTCTTCGCGCTGAACTCCTACGCCCTGCTGCTGGTGGCCGGCTTCTTCCTGGGGATCGCCGGCACCGTCTTCGCCGTCGGCGTCCCCTTCGTCAACTCGTGGTTCCCGCCGGCCCAGCGCGGTCTGGCCATCGGTATCTTCGGCGCCGGTATGGGCGGTACCGCGATCAGCGCCCTGACCACGGTGCGCCTGTTTGAGAAGGACGCAGCCCTGCCCTTCCTCATCACTGCCGCGCTCCTGGCGGTCTACACCGTCGCCGCGTGGCTGATCCTGCGCGACGCCCCCGGTCGGGTCGTGCCGACGACGAGCATGATGCAGCGTCTCCGGGCCAACATCACCCTCCCCGTGACGTGGCAGGCCGGCATCCTCTACTCGATCGCCTTCGGTGGGTACGTGGCCTTCTCGGTCTACCTGCCGGCGTACCTCATCACCGAGCACGGCCTCGACCCGGCGGACGCGTCCATGCGGATGGCCGGATTCGTCGTCGTCGCGGTGATCGCCCGTCCGATCGGCGGGGCGGTGGCCGACAAGGTCGGCTCGATCCCCGTGCTCGGCGTCGTCTTCGCGGTCACCGCCGTGTGCGCCGCCATGGTGGCCGGCAACCCGCCGCTGCACGCCGGTGGCACGGTGGCCTTCCTCGCGATGGCCGCCGCCCTCGGCGCCGGAAGCGGTGCGGTCTTCGCACTCATCGCCCAGGTCACCGACCCCGCCCGGGTGGGTGGTGTCACGGGCATCGTCGGCGCCGCCGGTGGGCTCGGCGGCTTCGTCCCACCGCTGATCATGGGCTACGTCTACGGCCGCTTCGACTCCTTCGCGATCGGCCTGTGGTTGCTCGCGATCGCCGCGGCGCTCACGCTGGCGCTGACCTTCGGGCCGGTGCGACGGCTCGCGGCGGAGGCCGGCGCACACTGAGGTGATGCCCGCCCCGGGTGGAGGTGGACGCGCGGATGATTCACCAGCGAGTTGGCATCCATCCAAGGTTCCCACGCACCATCAGCGGTGACACCGTGGAGTCATGACCTCTCTTGAGCGCACCACGGCCGCCGTGGCCGTCGTCGCCCTGCTGGCTGGCTGCACGGGTGGCGGGGATCCCCCTTCGTCCTCGTCCTCATCGACGGCGACGGGGACGGGGACGGGGAACGGCACGGAGGTCACGAGCTGGTCCGTCATGTCGGTGATGCGGTGGACCGGTTCCGCGTGGGCGAGCTCGACGCGTTCGAGGTCGACGAGGTGATCTTCCAGTACAGCCGGGCCGCGAAGGAACTGTGGAAGTTCTGCAACCTTGGGGGCGATGTCGAGTTCAAGGCCTCCTGGATCGGTGACGGCGACGCACCGACCGACTGGTGGGAACGCGGCACCCCACGGCGCCGACGGTCGTGATCCCGGGAAACCTCGCACGGGGTCGACGCCGACCTCTAGCCTGTGGTCATGACCGACCATCCCGTCGACAGCTGGCTCACCGACATGGACGGTGTGCTCGTGCAGGAGCAGCACGCCATCGAGGGGGCGTCGCAGTTCCTCACCGAGCTGGAGCGGCTCGGCCTGCCCTATCTCGTGCTGACGAACAACTCGATCTACTCGCGCCGCGACCTGCGGGCCCGCCTCCTCACCTCCGGCCTGGACGTGCCCGAGGAGCGGATCTGGACCTCGGCACTGGCCACCGCCCAGTTCCTGGCCGAGCAGACGACAGGCGAAGGGCGCCGGGGCACCGCCTTCGTCATCGGTGAGTTCGGCCTCACCGGCGCGCTGCACGAGGCCGGGTTCGTCCTGAGCGAGCGCGATCCCGACTTCGTCGTGCTCGGCGAGACCCGCACCTACTCCTTCACCTCGATCACGCAGGCGATCCGCCACGTCCTCGGCGGCGCACGGTTCATCGCGACCAATCCCGACACCACCGGTCCCTCGCCGGACGGCCCACTGCCGGCAACCGGGTCCGTGGCCGCTCTGATCACGGCCGCCACGGGTGTGCAGCCGTACTACGTCGGCAAACCCAATCCGCTGATGATGCGATCGGCCCTCAACGCGATCGGGGCGCACTCCGAGACCACGGCGATGGTCGGTGACCGCATGGACACCGACATCGTCGCGGGCATCGAGGCGGGAATGCGCTCGGCGCTGGTCCTGTCCGGGGTCACGCAGCGGGATGAGGTGACCCGCCACCCCTTCCGTCCCACGTGGGTGGTGGACTCGATCGCCGATGTCGTACCGATGGTCGAGGAGCTCGCCCGAGGATGACGCTTCCCGTCCCGATATCACTGCTGGACCGCTCGCGCACCCGGGCGGGCGAGCCGAGCGAGACGGCCCTGCGGGACACGGTCGAGCGTGCGGGGCGGGCGGAGCAGCTGGGCTTCCACCGGTTCTGGGTGGCCGAGCACCACGCCGTACCGGGGATCGCCAGCGGCAGCCCACCGCTGCTGATGGCGGCGATCGCTGCTCGCACGCAGCGCATCCGGGTCGGCTCGGGCGGCGTGATGTTGCCCAACCACAGGCCGATCGTCGTCGCTGAGCAGGCCCGGCTGCTCACTGCGCTCCACCCGGGACGGGTCGACCTCGGGGTCGGCCGGTCGCTGGGTTTCACCGCTCCCGTGCGCGACGCCCTGGGCGTGCACGAGTACTCGCCGGAGCGGTTCGCCGAGGACCTGACCGCCCTCGCGGACTTCCTCGACGACACCGGCCCGGTCACCGCGATGCCGAAGGGGGCGCCGTCGCCTTCGCTCTTCGTCCTGGCCACCGGATCTGGCTTGGCGACCGCTGCGGAGCGCGGGCTGCCCGTCGTCGTGGGTGGGCCGGTGCTGTGGGGTGATCTTGCGCCATTGCAGGGCTACCGGGACCGATTCGTGCCCAGTCCGGCCTGCCCGGAGCCGTACGTCGTCGTCAGCGCCGATGTGATGATCGCCGACACGTCGGCACGGGCGCGGGAGCTCGCGCTGCCGGAGGCCTGGGCCATGGTGGAGTCCCGCACGACCGGCGCATTTCCTCCCCTTCGTCCGCAGCCGGCGATGACGCTCACGGACCGGCAGCAGGCCAAGATCGAGGAACACCTGGCGCGATCGGTCCACGGGACATCGGACAAGGTCTTCGAGGACCTCACTGCGCTGACCCGGCGGACCGGGGCCGACGAGATCATGGCCTGGATCTCGACGCACGACCGCGAGGCCCAGGGCGGCAGCGAGGCCGCACTGGCAGCGATGGCTCCGGTCAGCTGACCGGAGGGTGGTCCCCTCCCAGCGCGAGCAGGAACGCCTCGCGGTCAGACGGGGTGAGGGTGGCGTTGGGATGCGTGAGCAGACCCATCGGGTCGATCGCCGTGACCGGGGTGTGGAATTGCAGGCACACGGCGCGGTCGCCATTCGTCGCGAAGGTGACGCCGCGATCTGCCAGTGACAGGTGGGCTGGGCCGGCCGTTTTGAGGAAGGCGAAACCACCGCTGGTGGTTGCCTGGGCGATGTTGCCCAGCGCTGTCCTCAGCCGCCACGGACCGAAGTGCACGAACAGCTGATCCTCATCGATGGCGGCCCAGGCTGTCCTCGGGGTGACGCCGAAGGGCAGGCCGGCGACGCGGTAGGCGCGGCTGAAGGCGAACGCGAAGCGAGTCACGGGAGCACACCGGCCATCAGTGGTGGGCCGTGCGTCGCTGTGCCCGGCTCAGTAGTCGACGACGTCATGGTCGCCCTCGATGCGCTCACCCTTGATGGCCGACCTGGCGAGGTTCGCCAGCTGGACGGTCCTGCTGCTGCCCGGGGCGTCCCAGTACTCCGCGGACTCCGCCTCGACCTCGATGAGGATGTTGTTCGGGCTGTCCGGTCCACCCTCCAACCAGGCGCCGGTGAAGGTGCCCCACAGTTCGCGCAGTCGTGCCTCGTCATCGACGATGCGGGCCTTGCCTGCGAGTGACACCCAAGAGCCCTTGCCCGAGTACGCAAGATTCACGCGCGGGTCGGCCACGAGGTCCCTGACCTTGTCGCTGCCACGCTCGGCGATGAACAGGACGGTCCCGGTGAAATCGACATCCTGAGTGGCCATCGGGTGCGCGATCAACGCCCCGTCTGCGCTGTGGTGGGTCATCATGGCGATCTTCGTCGAGGTGATGATGTCGGCAACCGTCTGCTGTTCCTCATTCATGGTGCTACTCCCGTCGCTCGCACTACTTGCGTCATACCCATCTACCCGGTCCGCTGCGGCTCTAACGTCGGCGAGTGTCACCACAGCGTCAGCCCTCACGCGCCTCACGATCCGACGCGACGTCGTCGACGATGACTGCGATGTGTTGCATGCTCGTCAGCAGAGAGCCGTAGAGCGGCCAGGTCTCCTGCGGCAGGTCTGCGTCGTCCGACATCTGCCTCGCCAAGGCGGTCAACCGGTCGCGGACCGGCTCGACGTCCGCGTCAGGATCAGCGATGGCCCGGCCCGCGTCCCCGACGATGTCGGTCCAGCGCTCCCTGAACCGCTCGTCCCAGGCACCTTCGGCGTACGCGGCCTCGTGCAACGTCCGGGCGAGGTGACGTAGGTGCGAGATCCCTTCATCGACGCGGGTCAGGATCTCCTCGTAGCTGACGTCGCGACCCGTTGCCTGCCGGCTGCCCCTGCGTAGACCCAGTCGGTACCGGGGGTTCGCCCGCCTGCTCTCGCGGGCGAATCTCACCGACTGCCAAGCGGTCGCGAGCTCGTCGCTCATCGACTCGGTCTCGCGACGCCACGCATCGGCCTGGTCGGTCTCCCACGACGAGCAGAACTCGTCGGCCATGTCGACCAGGACGTCACCCATGCGGCGGTTGATGCTGTCGACATAGCGCGCAGCCTGCTGGTCACGCAGCGGTGGGATGAACAACAGGTTGACCGCCACCCCGATCACGACACCCACACCCACCTCGATCAGCCGGTCGAGCAGCAACGGCTGCTGCTGCTCGAAGCCACTGCCGAGGATGAAGATCGCCGTGGTCGCGATCGCCACTCCCTCGTCGCGGATCCACGAGATCCTGGCCCCGGCCAGGCCGACGAACAGTGCCAGGGCGAAGGTCCACACGCTCACGCCGAGGTAGGCCCCGATCACGAACGACAGACCGACCCCGATCGTGGACGCCACCGTCGTCTGCATCCCGCGCGACAGCGACCGGTGCACCGTGGCGTGGACGGTCAACAGCGCGGTCCACGGCGACAGGAAGGGCAACGGGGAACTGAGGATCTTGATCGAGATCCACCACGCCAGGGTGGCTGCGACCACACTCTTGACGATCTGCAGCAGGTCGGTGGTGAACTCAGGACGTCGCACGACCTCACGCACTCGATTCATGCACCGATTGTGCACGACTCCGCCTTGGGCGGAGACCGGAGCGCCCACGCCGGGACAGAAGAAACCCCGGCCACAGAGCCAGCGTTTTCGCTGCTGTGCCGGGGATCTTCGGTGGTGGAGCTGAGGGGATTCGAACCCCTGACCTTCTCATTGCGAAGGCATCCGGGGTTGTCCGGCCCCGAGAACCTGTCACGGTTGCTTGCGTTCCGTTGCGCCCGGTCGCGGGCGCAATTCGCTCGGGGGGCATCCGGGGGGCACGAAGAGCCGCCGACCCGATAGCGGAGCAGGACCGGCCGGAGCGGGCTCGGATCAAGCGGCAAATCGACTCGAGAAGGCGTGGACCACAGGCGCGGAGCGCGTCCCGGGTGGAGGGACTCCCGGCCGCTTGAGCCGTGACCGTGGAGGACGGATCGTGTAGCGGCGGGTCGACGGATCGGAGGGTGAGGGCGTCTCGGTACTGGACCGGGCGCCTTCGGCATGTCTGGCCGCTGGTGAGTGGGCGGCCGCGAGAACGGCCGCCAGGCCGCATGCGCAGCGGACGCCCGCGAAGCGGGCGGCCAGCGGCGACGGAGTCGCCGCCTTGAGTCAGTAGAGAAAGTTCTCACCATGTCGACACTGGGATCGAGATTCACGATTCCCGTGGTCACTGAGGCATCCCTTGAGAGGAAGCGTCGACTGTCGACGAGTGTGCGCGAGTTCGGTCCACTACCCCCATTGGTCAGCCCCTGCTGTATGGTCAGCGGATGCTGACTATTGCGACCAGACTTGATGTGATGCACCGACTCGGTCGGGCGATGGCGGATGCGACGCGATCACGGATACTGATCACCCTGCTCGACGGACCGAGCTATCCCGGGGTGCTGGCCCGCGAGCTGGACCTGACTCGTTCGAACGTGTCGAACCATCTGGCCTGCCTGCGTGACTGCGGGATCGTCGTGGCCGAGGTCGAAGGTCGTCGGGCCCGGTACGAGATCGCCGACGCCCACCTGGCGCAGGCCCTGACTGGACTCCTCCAGGTGACCCTCGCGGTCGACGAGGGCGCGACCTGCATGGATGTCAGCTGCACCGTGCCGGGGTGTCGCGACGAGGTCTGCCGATGACGGCCACCGTCCTGTCCGTCGATCGCCGCACACGGCTGCACCGCCGAGTACGCCTGATCGTCGCGTTCACGATCACCTACAACGTCATCGAGGCGGCCGTCGCGATCTGGGCGGGTTCGGCCGCCTCGTCGGCGGCCCTGATCGGGTTCGGGCTCGACTCCGTGATCGAGGTCCTCTCCGCCGCCGCGGTGGCCTGGCAGTTCACCCGGAAGGACCCGGAGCGTTGGGAGAAGGCCACCGTTCGCGCGATCGGGATCGCATTCTTCGCTCTCGCCGGGTACGTCGTCCTCGATGCAGTACTCAGTCTCGCCGGCGTCGAGGAGGTCGGACACAGCCCGCTGGGGATCGGCATCGCCACCCTCAGCCTGGTCGTGATGCCGGCGCTGGCGTGGCTGGAATTCCGCACCGGCCGCGAGCTGGGCTCGAAGAGCGTCCAGGCCGACGCAAAGCAACTGCTGCTGTGCATCTACCTCTCAGGCACGGTGCTCGTCGGGCTCCTCCTGAACTCCCTGTTCGGCTGGGCGTGGGCCGACTCCGCCGCGGCGCTCGTGGTCGCAGGTCTCGCGGTCCGCGAGGGCATCGAGGCCTGGCGCGGCGACGTCGAGTCCCCGTTCGAGGTGCTGGACGAGCTCGACAAGGACGACGAGTAGCGTTTGTCCCGACCGTCGGCCCCATCTGACACCCAGGCCGCTTCCTGCGTCCAGCACACCCGGCACCTTCGAAGGAACCCCGTGAGCAAGAGTCTGAAACTGTCCGTGGCCATGATCGTGGCCGTCGCCGTCGCGCTGACCGCAGCGTTCGTCCTCACCCGCACCGACGACGAGAACACACCGGCATCCACCGACGGCTCGTCCGAACCTCTCGTGCGCGACGACAGTCCTCGCTTGTCCTCGGGGAAGGAGGCGGTCTTCGTCGAGTTCCTCGACTTCGAGTGCGAGGCGTGCAAGGCCGCCCACCCGGTCATCGAGGACCTGCGCGAGGAGTACGGCGACCAAGTCACCTTCGTCGTGCGCCACATGCCCCTGCACGGCAACTCGATGAATGCCGCCCTGGCCTCCGAGGCCGCGGCCGAGCAGGGCGAGTTCGAGGCCATGCACGACAAGCTCTTCGCGACCGTGGACCAGTGGGGACACCAACAGGACTCGCAGGCCAAGACCTTCGAGGGGTACGCCAAGGACCTCGGCCTGGACATGGAGCAGTACCGCGCCGACGTCGAGGACCCAGCCATCAAGAAGCGCGTCGAGCAGAGCCAGGACGACGCCGAGGCCCTGGGCGTCACCGGAACCCCGACCTTCTTCCTCGACGGCGAGGAGTTCGAGCCGAGCAGCATCGGCGAGTTCGACACCGCGCTCGATGACGCCATCCAGGACTGACTAGCCACCCGTGACCGCAGCGACCACCCTGCCCAGCAGCCATCGCGGGCTGGGCCGGCTTTACCTCGTCACCGGGCTGATCGGACTCATCGCGGCCCTCGCACTGCTCATCGAGAAGATCGCACTCCTGAAGAACCCTGAGCACGTCCCCACGTGCAGCATCAACCCGATCCTGTCGTGCGGATCGGTGATGTCCACACCTCAGGCTGAGGCCTTCGGCATCCCCAACCCGATCATTGGCGTCGTGGGTTTCGCCGCCCTCGCGATGCTCGGCGTGGTGCTGGCGACGGGCAGCTCCGTCCAGCCGTGGCTCATGGCGGCCGCCCAAGTCGCGGTCACCCTCGCGGCGGTCTTCATCCACTGGCTGATCTACCAGAGCCTTTACGTCATCGGCGCGCTGTGCCCCTACTGCATGGCCGTCTGGGTCGTGACCATCGCAGCCTTCTGGTACACCACCGTCCACCCCTTGCACCGCTTCCGCCCCGGTGGCGCGACCCGCACCCTCGCCGAGTACCGCGGAGCCGTCCTCACCGCCTGGCACCTCGTGATCATCGCCCTCATCGCACAACGGTTTTGGGACTACTGGATCACGCTCACATGAGGAACGTAGCGATAGGCAAGCAACAGTCGGTCTGACCCCGTACTGCCTACCGCCGCTTGGGCCCTTAACCGCCGACGCGAACCAGAGCGGCAGGTCCGACGCTCCGGCAGAGGATCCTCGTGCACCGTGGCAAAGTCCCCACTGATGGCCAGGTGAGGTCACCGCTGGTGGCCAAGTGAAAGTCCCCATCCTCTGCTCGTGTCATCCATGAGCTGAGCCCCTGGACGGTGAACGGTGGCGGTGTCTAGCTGTACTGACCACGGAGGTTAGGCACACGGTCCGGGGTGTCGACGTGACATGAGGAAGACCTCCGGGTGAGGTGTGGAGCTGTCAAGGAACCGCTCCTCAACCCGGAGGTCTTCAATGCCCCACGCTAACGCCCCGTTGTCTCCTACCGGTCGCCTGCGATTGGCCCGGTGCGTCGTCGAGGACGGCTGGCCGCTGCGACGCGCGGCCGAGCGGTTCAGCGTCTCGGTGACCACGGCCAGACGGTGGGCCGAGCGGTACCGCGCCCAAGGCCGTGCCGGCATGGTCGAGCGCTCCAGCCGGCCAGCTACCTGTCCGCACCGCACGTCCCGGCATCGCGAGCGACGGGTGGTCGGCCTGCGGGTGAAGCGCCGGTGGGGACCGGCCCGGATCGCCTACCACCTGGGCATGCCCCCCTCGACCGTGCACAAGATCCTCACCCGGTACCAGTGCCTGCGCCTGTCGTGGACCGACCCGGCCACCGGCGCGCCCGTACGGGCGCAAAGGCGCAAGGTCCGCCACTACGAGCACGAGGCCCCCGGTGAGCTGGTCCACGTCGACATCAAGAAGCTCGGGCGCATCCCCGACGGTGGGGGACACAAGGTGCACGGACGTCAGCGAGGCAAGCGCAACTCCGGGGCCACCCGCCCGGGCTACTGGCACATCCACAACGCCGTCGACGACCACTCCCGCCTGGCCTACAGCGAGCTGCTGCCCGATGAGCGCCAGGAGACCGCCTCGGCCTTCTGGGCCCGCGCGAACGCCTACTTCGCCGCGGCCGGGATCACTGTGACACGGGTGCTGACCGACAACGGGTCCTGCTACCGCTCACGCGCCTTCAACGAGGCCCTCGGCGAGGACGTCAAACACAAGTTCACCCGCCCCTACCGGCCGCAGACCAACGGCAAGGTCGAACGGTTCAACCGCACCATGCTCGAGGAGTGGGCCTACGCCCACGCCTACGGCAGCGAGGCCGAGCGCGTCGCAGCCTTCCCCGAGTTCCTCCATCACTACAATCATCACCGCGGCCACACCGCACTCAAGGGCTCCTCACCCGCGGACCGCGTACCCAACCTGAGTGGGCAGAACATCTAGCCAGTCACCGCACCGCCCAGGGAGCCTGAGGCGACGCTCAACGCGAACGGGAGTGTCAAGACTTCGTCAGGAGTCCGCGAATAGTGGAACAGCCCTCTTCCGAGCGGCAGCGTGGGTGGTGCGGATCAACCACAGGCGCACACACATGGGACGGGAATGCCCCCGGGGGTCGGCTCCCCACTCGGGCCTAACGGCTCGTACACACTGATCGCCGCGACAGAGATTCACTGACTGGATCCGCACCCGCACCCTTTTCGGGTGTGCCCGGCGTTGAGCGGTTCTGGAACGTCGGTGACCACGTATCGCCGCTCACCCCACAGTCTGGGTGTGCCGCGCGGATCCCAGAGCCGCACTCCGGTCCGCGTGGCACACCCTCTTTGGTTGGGAGGGGACCGTGGTCACCACAGACACGCACGCCCCTACCGCCGGCGAGGACCGCTTCCCCGGCTTCGGTGAGGACGCACCGCTGGACATTCCCGATCTCAATCACCCCGAGAACGCCAAGCTCATCGCCCACCGGATGCGCGACGGGACGATGGACGACTTCTCCCAGGCACTCGGCGCTACGCACCACTGTGCCCACCCCGTCCGGCTGGCCGGGTCCTCGGTCACCGTCGACACCACGACCGGCGAGATCGTCTCGTCCTTCGACGCAGGTGACCTGCCGTTCGGGGTACTGCACCGCGCGTGCGGTAACCGCCGTGCCTCGGTGTGCCCGTCCTGCTCACGCACCTATGCCCGTGACACCTACGCCCTCATCCATGCCGGGGTCGCTGGCGGCAAGAGCGTCCCCGACCGGGTGCGGGACAACCCGCTGCTGTTCGTCACCCTCACCGCGCCATCCTTCGGGCCCGTCCACGGCCACCGCAGCGGGAGGGCCTGTCGGCCTCGGCGACGCGACGACCGCGCCCGCTGCCCCCACGGTCGGCCGTTGTGGTGCACCCGGGTTCATGACCGGGACGACGAGATCAACGGGGCGCCGTTGTGCGCCGAGTGCCATGACACCGCGTCGGCGGTGATGTGGCAGTGGCACGCCCCCGAGCTGTGGCGACGCTTCACCATCGCCTTCCGCCGCGCCCTCGCCCACCACCTGGCCGTCCCCGACTCGCGGCTGGGCGAGGTCGCGTCGATCCAGTACGCCAAGGTCGCCGAGCACCAGGCACGCGGCCTGATCCACTTCCACGCCCTGATCCGCCTCGACGGGCCAGCCAGCGGCGGCACCGGTTCGCCCGCTCCCCCATCGCTGGACGGCGACACCTTCGCAGCCCTCGTCCGACAGGTCGTCCCGACCGTGACGACCATCGCCGAGCCGGTCGACTTCGAGGACACCCCACGGGTGCTGGCCTTCGGGGCCCAGGTCGACGTGCGTACCGTCCGGGCCGGCTCGCGCACCGACGACCCGGCCGGCCCGCTGACCCCCGATCAGGTCGCCGGCTACCTGGCCAAGTACTCCACCAAGGACTCCTCCGGCCTGCACGGCCGCGGTCAAGGGCGCCCGCACATCCTCGCCCTGCGCCGGCAGTGCGCGGAGATGGCTGCCCGGGCCGCGATCTTCCACGACCGGGACCACGAGTACCAACGGATGGGCAAGTGGGTGCACTGTCTGGGCTTCCGTGGCCACTTCGGCACCAAGTCCCGGCGCTACTCCCTCACCCTCGGCGCGCTGCGTCGTGCCCGCTCGCGGTGGCAGGCACTGGCTGCCGAGTCCCGCCGCACCGGGCAACCCCTCGACACCCGCGACCTCGAAGCACGGCTGCTCGCCGACGACGCAGACGAGACCACCCACGTGATCGGCACCTGGACCTACATCGGCACCGGCTGGCGCGACCACCTCGAACAAGCCCTCGCCCTGGCGGTCGCAGCCCGCAGCCGCGAGTACGACCTGTGGAAAGCCGAACGCCGCAAGGACCGAGATGCGCTAGACAGGAGAGGACGATGATGGAGCAACAGATGCAGGACCAAACAACACCGATGCTCGAGCGGTTGCTGACCACCGCGGAGGTCGCAGAGGCGCTGCAGATCTCGCCGTCGACACTGTGCCGGTGGCGACAGGTGGGCCACGGTCCACGGGTGACGTGGCTGACCCCCTTCAGTCCGCGCTACCAGCGGGAGGACGTGGCTGCCTGGGTGAAGCGGAGCGCGGCGTGAGCGTGCAGAAGCTAGCGAACGGTCGGTTCCGCGCGAAGCTGAAGAGCGGTCGGGTCGATGTGGCGAGCAAGGTCTTCGACACCCAACGGGAGGCCAAGGGATGGCTCGCCCGCGAGCGTGCGGCACTGGCGGGTGGGGTCGACCCCCGGGCCGGCCGGCAGCGCGTCCGCGTCCTGGTCGTCCAGTGGCTTCGGGTGCGGTCCACGACCGTCGCGGCCAAGACGTACCGGAGCGACCAGGACCTGCTGCGCCTGATGCCGACGAGCATGCTGGCGCTGTACGTGTCCGCCGTGTCCGGGCGGGAGGTCGCGCGCTCCTTCGAGGCGCTCCTCGCAGACGGTCTCGCGGAGAGCTCCGTGCGGCGGTTCCGGGCCAGCCTGTCCTCGTTCTTCGCCTGGTGCGTGCGGGAGAAGATCGTCGTGGCCAACCCGGTCATGGGGGTGCGCGTACCCAAGCAGTCCGGCGAGGTCGAGGAGATGGACCCGTTCAGCGAGGAGGCGCTGGAGGTGGCCCATGCCCAGTGGGCCGCGATCTCGCCGCACCTGGCCGACCTGATGCTCGTGCTGGCGTGGACCGGGTTGCGCTGGGCCGAGGCACGGGCGATGCGGGTCGAGGACGTCATGCAGGTACCCACGCCGGGTCTGCTCGTGCGGCGATCCCAGCCGGAGGGCCACGCGATCAAGGGCACCAAGGGCCAGCGGTCCCGACGGGTCCCGCTGGCCAACCGGGTGCTGCCGATCGTCCAGCACCTGAGCGAGGGCAAGAACCAGCGGGATCTGCTCTTCACGACCGAGCGCGGCGCCCAGCTGCACCGCTCGGCGGTGCTCCGCAGCCTGAAGTGGCCGACGAGCGGCCAGGGCCGTCGGGTGCACGACCTGCGGCACACGGCTGCGTGCCTCTGGCTGAGCCGCGGCGTGGACCCGGGCACGGTGCAGGCGTGGATGGGGCACGAGTCGATCGCCACGACGAACCGGTACCTGCACTTCCTGGGCACGGGTGCCGATCGGGCCGGCCTGGAGCGGCTCAACGCACCGTCGGGGGGCACCCGGGGGGCAGGTCGGGAGGTGAGGTCGGAATGACAAAGAGAAACCCCGGCCACAGAACCAGCGTTTCCGCTGCTGTGCCGGGGATCTCCGGTGGTGGAGCTGAGGGGATTCGAACCCCTGACCTTCTCATTGCGAACGAGACGCGCTACCAACTGCGCCACAGCCCCAAGAACGTCGGTAACCATAACACCGGCGGTGCCGGGTATAGCAATTCGGCCGACTAGAGTCGGGCCAACCCGAGCCGAGGAGCCTCATGTCCGTCAAGCGTCGTCGGGGAGGACGGCGGCTGCCACGCCCATCACGGTGGCTGCCGAGCCTTCCCGCACCCCGCGAAGAGGCGCCGATCGTCATCCGGACGGCGCCAGAGTCCTCGGATGGCGTCACCGCCCTCCCCCCGACGGTGCGGGCCCTGTCGGAGTGGGCATGGCGCTCGCTGGTCATCGCGGTCGCCCTCGTCGCGTTGCTCAAACTCGCCACGATCCTGGCCCAGGTCGTCATCCCGGTCGTCGTCGCGCTGCTGCTCGCTGCCCTGCTCGAGCCACTCTTCCGCCGCCTGCGCGTCGTCATGCCCAAGGGTGTGGCGGCCCTGATCACCGTGATCGGGACGTTGGCGGCCATCGTCGCTCTCTTCAGCTACGTGGGCAACCAGTTCGCCACCCAGCTCGGCGACATCGTCGACCAGGTCACCAAGGGCCTGGCCCAATCACGGCACTGGGTCGAGAGCACGCTCGGACTCAGCGAAGCGCAGCTGACCGGGTGGTTCGCCGACCAGTGGGCCACGATCTCCCGGGGCGACCGCCTGTCCGACATGGCCACCCAGGCCGGCTCCGCGCTGGGCCAGGGGCTCACCGGATTCCTGCTGGCGATGTTCACCCTGTTCTTCTTCCTCTACGACGGTCCCGGCATCTGGGTCTGGGTCGTTCGGCTCTTTCCGCGCGGAGCCAGGGCAAAGGTCCTGTCCTCCGGGGCGATCGCGTGGCGCCAGCTGCAGGCATTCACGCGGGCCACAGTCCTGGTTGCGGGCGTCGACGCGATCGGCATCGGACTCGGCGCCCTGGCCCTCGGCGTCCCCTTCGCCTCGGGTATCGCCCTACTCGTCTTCATCGGCTCGTTCGTGCCGATCGTCGGAGCACTGGTCTCCGGATTCATCGCCGTCCTGCTCGCCTTCGTCGCCAAGGGACCGATCACCGCTGTACTCATGCTCGGCGTCGTCATCGCCGTGCAGCAGATCGAGCAGCAGCTGCTCCAGCCCTTGCTCCTGGGGCGTGCCGTCCGGGTCCACCCGCTCGCGGTGATCCTCGGTATCACCACCGGCATCATTCTCGGTGGCGTCATCGGCGCGCTGATCGCCGTCCCCACGGTGGCAGTCCTCAATGCCGTCGGCCACAACCTCCTCGACCCGACACCCGAGGACGTGGACGGACCGGAAGAACTGACGACCGATGAGGAGCAGAAGGAGATCCACGAGGACGTCGCTCGCGCGCAGGAGCGCTCCGACCTCGACCCGGGGGACCCGATCTACCCGACCTGACCCCAGAGGCCGGGACAGACCCATGGTGTGTCGCGCTGCAGTTCACGCCAAGTGGGCCCAGACACCGCATGGCCTCGTCGGGAAGAGGGCGAACTGCCGCGCGACACGCGCCGACAAGGGGCGAAGGGGCTCAGGCCCAGCCGGCGATGGCCGGCAGGTCCTCGTCCTCGACCTCGATGACCTGCGGGACGTCACCAGCGGGCGCCGGGGCCGGGGTGGCCGGCATGGGGGCAGGTGCGGGACGCTCCGCCTTGGCCTTCATCGTGTACATCGGACGCGGCACGGGCGTCGGCTGCCAGGTACCCGGCTCCGGCTCGGCGACCGGCGTCTGGGCGACCGGCTCGATGACCTCGTCGGCCACCGGAGCCTGCTCCTCGACGACGTCGTAGACGCGGGTGCTGCGCGCGGCAGGCCGGGCCGCAGCAGGAGCGGTGGCACGGGAGGCCTCAGCGCGAGCTGCGGTGCGAGCAGGCGCAACCGGGCGCTCGGCTCGCGGCGCGGCCGCACGGCGACGCTCCACGCGCACCCGACGGGCGGCGGAGCGCTCGGCGACGACCGCCTGCCGCAGCCACGCGAAGGCGACGACGACGCCGACCACCGGCACGGCAACCGTCCACCAAGGCAGGGGGCCGAAGGCTGCGACGAGCGCGACCACCGGAAGTAGCACGATCATCCCCAGCAGCGCCAGCCCACGCAGTCGACGTGGCACATCGACAACCTTCTCGACCCGAGCGGGCGTGGCCTCGGCATGCTTGACGGTGACCTCCGGACGAGCGGCCCGGGTCGGCGCGACGGAGTAGGAGCGTGGCGTCGGCTCGGCGACCCCGCGCCCCATGCGGTGGTCGTCCAGGACCCGCATGGCCGCGGAGAACCGGTCGACCGACCGGACGGTGGAGAGGTGGTCGCGGCGCTTGATCCAGTACTGGAGCAGATAGACAGCCCAGATCGCGACGACGAGCACGAAGATGAGGCTGCTTGGCTGCACGAGGACAACGCTAGGCAGGAAGTCGCGCAGTGTGGCGCAGGCTACTCGGTGTGTCGCGCTTGTGACTGCTGATATTGGTGTGACAGACGTGCCGTCAGCCCTGCGACACCGACTTCCTCCGCCACGACGGCGAAGGAGCGGTGGTCGCGCCAGCTGCCCCCGATGTGCAGGTAGGCCCGTTTGGTCCCCTCCTCACGCATGCGCAGCTTGGCCACGACGGCCAGGCTGGCGGCGTTCTCGGGGACGATCTCGATCTGGATCCGGTGCAGCGCTCGCCCCTTCGGGTCCATCAGGTGGTCGCCGAGCATCGCGACCGCGGTCGGTGCGATCCAGCGTCCCGCGACCTCCCGCCCGATCCAGTACCCGATGCTGCCCGAGCGCAGAGCTCCCTCGACGATGCTGCTGGCGGCGACCATCCCGACGATCTCGTCCTCGACGACGATCACCAGGCTCAGCCCGCTCCCCTCCTTGGCCTCCCGCGCCAGTGCCCGCACGTAGCCGGGGAAGTCACGCCCGAGATCCCGGCGCGGCCGACCACCCGGCGGGGTCGTCGGGTCCCACGGCGCCAACCAGGTGGCATTGCGCGAGCGCAGGTCGATGAAGTCGCGGCGATCCCCCCTTCGCAAGGGGCGCAGGGTCACCGACTCCCCCTGGGGAGTGGTCCCGGTGAGAACGACAGTCCGGTCACTCGGACGGGTCACGCGGGACATTCAGCGGACAGTACCGCCCGGCCGGTCAGGCGGGTGCCGTCCTCGACGCGCGCTGGCTCGGCCGCCACGACCTCGACGTCGCCGACTGCCGTGACGTCCGCGCCGAAGGTCACGTCCCCCTCGACACCGAAGGAGGTGCACTCCCGCAGCGAGGGCGGGCCGTGCGGGAAACGCTCGTCGAAGTCGGCGACGAACTTGTAGCTGCCATCCAGGGAGACCCTAGGTTCCGCGTGCTCGATCCGGGAGACGATCCGTGACTGCTCATCGAGCTCGAAGACGTCGGAGCGCAGGAGCAGTAGCTCGTTGGTCGTCTTCACCGGACGGAACCGGGTGCGCGGCACCCGCAGCGCGACGCTCCCCTCGAAGGCCTCGACGGCGGTCCCCATCGCCGACTCGACCTGGATGACCTCGGGGCTGTCCGGGCGCCTGGGGTCGACGGTCTTGCGGTTGACGATGATCGGCAGCCCGAGCACGCCGTCGCGCTGGCGCATCAGCTCGTCGAGCTCGTCCAACCCCACCCACAGGTTGTTGGTGTTGAACCACCCGTGGCGGCCGGTGTCCTGGAACAGGTCCTGCTCGTCGTCGGCCACCATCGCCGACTCGCGCAGGATGATCCGCCCGTCGCTCCTGCGCACGGCGACGTGCCCGCCCTTGCGGTCGTTGAGGGTGCGCTCGGCGACCTCGGCGGCGAAGGGGATGCCCTCCGCGAGCAGCCAGGCCGCGATGTCGGGGTCGCAGGTGGCGCCCAGGTTGTCGGCGTTGGAGATGAAGGCGTACCGGTACCCGGCCCCGCGCATCTGCTGCAGCAGCCCGGAAGCGGCGAGCGAGACGTAGACGTCGCCGTGGCCGGGCGGGCACCACTCCAGCCCCGGGTCCTGCGGCCAGGACACCGGCTCGAGGGTCTCGGCGTCGAGCTTGGGCTCCATGCTCTGCAGGAAGTCCAGGGGCAGGTCCTGCTGCGCCAGCTGCGGGTAGCACTCGAGGACGGCCAGCGACTCCTCACGGGTGCGAGGGGTGTTCATCAGCACCAGCGGCGGACGGGAGCCGTAGCGCTCCTCGAGGCCGACCAGCTGGGAGGCGATGATGTCGAGGAAGGTCAGTCCGTCGCGGGCGACGAGCGCGGACTTCGGCCCGCTCATCCCCATGCTCGTGCCGAGGCCACCGTTGAGCTTGACCACGGCGACCTTCGCCAGGGCCGCACGGCGCTCGTCGTCGTCGACCTCGATGGCGGCGAGCTCCGGCACGTCGACGAGCGGCTCGATCGTCGACTCGGGGATGGTGCCCTGGGCGCCGTCGGCCAGCTGCTGCCAGTAGTCCTCGAAGACCGCGATCGCCCGAGCATCGATCCCACGCTCGCTCATCCGGCGAACGGCCTCGTCACGTCCCTCGACTCGCATGGCGCCACCCTACGATGCA
Source organism: Janibacter cremeus (assembly GCF_013409205.1). Taxonomy (NCBI): domain Bacteria; kingdom Bacillati; phylum Actinomycetota; class Actinomycetes; order Micrococcales; family Intrasporangiaceae; genus Janibacter; species Janibacter cremeus. The sequence continues at coordinate 1,277,328 of NZ_JACCAE010000001.1, forward strand.
GACATGGACCTCGCCGGGCAGACGAAGGGGGAGACCCGCCGCCGCCTGCGGGCGCACCGGCGTCACCTGGCCGCCTCCCGCGACCTCGGTGCCGACGCCGAGGCGATCGCCGACGCCATCGTCGGGGCGACGCCTCGGGGCGGCACCAGTAGCCCGGGCACCGTCCTGTCCTACGAGTCGCTCCCCCACGAGCCCCCGACGACGGCCCTGAACGCGTGCCTGCAGGCTGCCGGCCACCGCGTACTCGTACCGACCACGCTGCCGGACCGGCGGCTGGAGTGGTGCGATCTGAGCGACCCGGAGCGGTCCCCGCTGGGCATCGACGCCCCGGCAGCCGCCGACGTCGCCGTCATCCCGGCGCTGGCCGTCGACACCACCGGCACACGGCTGGGGCAGGGCGGCGGCTGCTACGACCGGGTGCTGCCGATGCTCCCGGCCGGCACGCCGGTGCTCGTCCTGCTCCACCCCGGCGAGCACACGAGCGCGTCGCTCCCGAGGGACCCGCACGACGTCGCAGTGACCACCGTCGTCACCGCCGCCGGGGTCACCGAGGCGGGGACCCCCCTTCGTCCCTGAGCGTCAGTCCGTCCCCGGCGCGAGCGTCAGGGTGTCCTCGGTCGACTCGACGACGGCCTCCCGGCTGGCCGGCCACGCGAAGGTGCGCCCCTCGAGCCAGTCGTCGATCTGGTCGTCGTAGTGGCTGCTGAAGGGGTGGCCGGAGTTGCCGGTCTGGTTCACCCAGCGCGAGTTGTCGAGGTCACCGAGGTCGACGATCATCCGCATCGACGGGGCTGCCGTGACCGCGAAGCCCTCGGAGGCGTCCCACGAGGTCGCGTTGACCGTCGACGAGCTGCCCCCGACGGGGTAGGGCCCTGCGTTGACCAGCGAGCGGACCGGGCCGGGGATGCCCTCGCCGCCGAGGACCTGGTGGGCGAAGGTGACGCCGTGGAGCCGCCCCCAATCCCAGCCCTCGGGGTTCTTGCCCATCGAGCGGGTCAGCTCCAGACGGGCGTCGACGAGCGCCTGACGCAGCACCTCGTCCCGGCTTTCGATGACGCCGGGAGTCGTGCGGTTGTCCCACCACGGGCTCGTCGGGTTCTCCAGCAGCCCCTCGATCGCCATCCAGTACTGCGAGCTGCCGGCCGCCTGCAGGTCCGCGGGCAGGTCGTCGTTGAAGGTGACCTCGACGATCTGACGCCACACCGAGTTGAAGTACGCGGCGGCTGCGGCGTTGTGGTCACCCTCGCCGTGCTGGCTCTGGTCCCACGCGCGCAGCAGGTCCTGCCCGTCGCGGGTGAAGTCGTCGACCTCGATCTCCAGCAGGGCCGGAACGAGCGTGTCGGCGAGCCCGTTGTGGGTGTCGAGCTGGATGCGGGCCATCTTCTTCGGCGAGACCTTCTCCTCGCTGGTGAGCAGGTCGCCGATGCGTTGGGAGCGGTAGCCGTAGTCCCACTCGGTGGTGAGGAAGGGCTTGCCGCTGGCCGTGACCTGCTGGTTGGCGGTGACGATGTAACCGTCGTCCGGGTTCAGCGCCCACGGCAGGTCCTCGAAGGGGACGTACCCGTCCCAGTCGTAGTCGGAGTTCCAGCCCGGGGCCGGCAACCAGCCCGGTGGGTTGGTCCCCAGACCCTTGCGGATGGGCACCTGCCCCGGCGCCTGGTAGCCGATGTTGCCCTCGGTGTCGGCGTAGACGAGGTTCTGGCTCGGGACGGCGAAGTCCTTCGCAGCGGCACGGAACTGCTCGAAGTCCGTGGCGGCGTTCAGCCCCAGGATCGCGTCGGCGGTGTTGCTCGGGGTCAGCGCCGTCCACGCGAGGGAGACGGCGTAGCTGCTCGTGGCCCGGCCCTTGACCTCGACGTCCTGCCCGGCGGCCGCGGCGGCGGGGACGACATCGGACAGGATCGGTCCGTGGCCGGTGGACCGGACGGTGATCTCCTCGTCCGTCCCGCCGGCGACCTTGATCGTCTCGGTGTGGGTCTCCAGCGGCTCCAGATGACCGTCGCGCAGGTAGCGATCGTCGCTGATCTCCTCGAGGTAGAAGTCGGTGACGTCCGGGCCGAGGTTGGTGAAGCCCCACGCGATGGACTGGTTGTGACCGATCACGACCCCGGGGATCCCGGCGAAGGTGTACCCGGAGACGTCGATCGGGCACTCATCGGTGACCTCCCGGCAGTGCAGGCCCATCTGGTACCAGATCCCCGGCATGCTCACCCCGAGGTGTGGGTCGTTGGCGAGCAGCGGCTTGCCGGTCGTGGAGCGCTCCCCGCTGACCACCCAGGAGTTGGAGCCGACCCCCTGGCCCTTGCCCAGCAGGGCGGGGATGCTCTCGATCGCCCTCGCGGTGTCGGTCAAAGCCGAGCGGACCCGGGGCGTCGTGGCCGGCCGTTCAGGCGCCGACAGGGAGGATGACGAAGGGGGTGTCGCCCCCTTCGCGCCCGGGCGCCACTCCTTGCCGGAGAGGATCGGCGCGTGGCGGTCGGTCGGGTACTTCGGGTAGAGATCCTCGATCATCGACGTGGCGACCTTGCCATCGAGGGCCGCGCGGGTGAGCTCACCGGTGTAGTCGCCCCGCAGGTCCCAGGCCATCGCCTTCAGCCAGGCAAGGGAGTCGACGGGCGTCCAGTCCTCGACCCGGTACTTCGGCAGGGACATGCCCAGGATCGTGTACTCCAGCGCCATGGCAGAGGTCGAGCCCTTGTCGTCCAGCCAGGCGTTGACGCCGTCGGCGAAGGAACCAAGGGCCCGCCGGGTGTCCGGGTCCAGCATCGCCAGCTCCTGCTCGGCGACCCGGCGCCACCCCATGGTGCGGATGACTTTGTCGGTCTCGACGCCGGGCTCGCCGACGAGCTCGGCCAGACGACCGGCGGTGATGTGGCGACGCAGGTCCATCTCGAAAAAGCGATCCTGCGCCTGCACGTATCCCTGCGCGCGCATGAGGTCGCCCATGGTGTCGGCGTAGACGTGGGGCACGCCCCGCTCGTCACGCAGCACCTCGACCTCGCCGTCGAGGCCCGGGACCTCGATGGTCCCGCTCGTCTGCGGGAGCGGACGTCGCCCCTGACCGATGACGACGACCGTGAGCACGACGGCCACGACGACCATGAGGGCGAGGAGCCCGATCAGAGTTCGCCGGAGCCTGCGGACGGTGGTCGTGGTCACGGTGCGAGCGTATGCCAGCACCAGCCTATAATCGTCCTGAAATGCCTACTTATGCCTACGCCTGCACCGAGTGCGGCCACCAGTTCGATGTCGTGCAGTCCTTCAGCGAGGACTCGCTGACCACCTGCCCAGAGTGCTCTGGCCGCCTGCGCAAGCAGTTCAACGCGGTCGGGGTGGTCTTCAAGGGCGGTGGCTTCTACAAGACCGACTCGCGGTCGGGCTCGGAGTCCTCCGCCTCCTCGAAGGACAACAGCAGCACGTCGAGCGACTCGGCCAGCGCCTCCTCGACGTCGTCGAGCGACTCGTCGGGTTCGTCCGCGCCGTCGTCGTCGTCGAACGGTAGCTCGTCCACAAGCCCCACCACGTCGAGCGCCTCCTCCACCGCAGACTGACGCCCCCGCCCGGTTGCCCGCGACGCTCCTAGCGTCGTCGTCATGGCCACCTCGCGTCTCGCCGCCCACCTGCCCTCCCTCTTCGGGACGTCCCGGCGCGCGGTCTGGCGACTCTCACTCGTGCGTCGCAGCCTGGCCGCCGTCGCTCTCCTGCTCGCGCTGCAGCTGACCCTCGGCGCTGCCCGGCCTCCCGAGACGTCCCGGGAACCGGCCACCGCGAGCGGCCCGGCGCTGACCCTGCCCCTGGCGGCACCGGCGGGCCACCTCGAGCCGGGCGATGCCGCCGAGGTCTACCTGCCCGGCCGTGCCGACCCCGTGGTCACCGGGGCGAGAGTGCTCGCCACCCCGGTCACCTCCGGTGCCGTCCCGACGGTGGAGGTGACCCTGGCGGCGCGCGATGTCGGACAGCTGGTGCAGCAGATGGCAGCCGACGTCGGCGGACGCACGGGTTTCGTCGTCGTCCGGGACGGGTGAGTGCAAGGACACGGCCGGATCAGCAGGCGGGAGCGACGACTCTGCGTCAGAATCAACCAAGGTTGATCATTCGATCACAACCCATCACCCACCACCTGCGGAGGAAACGCCCATGAAGGGTTTCAAGGAGTTCCTGCTCCGCGGCAATCTCGTCGAGATCGCCGTCGGTCTGGTCATCGCCACCTCGTTCGCGACCGTCGTCGCGGCCTTCACCAAGCTGCTGCTCGCCGTCATCGCGAAGGTCATCGGCGCCAACCCCAACTTCGATGACTTCCGGCCCGCTGGGCTCCCCGTCGGTGAGTTCGTCACGGCCTGCGTGGCATTCCTCATCCTCGCCGCCGTCGTGTACTTCGGTGTCATCAAGCCCTACACCCACCTGCGCGAGCGCTTCACCACGGAGGAGGAGGAAGTGGTCGACGAGCACATCGAGCTTCTCAAGGAGATCCGCGACTCGCTCAAGGCCGACGGCGCCTGAGCCACCACCTTCTCGCACAGTCGCCTCCGCCACAGGACGCGGCCCTTGGGCCTTCGCAAGCTCAGGCCCTGAGTCGGGCCACATCCTGCGCCAGAGGCACCACGCCGGACCGAAGGGGTCGGTCACCGTTCGGTGACCGACCCCTTCGCCTTGTCCACGTCAGCGGACGACGGAGCTGAGCAGCAGGCTCGTCTCGCTGTTGACGATGCCGGGGATGCCGCGCATCCGGCGCAGCACGTCGTCGAAGGCGGCCAGGTCCGCGCAGGACATCTCGGCGACGAGGTCCCAGCCGCCGTTGGTCGTGTGCAGGGCCTGGATCTCCGGGAAGCCGCGCAGCTCGCGGATCACCCGGTCGGTCGTGCGCCCCTCGACCTCGATGGAGCAGACGGCACGTACCTCGGACGCCTCCGCGGGATCACGCACGCGCACGGTGAAACCGACGATGACGCCGTGGGTGGTCAACTTGTCGATGCGCGCGGTCACCGTGGCGCGGGAGACCCCGAGCTGCTCGGCCAGCGACGAGACGGGCGCTCGCCCGTCCTTGCGCAGGGCCGAGATCAGGCGCTTGTCGAGGTCCGTCGGGCGATACATGCACATAATGCTAATCCGGCTACGACAAAGTACGCACCTTCTTCACAAAAGTCGACCACTTCTCATCTTTCGCCTGCAAACCGGGACTTCTAGGCTTGATTCCTCGACAGGCCGGAGACCCCGGGCGGACGAAGGAGAGACCATGACGCAGTTCCTCGATGTGCCCAACATGAGCCGCTGGATCCAGCGCGACGGCGCAGAGAACGTCCTCGGCACGATGACCCGATACGTCGAGGACGACTTCTCCCGGTGGCCCAGCTTCGACAAGACGCCGCGGGTGGCGAGCCACACCCCCTTCGGCGTGATCGAGCTGATGCCGACGTCGGACGACGTCACCTACTCCTTCAAGTACGTCAACGGTCACCCACTCAACCCCAGCCGCGGCTTCCAGACCGTGACCGCCTTCGGCATGCTCGCCGACGTCGACAACGGCTACCCGGTCTTCCTCTCGGAGATGACGCTGCTGACGGCGTTGCGCACCGCCGCGACGTCGGCCCTGACCGGGCGGGCCCTGGCTCGTCCCGACTCGCGCGTCATGGCCCTCATCGGGACCGGGTCGCAGGCGGAGTTCCAGTCGCTGGCCTTCCGCGCCGCCATGGGCATCGAGGACCTGCAGATCTTCGACACCGACCCCGCCGCGATGGCCAAGCTGCGTCGCAACCTCGAGCCGCTCGGCTTCCGGATCACCGAAGCCGCCTCGACCACGGAGGCCGTCCGGGGTGCCGACGTCATCACCACCTGCACGGCCGACAAGCAGATGGCCACGATCCTGACCGGCGACATGATCGGGCCCGGCGTGCACATCAACGCCATCGGCGGCGACTGCCCCGGCAAGACCGAGCTCGAGGCAGGCATCCTCACCCGTGGCCGGGTGTTCGTCGAGTACCCGCCGCAGACCCGCATCGAGGGTGAGATCCAGCAGATGGACCCCGACTTCCCGGTCGTGGAGTTCTGGCAGGTGCTCACCGGCGAGGCCGAGGGTCGACGCTCCGCGCAGGACATCACCATCTTCGACTCGGTCGGCTTCGCCATCGCCGACTTCGCCGCGCTGCGGTGCGCGCGTGACGCGACCGCGGGCACCGACCTGCAGGTCACCATCGACCTCGTCGCCGACCCGCAGGACCCGAAGGACCTCTTCTCCCTGGTCAACTCGCTCAAGCCGGTCGGATGAGCGTGGCCACCGAGCTGCACGAGGCGGCCACGACCTCGCCGACGGCGAGCGTCCAGGCCCCGTCCCGAGTGGTGCTGGTGCGGCCCCACCACTTCACCCCCAACCCGATGACGGCCGGGGACAACGCCTTCCAGTCGACCTTCGACGTGGACGCGAGGGTCCTGGCCGCGCGGGCCCACGACGAGGTGACCGGCCTGGCCAGGGCCCTGACGGGCGCCGGGGTGGAGGTGTCTCTCTTCGACGACCGCACGACACGCACGCCCGACAGCGTCTTCCCGAACAACTGGTTCTCCACCCACCCGGACGGGTCGGTCGCGCTGTACCCGATGTACGCCACGAACCGCCGCAGGGAGCGTCGCGCCGACATCATCGAGGCCCTCAAGCGCGAGTTCGTCGTGCGCCGCGTCATCGACTACTCCGCGGCCGAGTACGACGAGCAGTTCCTCGAGGGGACGGGCGCGATGGTCCTCGACCACGACGCGCGCTTGGCCTACGCGTGCCGGTCCAACCGGCTCTCCCCCGAGCTGCTCGCGCACTTCTGCGCCGACCACGACTACGAGCCGGTGCTCTTCGACGCCGTCGACGGGCGAGGTGTGCCGATCTACCACACCAACGTGCTGATGTCGGTGGGCACGCGGCTCACCCTCATCGGCTCCGGGCTGATCCCCGACCCCGAGCAGCGGGCGAGCGTGCTGCATCGTCTGCGCGATTCGGGCAAGACCGTCGTCGAGCTCACCTCGCAGCAGGTCCACCGCTTCGCCGGCAACTGCCTCGAGGTGACCGGGCGTCGGCGCCACCTGGCCGACGCCGACCGGCTCCTGGCGATGTCGACCACGGCGGCCGACTCCCTTCGCCCCGACCAGCTGGAGGCCGTCCGGCGCTCCTGCCGGGTGCTGACGGTGCCGATCCCGACGGTCGAAGGCGCCGGTGGGTCGGTGCGCTGCATGATCGCCGGCAACCACCTGCGGCCCCGGGGACGCTGAGAGCTACTCCCAGTGCGGCGGCCGCTGCTCCCGCAGCCAGCGGTCATGCGCGTCGTCGTCGACCGGGACCTCGCCCCAGCCACGATCGGTGTCGTCGCTCGTCTGGTCCGGGCGTCGGCGCCGCACACGCGGCTTCGCGCGCTCGGTCGGCTCCTGCGCGCCGGTCGTGTCCTCGTCACCCATGCTGCTCATCATCCTCGATCGCCCGGCGGACGGTCCGCTGCACCTGTGCCTCCTGTCGGGCGGGGTCGGCGAAGATGTCGACCGCCCACAGCCGCAGGTGGTGCCAGCCCAGGTCGAGGAGGCGCTCGACGAGGATCCGGTCGCGCTGGCGGGTGGATGCCAGTCCCGCGTAGCCGGGTCCGTCCACGTCGACGGCGACGAGCAGCCGTGATGTGTCCCGGGGGTCCGCGACAGCGATGTCGATCCGGTGCTCGCCCTCGCCCACATCGGTGTGGACGACCAGTCCGCTGGCGCGCAGGCGCTCCACGAAGCCCGCGAGCAGGGGGCTGAGTTCGTCGGCGGCGGCCTCGGGCCGGGGCTCATCCTCCTCGATGCTCATCAGCAGGGTACGCAGTGCGCGGTGGCCGGCCTGGTCGGGGTTGTCCTTGAAATCGCTCCGGGAGAACGTCGTCACCCACGTCGCGGTGCGCCGCGCGCGGGTCGCGGCGAGCAGGACGAGCTGCTCCCCGAGCGGCCCGCTGAGGGCACCGAGGTGATTGACGAGCGCCCCCTGGGGGGTGCGGCCGAAGCCGACGGAGACGATGACCCGGTCACGCTGCTCCCGCTGCCACCGATCGGCACTCTTGGCGATCAGCGGCTCCGGGAGCGCAGCTGCCGCCGCGGCCAGAGCCCGGTCCGAGGCGAGCAGCTCGGCGATCGCGTGGACGATCTCGTCGGCATGGCGTCGTGAGAAGGCGACGATGCCCAGCGAGCGGCGCGAGTGCTTCTGCAAGTGGGTGCGTACCAGCGCCAGCACCGCCTCGACCTCCGAGGTGGTGGTCTCGACGAGCCCGGTGCGCTCGTCGAGGACGCCCCTGCCGTCGACGTGGACGAGATGCACGTCCTCGCGCCCACGCGGCGTGGGCGGGTGCACGACCTCTCCGGCGGCGGAGCTGCCCAGTCGGGGCGTCACCCGCGGACGCGGGTAGGCGCTGTCGCGCAGGGGCTGCGTCGGCAGGACCTGCGCGGCGAGGTCGGCGAGGGACTGCTTCGGCGCGGCGGCCACAGCCACTCCGCCGTCGGCGCTCCACACCCGCGGCGGCAGCTGGCCGCGATCACCGATCACGAGCAGCTGGCTGCCGCGGGCGACGCCGGAGAACGCCCTGGCCAGCGTGGTCCTGGAGGCGTCGTCGACGATGACGAGGTCGAATCGCTCGCGCAGCGGCAACACCTGTCCGACGACGAAGGGGGCCATGGCCCACGCGGGTGCGGCGGCCCGGAGCAGGCCGCCCCAGCGCTCGACGACAGCATTCCACGGCGGGCCGGGCAACGTGCCCGCCTCGACGGCGGCCACCTCGCGGGCCACGGGACGCATCCCGCGACCGACCCGGTGGAAGTGCTCCCGCTGGCGCAGGGCGATACGGGCGGCGTTGGCACCCAGGCTCGCCCGATCGGCCTCGACGAAGGTGCGCAGCGCGTTGTCGAGGTCGTCGCCGGAGACCTCGCCGTAGCGCTCGTCACGACTGGCCTCGGCGAGCACGGAGCCCCACCAGACGAATCGCACCTCGTCGCCGACATCGGCGGGATCGACGCGTCGGGCGGCCAGGTCGTCGAAGAGCTCGCCCAGACCGCGCGCACGCAGGTCATCGAGGTCGTCGATGACCTCGGGGATGGCGCGGGCACCGATGGTGTCCTTGGCGAGATCGTCCAGGCGCCGCTCCAGCTCATCCCACGGGGTGTCGAGCAACCGGCCACCCACCGGGGTGTCGGCGAGGACCGCACCCAGGTGGGTCAGGTCCGCGTACACGCGCTCGTAGGCCCCGTGTGCCCGGTCGATGTCGGTCGGGATCCGCGGTCGGCCACCGCCACCGGTCAGGCGCGACCAGCTGCGCCGCTGCGTAGCTGCCAGAGCAAGGGCAGCGTGCACGTCTGCAGGCGGTCGTCCCGGGCGCAGGAGTTTGCTCGCCTGGTGGCGCAGACGTCGCCGCTCGAAGACGCCGAGTGGCTCGCGGCCACTGGCCGACCCGGCGGGGGCGGTCGCCGCGAGCAGGTCGTCCAGCGGGGTGTCGAAGACCTCCGCGCGGAAGACCTCGAGGGTGTCGCTGATCTCCTCGATGCCGGAGAGGAATCGGCCGTAGTCGGCCGGGCAGGCCGCCCGGGGCTCGGCGATGTCCGCGAAGACCGTGCGGACGGTGCTGCGCAGGCGGGCAAGGCCCCCTTCGTCCCCACGGAGCCGCTCGAGGGCGGCGAGCACGTCGTCGACGTCGTGGTGGGTGTGCATGCGGGCACCGGCCCACGGCTGCTCCTGACGACCGGGTCGCCAGGCACGGCGCTTCGCGACGCCGGTGAGCTGGACGACGAGCGCGTCACGACCGGCGGGGTCGATGGCCTCGAGGGTCGCCCCGGTGAGGCGGACGCGTGAGCGCGGTGCCGGGCGGCGGGTGCCCAGCGTGACCATCGCGTCGTGGGCGTCGGCGATGGACACACCCCACGGCTCACGCTTGGTGTGGGTCGCCTCGGTGTGGCCCTCGAGCAGTCGGGCGGCCTCGCCGGCACGACGGCCGGGCGCGGCGAAGTGGCCCTCCCCCTCCGGCGGGCGGGCCGGCCAGCGGGTGGTGACCGCGGTCGGATCGACCTCGGCAGCGGGATCGCTCACCTGGAGCAGCAGGTCGGACAGGCCGACACGCTCCAGCTCAGCGCGGACGCCGCCGATCGGCGCGGTCTTCTCACTCAGGAGCAGCACGCTGCGGCCGCGGGCGGTGGCAGCGGCGATCGTGGCGGCCACCAGGCGGGCGGCGCCGGTGCCGGGAGGTGCGTCGACGAAGAGGCTCTCCCCCGCGGCGACCCGGTCGAGGACGGCCTGCTGGTCGGCGGTCACGTCGCTGACCGCGGTGTCGGCGGTGCTGCGGGGCTCGCGCGCCGGCGTGATCGGCCGCCCGGTCAGCAGCGCGCGAAGGGGGGCGGTCTCGGTCAGGCGGTCCGGCTCGGACAGTGCGGTGATGTCGGCGAGCGCCTCGGCCTTGCCGTAGGGGAAGGAGCCGATGACGATGCGTGGGGTGATCTGCAGCCCCGGCAGGTCGGCGCAGTGCTCCCGCAGGGCATCGTAGACGGGGGTGGGGTTGAATCCGGGGCCATCACCGCGACCGAGGGCGACGAGCTCGTCGCCATCGAGGTGGAGGCGCAGCGAGCCGCGCAGATAGGCCAGCAGGGCCGGGTTGAGCTCGACACGGTCGGCGAGGTCGAGGGCGAAGTCGGGACCGGGGCGCAGACGACGCAGGGCGGCCCGACGCAGCAGGATCGGAGCGATCGGCTGCTCGTCCTGTCCGGGGACGTCCCAGGAGGCCGAGCCCATCGCCAGGAAGCAGGTACGTACCCCGTGCTCCTCCTCGATCGCGTCGACGTGTTCGCTGAGCCGCGCCGCGTGGCGCTGTGCACGCAGCAGGGCACCCGGCTCGCGCACGAGGTCGGACAGGCGGGCGTCGCGGCCGGCGAGCAGCATGGCGACGCCGCCCGGGTGGGCGGCGCTCAGGTCCACCACGTGCGGGTCGCGGGCGGGCCAGATGAGGGTGTTGGGCCCGCCGAGATCGGAGAGTTCCCGGCGCAGTGAGGTCAGGGCGGCCGGGACCGGGGCGGGGGTCGTCGGCTGCTCGGTCACGGAGGCAACGCTAACAACGACCGGGTCGATTCATCGGGAGGACGAGACCGATGAAGCAGGCCTCGCCGCAGCGGAACCGCCTCGACGGCGACGGGAGCGGCCTCGGCGGTGCCCACGACCACCCCGAGGGCAGTTACCCTGTCTCAGGCGCTTCGGCGTCAGGCCTCCGTAGCTCAGGGGAAGAGCACTTCTCTCCTAAAGAAGGTGTCGCTGGTTCGATTCCAGCCGGGGGCGCCGCACCCAGCAGTGCGTACGGCGTTGTGCGCACCTGACCAACGAAATTTCGGGGGCCAGGCACACTGAACGCCGTCACCCTGCGTGCCGGGCGGAGAATTTCGTGAGCACCGACCTCAAGAACCAAGTCGCCAGCCAGTAAACTGGGATCCCGTCCCCGGACCGCCTCGAGAGGCCCTCGTGACCCTGCTGCTGCTCGCCCACTTCGTGGCGGCAGTGGTGGCGCCCGGTTTGGCCAAGCTCATCGACCGGCGCTCCTTCCTGGTTCTGGCGCTCGTGCCGGGCGTGGCCTTCGCGTGGCTGCTCGCCCAGACATCGACCATCTCCGACGGCGGCGTCATCACCGAGAACGTCGAGTGGGTGCCCTCGCTCGGCATGGACTTCACCCTCCAGCTCGGGATCCTGCAGTGGTTGCTGGGCCTGCTCGTCACCGGGGTCGGCGCCCTCTCCCTGATCTACTGCGCCTGGTACTTCCGCCGTGACGACCCCAGCCTCTGGCGATTCACGGGCGTCTTCATCGCCTTCGCCGGCGCGATGTTCGGCCTCGTCCTCGCCGACAACCTGCTGGCGCTGTACGTCTTCTGGGAACTGACGACGATCTTCAGCTACACCCTCATCGGACACAACCCGGTGCGCTCGGCCAACCGTCGCTCGGCCACGCAGGCACTGCTCGTGACCACCTTCGGCGGGCTGGCCATGCTCGTCGGCACCATCATCCTCGGCGAGACCTCCACCTACACGATCAGCGATCTGCTCGCCGACCCGCCCGCTGCCGACACCCTGACGACGACCGCGGTCCTGCTCGTCCTCGTCGGTGCCCTGACGAAGTCCGCGCAGATCCCCTTCCACTTCTGGCTGCCCGGCGCGATGGCCGCACCGACTCCGGTCAGCGCGTACCTACACGCGGCCTCGATGGTCAAGGCGGGCATCTACCTGATCCTGCTGCTGGCCCCGGTCTTCGCCGCCACCCCCGGATGGCGGGTCCTGACGATCGGACTGGGCATCGGCACGATGCTCATCGGCGGCTGGCGCGCCCTGCGGCAGGACGACCTCAAGCTCCTGCTCGCCTACGGCACCGTCAGCCAGCTGGGCATGATGACCGCGTTGGCGGGAGTGGGGAGCAAGGCCGCGGCGCTGGCCGCGGTCGCACTCGTCCTCTCGCATGCGCTCTTCAAGTCCACCCTCTTCTTCACCGTCGGCATCATCGACAAAGGAACCGGGACCCGTGACCTGACCGAGCTGCACGGCCTCGGCCGGCGCCTGCCGGTGCTGGCCATCGCGGCCACGATCTCGGCGGCCTCGATGGCGGGTCTGCCGCCGCTCATCGGCTTCGTCGCCAAGGAGTCCGCCCTCGCCGCGTCCGTCGAATCCATCGACTCTCCCCTGGGCGCCTGGGGCGGCGCCTTCCTGGTCCTCGGCCTCGGGCTCGGCTCGATCCTGACCGCCGCCTACTCGTTGCGCTTCCTCTGGGGCGCGTTCATCACGAAGTCGACGACGGGCGCCGCCCCCAGCCCCACCCCCTTCGCCGCCTCGAACGCGCTCCTCATCGCCCCGGTGGTCCTCGCCACCCTGACCGTCGTCGAGGGCTTCATGGGCGGCTGGCTCACCGAGACCTTCGCTCCGCACGTCGAGACCCTGCCCGGCAGCACGCCGGAGGAGCTCGCCCTGTGGCACGGCTTCACCCCCGCCCTCGGGCTGTCCGCCCTGGCCATCGCCGGCGGTGCGCTCCTCTTCGTCTGGCGAGCCCCCTTCGCCCGCATGCAAGCCGCCCTGCCGCGCATCGTCGACGCCGAGCGGGTCTATCAGCGGTTCATGCGTGCCCTCGACCGCTTCGCCGTCGAGGTCACCGCTCTCTCGCAGGGCGGGTCACTGCCGACCTACCTCGGCACGATCTTCGGCGTGGTCATCCTCCTGCCCGGCATCGTCGCCGCCACCACCCTGTCCGGCTCGTCGGTGCGGATGTGGGACACCATCACCCAAGCTGTCGTCGCGCTCTTCATCATCGCGGCCACGATCCTCGCGGTCCGCTCGCGCAACCGCCTGCAGTCGGTGATGTTCGTCGGGCTCACCGGCTACGGGCTCGCGGTGCTCTTCCAGGTGCACGGCGCACCGGACCTGGCGCTGACGCAGATCCTCGTCGAGACCTTCTCGCTCGTGCTCTTCGTCCTCGTCCTGCGCAAGCTGCCCACGAACTTCCGGCCCCGCCCCCGCAGCACCCGCCACCCCTGGCGCCGGTACTGGCGCATGGTGCTCGCCGGCAGCCTCGGCGCCGCAGTGAGCATCCTGACCGTCGTCGCCGCCAACGCACGGCTCGAGGCGCCGATCTCCACGGCCTTCCCGAAGGCGGCCTACGACTTCGGTCACGGCCGCAACGTCGTCAACGTGACCCTCGTCGACATCCGCGCCTGGGACACCCTCGGCGAGATCACCGTCCTGGTCGCCGCAGCCACCGGCATCGCCAGCCTCGTCTTCCTGCGCTCCTACGACATCGAGCGCACCTGGACCCGGCGTGGTGACTACGAGAAGACGGTCGCCTCGACCGTCTCCCGCGAGCGCCGCTCGGTCATCCTCGAGACCGCCACCCGACTGGTCTTCCACGTGATGATCGCGCTGTCGCTCTACCTGCTCTTCGCCGGGCACAACCAAGCCGGTGGTGGCTTCGCGGGAGGCCTCACCCTCGGGCTCGCACTACTCGCCCGGTACCTCGCGGGTGGCCGCTACGAGCTCGACCACGCCGCCCCCGTGGACGCCGGCGCCGTGCTCGGGGCCGGCCTGGCCGTGTCCGCGATCGCCGCGCTGCTCCCCCTCGCCTTCGGTGGGACCGTCCTGCAGTCCTACGTCGTGGACGTGACCCTGCCGATCTGGGGCGAGGTCACCTTCGTCACCGCGCTGATCTTCGACATCGGCGTCTACCTCATCGTCACCGGGCTCGCGCTCGACGTCGTGCGCTCCCTCGGCTCCGGCGTGGACCGCCAAACCGAGGAGGACCGGATCGCCGCATGAATGCCATCGAACCCAGCCTCACCCTCGTCATCGTCGGCGGAGTCCTCGTTGCTGCCGGGGCGTACCTCCTGCTGGAGCGGGCCCTGACCCGGGTCCTGCTCGGCCTCGTCCTGGCCAGCAACGGCGTCACCACCTTGTATCTCGTGGCCTCCGGCCCGGCGAAGGGGGCACCCTTCGTCGGCGCACGCCCACCGGAGGAGATGAGTGACCCCCTCCCGCAGGCGATGGTGCTCACCGCGATCGTGATCGCGCTGGCATCAGTCGCCTTCGTGCTGTCGCTGGCCTACCGGCAGTGGCGCATCACCGGCAGCGACGACGTGCCCGACGACGCCGAGGACGAGCTGATCAAGCGGCTCGCGGAGCGTGACCAGACGTCGAGCACCTACGACCCGGACACCCAGTCCACCACCGAGGCAGACGAGGAGGACGCCACCGCATGAGCATGGTCAACGCCCTCCCCCTGCCCGTGCTGCTTCCGTTGCTCGGCGCGGCCCTGGCCTTGGTGGCCCGTCGCTCCCCACGGGCGCAGGTCGCCATCAGCCTCCTGGTGCTCAGCGCCAGCCTCGCCGTCGCCATCCTGCTGATGTGGCACACCCACACCCACGGGCCGATGGCGCTGTGGCTCGGAGCGTGGAGCGAGCCGTTGGGCATCGCCCTCGTCGCCGACCGGCTCTCGGCGCTGATGCTGCTCGTGAGCAGCTTCGTCATCCTGACCGTGCTGGTCTTCGCCATCGGACAGGGTGTCGCCGACGGTGACGAGGACTCCCCGCTGGCGATCTACTTCCCCACCTACCTCGTCCTCTCGGCCGGCGTGTCCAACGCCTTCCTCGCCGGGGACCTGTTCAACCTCTTCGTCAGTTTCGAGATGCTGCTCTTCGCCTCGTTCGTGCTGCTCACCCTCGGGGGCAGTGGCACGCGGATCCGCGCGGGGACCACCTACGTCATCGTCTCGATGGTTTCCTCCTTCCTCTTCCTCGTCGCCGTCGCCGGCGTCTACGCGGCCGCCGGCACGGTCAACCTGGCACAGCTGTCCGTGCGTCTGCCCGACATCGACTCGAGAGTCGCGCTGGCCCTGCAGCTGCTGCTGCTCACCGTGTTCGGGATCAAGGCCGCGATCTTCCCGATGTCCGCATGGTTGCCGGACAGCTACCCCTCCGCGTCCGCCCCGGTCAGCGCGGTCTTCGCCGGCCTGCTGACCAAGGTCGGCGTCTACGCGATCATCCGGACCCAGTTCCTGCTCTTCCCCGACTCCCCGTTGGAGCACCTGATCATGGGCGCCGGCCTGGTGACGATGCTCGTCGGCATCCTCGGGGCCGTGGCCCAACCGGGCATCAAGAGGATGCTCTCCTTCACCCTCGTCAGCCACATCGGGTACATGCTCTTCGGCATCGGGCTGGCCACCGAGGCGGGGCTGTCGGCAGCGGTCTTCTACGTCGCCCACCACATCACCGTGCAGACCGCGCTCTTCCTCATCGCAGGTCTGATCGAGCGCGCCGGCGGGTCGACGATCATCGACCGGCTCGGCGGGCTGGCGGCCGGCGCGCCCGGTCTGGCCTTCCTCTTCTTCGTCCCCGCGATGAACCTTGCCGGCATCCCGCCCTTCTCCGGCTTCGTCGGCAAGGTCGCGCTCATCCAGGCCGGTGTCGAGGTCGGTGGGGCGGCGGCATGGCTGCTCATCATCGGCTCGGTCGTCACCTCCCTGCTGACCCTCTACGCCATCGCCAAGACCTGGAGCTATGCCTTCTGGCGGCCACGCCAGGAGGGCACGGAACACCAGACGCTCGAGATGCCGGCGCTCACCCCGTCCTGGGGTCGCCTCAGTGACGCCATCGGAGCCGCGGTCGTTGCCCAGCGCCCCCAGACGCCGATCACTCCCCCGACCAAGGCCGTCCCCGTGCGCCGCGACATGCCACCGGCGATGTTCGGCGGGGCAGCCGCCGTGGTCGCCTTCAGCATCGGGCTCTCCCTCTTCGCCGGGCCGCTCTTCCGCTACACGGACGCGGCCGCGGAGCAGATGATCACCCGCGACTCCTACGTCCAGGTCGTGCTGCCGATGGAGGAGGGACGATGAGCCCCCGCCGGATCGGCCAGCACATCTCCTCGCGCACCCGCGGTGGATTCCAGCCACGGGCGATCATCGCGCTCGCCCTCGTCTGGGTCCTGCTGTGGGACCGGATTTCCCTCGGCAACGCCATCAACGGCCTGATCATCGGTGCGGTGATCACCCAGATCTTCCCGCTGCCGTCGATCCAGTACTTCGGACGGATCCACCCTTGGCGTCTCCTCGTGCTGACCGCCCGCTTCTTCGTCGACCTCGTCAGCGCGGCGATCGAGGTCAGCATCGCCACGGTGGACCACCGTCCGCCCAGGGGCGGGTCGATCGTCGAGGTGCACTTGCGGGTGCGCAACGAGCTGTACATGACGATCATCTCCGCACTCGTCTCCCTGGTGCCCGGGTCGATCGTCGTCGAGGCTCGTCGCACGGCCAACGTCCTCTACGTCCACGGCTTCCACGTCACCACCCCCGAGGGGCTCGAGGAGCTGCGCCAGGACGTCCTCGACGTCGAGACCCGTGTCGTGCGCGCGCTCGGGTCCGCCGAGGAGCTCGAGGCCGTCATGGGCACGAGCAGGAAGGAGAGCGCATGAGCATCATCCTCGGCATCGCCATGGGGCTGCTCCTCGCGGCCGCCGGCCTCGCCCTGACCCGCGTCGCACTCGGCCCGACCAACCTCGACCGGGCCCTGTGCCTGGACGTCGTCATCGTCATCATCACCGGCATCCTTGCCACCCAGATCGTGCGCAGTGAGGACGCCTCCTCGCTGCCGATCCTCGTCGTCTTCAGCCTCACCGGCTTCGTCGGCTCGGTGTCCGTGGCCCGCTTCATGGGCCGGAAGGAGGATTCGGAGTGAACTGGACCGCCCTCTTCGACATCGCCGGCGCCATCTCGTTGCTGCTCGGCGCCCTGCTCGCGTTCATCGGCGCGGTCGGTCTGGTCCGCCTGCCCGACCTCTTCGCCCGCATGCACTCCGCCACGAAGCCGCAGACCCTCGGCCTGCTGCTCATCCTCCTGGGACTGGCCCTGACCGTGCGCACCTGGGGCGCCGTGGCCACCCTGCTGATCGTCATCGGCGCCCAGGGCCTGACCGCCCCCGTCGCCGCCCACATGCTCGGCCGCGCCGGCTACCGCAGCGGCACCACCGAGGAGGACCTACTCCACATCGACGAGCTGGGCGAGGCCTACCGCCGCATGCAGCGATGAGCGCCCGCCCGGACACGACGAAGGGGGCGAAGGGAGAGTATCCCTTCGCCCCCTTCATGGAGGTCGATCAGACGCGGCCGTAGCCGGAGACCCCGCCGAAGACCGGGCGGACGGAGACCGACTTGCCGCTGCTGGGCGCGTCGATCATCATGCCGTTGCCGAGGTAGATACCCACGTGGTAGGCGGGCGACCCGAAGAAGACGAGGTCACCCGGCTGCGGGTTGGACACGGGGGTGGTGGCGGCCTGCTGCGCGGTGGTCACGCGGGGCAGGGACTTCCCCGCCTTGCCGAAGACGTACTGGGTGAAGCCCGAGCAGTCGAAGCCGGACGGAGTGCTGCCGCCGTAGACGTAGGGCGTACCGACGTACTGCTTGGCGATGCCGATGACGCCACCGGAGGACGGGGCCGGAGCCGAGGCAGGGGCGGGCGCCGAGGTGCTGGACTGCGACGAGCTGCTCTCCGAGGGGGCCTGGCGCTCCTGTGAACGGCTCGGGGACGACTCCTGGCGCGCCTCGGCCTGCTCGTCGGCTCCGCTCTGGGCAGCTGCCTCGGTCTGGGTGGCCTCTTCCTCGGCCTGACGCTCGGCGGCCTCGCGCTCGGCGGCCTGGCGCTCGGCGCGCTCACGCAGCTCCGCCTCGGTGGGGCCGGTCGGCTTGGCGACCGGCTCGACGCCGACCTTGCCGAAGGACTTGGTCGCCTTCGCGGAGGACTTCGCCGCCGGGGCGGTCACGGCAGTGCTCTGCTCCAGGGCCACGACGGCTTGGTCGGACCCGCCGGTCTGCACTGCGCTGACGACCTGCGACGCGCTCTCCGTGGTGTCGACGGGGCTGGCCTGCGCGGGGATGGCGATCGCGGCAACGAGACCACCGGAGGCGGCGAGGACGGCCGAACCCTTGGCCAGCGGCGTGCCGGCCTCGGTGATGATCTGGCCGAGCTCGGTGGCCGGGTTGTAGCGACCGGGGGCGCGGTGGCGCCCGACGTTGTGGGACACAGTTCTCTACCTCTCCCGCCTACGAGGTCAGCTGTCGGGTTCGGGCCAGAGGTGCGGCCCGGTCCCGTGGCGGCACATCACCGAGGTGATGTGTCTCCGCGGGACTTCACCCCAAGGAGCATCTGCGATGCCCCGGTGTGGGTCCCCCGCTCCTGCCAAGCGGTGTTCGTCAAAGCCCGTCAGTCGCGGTGGCAGGACTCGGCGCCGCTCGACGGATCCGCCCAGGGGAGGCGGACGACCCGACGGTACATGGAGATCACGGACATGTCACGCCAAGGTCACGGTAGTCACCGGGCGAGGTCATGACGTCACCGTGCAACGGACTCCACGAAGACGTGATCGGCGACGCCACGCGGCAGCGAGACCGCGTCGGCGGCGTCCGCCCCGTCACGCTGGACGACCACCCGCTCCTCGTCGTCGACCGAGACCTGGACGACCACTCCGGGGTGCAACTGGGCAGCGGTGAGCAGGCTCAGGGCGTCGGTGTCGACCTGCGCCGTCTCGCCGATGCGCCGCACGCGGAAGTCCCCCGTGAGGTCCTGCTCCACGATCTCGCTCAGGCTGGACAGACCCTCCAGGTAGTCGATGACCTCGTCCTCGCCGCTGAGCAACTCGTCCAGACCGGGGATCGGGGTCCCGTAGGGCGACTCGCGGTGGTCGGGCAGGATCCCGAGGATCTTGCGCTCCACCCGCTCGCTCATCACGTGCTCCCACCGGCAGGCCTCCTCGTGGACGAACTCCCAGTCGAGGCCGATGATGTCGACGAGCAGGCGCTCGGCCAGGCGATGCTTGCGCATGACCCGCGTCGCCAGCTTCTGGCCCTCCTCCGAGAGCACGAGCTGACGATTGGCCCCGAGGCTGACGAGTCCGTCACGCTCCATGCGCGCGATCGTCTGCGAGACGGTCGGGCCCGAGTGGCCCAGGCGCTCGGCGATGCGCGCCCGCATCGGAGGGATGCCCTCCTCCTCGAGCTCGAAGATCGTGCGGAGGTACATCTCCGTGGTGTCGATGAGATCCTTCACACGGCCCATCATGCCTTGTCCGTCCAGCCTTCGGCCCGGACCGCAGACCGGTTCGGCCATCCGCGCCGGCCAGAGCCGTCGGGGCCGGCCACCGGCAGCTGGACTCCCTTCGGCGGGTCGATAGGTTGGCGTGGTGCACACCACATCCTTGTCGACGACCGTCTCCGACCACCGCGCCGGCCCTCCGGGGTGCGGCAACGGTGGGTGGGTCTGCGGGCTGCTCGTCGAGCGCCTCGACGACCTCGTCCCGGCGGAGGGGGGTGCGCTATCGGCGACGGTGCGCCTGACCGCCCCCACCCCCGTGAACCACCCGCTGCGTTGGGAGGTCGACGGCGACGTCACCGACCCCGACGAGCTCGCCGTCCACCTGCTGCACGAGGAGACCCTGCTCGGGACCGCGCACCGCTCAGAAGGCCCTTCCGGCCTCGCCGTCCCCGCCCCGGTCACCCTCGAGGAGGCCCGCACCGCCGCCGCCGCGTTCGACCCCACCGGGCACCCCTTCACCGGCTGCTACGTGTGCGGCCCCGACGCCCCCGACGGCCTGCACGTCTACGCCAGCCCGGTCGACTCGCGCCCCGGCCTGCTCGCCTCCCCCGTGACCCTGGACGAAGGGGGTCTGCCGCCCGTCCTCGCCGCGCTCGACTGTCCGGGCGCCTTCGCCTGCGGGATCGATGAGGACCCGCTGCTGCTGGGCACCTTCGTCACGACGGTCCACGAGGAGGTGCCCCGGGACCGCGAGCTCGTCGTGCTGGCCTGGTCGACCGGCCGGGAGGGACGCAAGCGCTGGTCGGGCACCGCCCTCTACGACGGCGACCGGCTGCTCGCGAGCGCTGCCGCGACATGGATCGCCGTCCCCCGCGACCTCATCCCCGGCACCGCCCCGGCAGCCTGAACCCCCTTCGCCATCGAGGAGACCCCATGCCCCGTCCGCTCGCCCTCGTCACCGGCGCCAGCTCCGGCATCGGCGCCGCCACCGCACGCGCCCTGGCCGCCGCCGGCCACGAAGTGGTCTGCGCCGCCCGCCGCACCGACCGGATCACCGAGCTCGCCGACGAGATCGACGGTCGTGCCGTCACCTGCGACGTCACGGACCCTGCCTCGGTGACGGCGCTGGCCGCGCAGGTCGGCGACCGGCTCGACGTCCTGGTCAACAACGCCGGCGGCGCGTACGGCCTCGACCCGGTCGCCACGGCCGACATCGAGGACTGGCGCACGATGTACGAGATCAACGTCATCGGCACCCTGCGGATGGTCCAGGCGCTGCTGCCCGCGCTCGTCGCCGGCGAAGGGATCATCGTCAACGTCGGCTCCACCGCCGGCCGCATCTCCTACGAGGGCGGGGCCGGGTACACCGCCGCCAAGCACGGCCTGGCCACGATGACCGAGACGCTGCGCCTGGAGCTGGTCGACCAACCGGTGCGGATCACCGAGATCGCGCCGGGGATGGTCCACACGGAGGGCTTCTCGCTCACCCGCTTCAAGGGCGACGCCGAGCGCGCGGAGAGGGTCTACGACGGCGTCGCCGAGCCACTCGTCGCGCAGGACGTCGCCGACGCCATCACCTGGATGGCCACCCGCCCCCCGCACGTCAACGTCGACCTGATGGTGATCAAGCCACGTGCGCAGGCCGCCCAGCACAAGGTCCACCGGGAGTAGGAAGGAACGCAGATGCAACTGCAGTCACCGAAGGTCCCCGAGTCCGTCTTCACCTATGCCGCACCGAAACTGAAGTTCGGGCCCGGCGCCGTCGACGAGATCGGCCACGACATCGCCGCCCTCGGCGCCCGCACCGTCCTCGTGGTCACCGACCCCCAGCTGGTCGCGACCGGTCACCCGGAACGGGTGGCGCAGGCGCTGCGGTCGGCCGGGTTGTCGGCGCAGGTGCACGACTCGGCCGCGGTCGAGCCGAGCGACGCCTCACTGGCCGCGGCGGTCGAGCGGGCGAAGGGGGGTCCCCGCCCCGACGTCGTCGTCGCCGTCGGTGGTGGGTCGAGCATCGACACGGCCAAGGCGGTGTCCCTGCTGCTCAGCAACCCCGGCGAGCTGATGGACTACGTCAACGCACCCGTCGGGGGTGGCCGTGCACCGCAGCGCCCGGTGCTGCCGGTCGTCGCGGTCCCGACGACGACCGGTACGGGCAGCGAGTCGACGACCATCTGCGTCCTCGACGTGCTCGCAGCCAAGGTCAAGACCGGCATCAGCCACGAGCGCCTGCGCCCGGTCCTCGCGGTCGTCGACCCGGAGCTGACCGCGACCCAGCCGCCCGGAGTCACCGCCTCGGCCGGGATGGACATCCTCTGCCACGCACTCGAGTCGTGGACCGCCCGGCCGTACTCGAGCTACGAGCACAAGAGCGCCGACCAGCGGGTGCCCTACTGCGGGTCCAACCCGATCGCGGACATGTACGCGGAGAAGGCGATGCGCCTGCTCGCCGGGGCGTTCCGGTCCGCGGTCGCGGGTGACGACTCGGCGCGGACCGACATGGCGCTGGCGGCGACCTTCGCGGGGATGGGCTTCGGCAACGCGGGCGTGCACGTGCCGCACGCCAACGCCTACCCGGTCGCCGGTCGCGTCCACGACATCGGCTCCGACTTCCGACCCGCGGGGTACGACGCCAGCGAGGCGATGGTCCCGCACGGGATGGCGGTCGCGTCAACGGCACCGGCGGCCTTCGAGATGACCTTCGACGCCAACCCGGAGCGGCACCTCACGGCCGCGGCCTGGCTCGACCCGCAGGGACTCGATGCGCACGTCGCCGCTCCCCAGCGGCTGTCGGCCGTGCTGCGGCGGCTCATGCGCGACATCGACCAGCCCTCGGGCCTGGCGGAGATCGGCTACGGCGACGCGGACGTCGACGGGATCGTCTCCGGGACGATGCAGCAGCAGCGCCTGCTCGCCAC
The DNA here is from genome assembly GCF_013409205.1 of Janibacter cremeus. Taxonomy (NCBI): domain Bacteria; kingdom Bacillati; phylum Actinomycetota; class Actinomycetes; order Micrococcales; family Intrasporangiaceae; genus Janibacter; species Janibacter cremeus. The sequence goes on from NZ_JACCAE010000001.1 coordinate 1,299,799, forward strand.
CGCCCCGCGCCAGGTCACCGAGGAGGACATCGCCGGAGTCATCCGGGCGTCGATGCACCACTGGTAGGTGGCCTGCTCGTAGACCGTGGGTGGAGGATCGCGCTCGTCCTTGGCGCACCGCCCGGACTCGTTGGTCTGGCCCGAGCCTTGTCGTGACGGTCCGGGCGGTGGCCTGAGTCGGACGAACCCGACCCTCCACCCGCTCCAGTGGTAGCGGGCGATGTGTGGTGTCCGTCCGACTCAGGCCGAAGTCCGCACTCTGCACTCACGCGACGGATGTACCTGCTCGTGCGGACTTCGCGCCAAGGACGGGCACCATCCGTCGCCCGCGGACGCGCCGGACCGCGTCAGGGTTGCAGGCGCTCGACCCGCCAGGCGCTCGCGTCGTCGAGGCCACCGTCACCCACGCGCGTCCAGCGGAAGCGGTCGTGCAGGCGGTTGCTGCGGCCCGCCCACGCCTCGAGCTCGTCACAGACGATCCGCCAGCCGCCCCAGAACTGCGGCCGTGGCACCTCCTGGCCCTCGAAACGTGCCTCGACCTCGGCCCACGCCCGCTCGAGCGACTCCCGGCCCTCGATCGGCGCGGACTGGTGCGAGACCCACGCGCTGAGCTGGGAGCCGCGCGGACGCTCGGCGAAGTAGGCGTCGATCTCGCTCTCGCCGACCTGCTCGGCCCGCCCACGGAAGCGGATCGCCCGAAACATCGACGGCCAGGTCAGCGTCGCGGCGAGGACCGGCGCGGTCTGCAGCTGGCGGGACTTCGTCGAGTCGAGGTTGGTGACGAAGCCGGGACCGGTCGGGTCGAGGAAGCGCATGAGCACCGTGCGCACGTCCGGCCGGCCGTGCGAGTCGACCGTCGCCACCGCGATGGACAGCGGCTCGGGGACGTCACCGCGGCCTGCCTGCCGCGCGCGGGCGGCGTCGATCCACGTCGTCACCAGGGCGAAGGGAGCAGCCGGCACCTCTTCCTCGGCCAGGCCCTCGCCGGGGTAGTCGACGTGGTCCGGGCTCGGCGGGGTGCGCGGGATGATCCCGTCGGGGGAAGCGCTCATGGCGTCAGCGTACGGCTGTGGCTTCGAGACGCTTGCTGCGCAAGCTCCTCAGCCAACGTGGGTCCAGACGCCCCTCAGCCAACGTGGGTCCAGACGCCCCTCAGCCGGCGTGGGTGGGGTGGGACGCCCGGACCACTCTGGGCGTCAGCCACGTCCACACCGTCGCGGCACCGGCCGGTGAGAAGTGCACCGTGTCCTTGTACAGCGGGATGTCGTTGACTTCCTCGGTGTAGCCCTCGGAGCACAGCGCGCCGTGCAGGTCGAGGAGCTCGCGCTCGACGCCCTCGGTCGGGTCGGCGCCCTCTCCCTCTCCCTTCGCCCACGCGGTGACGGTCTCGTTGACCCAGGCAATGTTGGCCGGGTCGGAGATCGGACCGGCGAACTGCCGCAGGGCGGGGTCGAGCTTGTTGGGGTCGACCTGCCGACAGGGCATCGTGGCGATCTGCACGTGGGTGACACCGGCCCCCTTCGCCTGCTGCTCGATGTCGGTGAGGGTGCGCTTGATCAGCCGGGCAGCCTGCGGGCTGCGCGACTCGACGAGTTCGCCGTCGACCTCGTGCTCGCCGATGAACTGGACGCCGGGGAGCACCAGGAGGCTCGTGGAGCCGGCTTCCTCGACCTGCCCGGGCCAGTCGTCGCGCCACTCGTCGCAGCCATCGAACTGCGGCATCGGCTCACCGTTCGCGATGAGCGGGGCGTCGATGAGGTCGCAGCCGATCCGGGCCTGGTTGCTCAGGGCCACGCCGGGATAGTCCTCGCCTCGCCAGCCCTTGGCCAGGGAGACCCCCACGGAGTCGCCGAGCAGGGCGATGTCGACCGGCGGGTCGGCCCGCGTGAACTCGCCGTCGGAGGCAAGCAGCGGCGGCACGTCGAGGTCGGCCGTGCTGACCGGCCGAGTGAAGGTGAACCCAGCGAGCACTGCCACCACGGCGGTCGCAGCCACCGGGACCGCCCACACGGGCGTGCCGGCACGGCGACGGGCTCGCACCCGACGACCAGCCGGGCGCCGGCGTAGACCGGCGGGCAGGAGCACCCCGAAGCCGTGCTGGAGCACCGGCACCTCGAGCCACCTGAAGGAGACGAACGCGACACCGACCGTCACCGCGAGCTGGACGACCACCGAGACGGCCAGGGGCAGCCCCTCCAGGACCGGACCCAGCCAGAGATGGATCGGCCAGTGGTAGAGGTAGAGGCCGTAGGTCATCTGGCCCAGCAGCACGGCCGGTGGCCATCCGGCGATGCGGTTGATCAGCATCGGGCGCGGGTCGGTAGCAGTCATCCCCATCATCCCGGCGCCGATCGCGAAGAGGAGCATCCCGCCGCTGGTGAAGAGCCACTCGCTGCGCGGGCCCACGATGAAGAAGGCGGACAGGGAGATGACGAACCCGAGCAGGCCGACCGCCTGCGTCACGGGGAGCGAAGGGCGCCGCCCCAGTCGTCCGCGATGGTCCCGCCCCAGGAGAACGGCCATCCCCGCGCCGACGAGGAGGGCCTGCGCGCGCGTATCGGTGCCGTAGTAGAGGCGGGAGAAGTCGACCCCGGAGCCGGCGAGATGGGCGCTCCACCAGGCGGAGGCCAGGGCGAGCGCGGCGACGACGACGAGACGACCGGTGCGACTGCGTCGGAAGAGAAGGAAGAGCAGCGCCACGAGCGCCGGGACGAGCAGGTAGAACTGCTCCTCCACGCCGAGGGTCCACGCGTGGCGCAGCGGCGAGGGGTTGCCGACCTGCTCGAAGTACGTGTCCTCCAGGCTGACCAGGCGCCAGTTCTGCACGAAGCCCAGGGTGGCGAGCACGTCGCCCGCGTCGCGGTGCCGGTTGGCGGACCCCGCGAAGAGGCCGGAGACGAGGATCGCCGAGCAGGTCACGAGCAGCGCGGGCAGCAGGCGCTCGGCCCGCCGTCGGTAGAAGCGCAGGACGTCGATGGTGCCGTTCTTGGCGAACTCGGAGATGAGCAGCCGCGTGATCAGGTACCCGGAGAAGGCGAAGAAGTGGTTGATGCCGACCCAGCCGCCGACGAGCGCCGTGACCCCGAAGTGGTAGAGCAGCACGAGGACGACGAACAGTCCGCGGTACCCGTCCAGGGCCGCGAGCCGCTGCGTACCGGCCGAGGTGGTCAGCCCCCCGGTGATGCGGGTCAGGCTCATGAACCCGCCTGCTGGTAGTTCTCGCTGACCCGGCCGAGGAGGAAGTTCCAGATCATCGGGGTCGCCTCGGGCGAGAAGTGCAGGTAGTCGTTGAAGACCTCGATGCCGTCGATCTCCTCCTGGTAGCCCTGCGAGCACAGCGCCCGGTGCAGGTCGATCAGCTCGACGTCGTCGTACCCCGCGGCCCAGTCCTCGACAAGGGTGTTGATCATCACCGGCTCCTTGTACTCCTGCACGATCTTCGGGCTGGAGTCGAAGACGACGCGGAACTCCTCGGGGATCGACTCCTTGACCGGCTTGCGGCAGGGGACGTTGACGAGCTGCACCTGCTCGGCGCCGGCAGCCATCGCCTCGTCGTGCACCGTGTCGAGCCGGTCGGTGATCAGCTGGAGGTAGTCGTCGTCGTCGAGCCAGAGCCGCTCGCCGTCGACGACGTGCGGTACGGCCAGCAGCGGCGAGGCGAAGACCAGCAGGACGTCGTCATCGGACTGCTCGAACTGCTGCGGCCACTCCTCCTTCAGCGCGACGCACTCGGGCTGGTTGCCCATCTGGAAGCCCGGCGCCCAGCTCATCGGCTCGGCGAGCAGGTCGCAGCCTTCCTTGGCGTAGTTGTGCACGGTGACGCCGGGGAAGGCGCCCGCCGGGAAGCGGTCAGCGAGGTAGAAGGGGACGGAGTCGCCGTAGACGCCCACGCGGGCCGGGTCCTTCGGCGCGTACTCGGCCTGGCCCTCGACGACCGTCGGTGGCGGGCCGGCCGGCGCGGCGGCGACCGGTGGGGAGCCCGCGGTCTCGGGTGCGCTCTGCGCGACGGCGAAGCCGGTGCCGGCCAGGACGACGATCGGCGTCACGACGGCCGCGGTGGCGCCCGACGTGGACCGCACGGACGGGAAGAGGCCACGCACCCCCTTCGCGATGATGGGACGCTCGACGTAGGTGTAGGAGAGATGGGCGACGCCCACCGTCAGCACTGCACACACCGCGAAGTTCACGACCGCGCTGTCGCTGAGACGGCCGTTGCCGAAGGCCAGCCAGATCGGCCAGTGCCACAGGTACAGCCCGTAGGACATGCGCCCGGCATGGGCCAGCGGTCGCCAACCGAAGACCGTGTGCACCCAGCTGGGGCGCGCGTCGACACAGGCGATGACGAGCAGCGCCGAGCCGAGCGCGAAGAAGAACATGCCGCCGGCGTTGAACATCCACCCCGAGTACGGCCCGACGAGGAGGAAGGAACCGACGCTGGAGACCACGCCGACGATCCCGGCGCCGGTGACCACGGGCCGGGAGAAGGTGGGGACGCGGCCGTTCGCGCCCGGGGCGAGCCACACACCCAGGGCCGCACCGATGAAGAGGGCCTGCGCGCGGGCATCGGTCCCGTAGTAGACGCGCGGGAAGTCGCTGGCGTCGTGGAAGCCGAGCACCGCGGTCCACACCGCGCTCACCACTGCGCCGAGCAGCAGCACGAGGGTGATCAGGCGGCGCGAGCGTGCGAGCACCATGAGGGCGAGGATGACGAAGGGGACGAGGACGTAGAACTGCTCCTCGATGGCCAGCGTCCAGGCATGGCGAAGGGGGGAGGCGCCCCCCTGGGTGCCGAAGTACTGGTCGCCCTCGGCGATGAGGCGCCAGTTCATGACGTAGCCGAGCGTCGCCAGCACGTCGCCGCCGATGGTGCGGCGCACGGTCTCGTCGGCCCAGAGGAAGGCGTAGGTGACGATGAAACCGAGGACGAGGAAGAGCGCCGGCAGCAGTCGGCGGGCGCGGCGCTTGTAGAAGGCGATCGCGTCGATGTCGCCGCGGCTGACCTTCTCCTCCACGAGGATCCGGGTGATGAGGAAGGCGGACAGGACGAAGAAGAGGTTGATGCACACCCACATGCCCGCGAGCTGGTCCACTCCGAAGTGGTAGGCCATGAAGCAGAGCATGAAGAGGCCACGGACGCCGTCCAGCGCCGGGCTGTATCCAAGGCGTGAGCGTGCCACCGCGCTCCTGTCGTGTCTCGTGCGTCGTCCTCCGCCGACCGTCGCGGCGCGCCGTGTGTTGGGGCTCGGGGAATGCTACCCGTCGGTTCCGAGAGGGACAGGGGCGTGCGTCACAGCGGCGAGAGTGCACAATGGGCGCTGCAGACGCTGAACTGGAGGCACAACAATGTCCGACACCGATGTCAAGCACGGGCTCGAGGGCGTCGTCGCCTTCGAGTCCCGTATCGCCGAGCCCGACAAGGCCGGTGGCGCCCTGCGTTATCGCGGCGTCGACATCAACGACCTCGTGGGCAAGGTCTCCTTCGGTCGGGTCTGGGGCCTGCTCGTCGACGACTCCTTCGACCCGGGGCTACCGCCCGCCGAGCCCTTCCCCCTGCCGGTGCACAGTGGTGACATCCGCGTCGACGTCCAGTCCGCACTCGCCCAGCTCGCGCCGCTGTGGGGCTTCCGTCCGCTCCTGGACGTCGATGACACGCAGGTGCGCGATGACCTTGCCCGCGCGTCGGTCATGGCGCTGTCCTTCATCGGCCAGTCCGCGCACGGTCAGGACGAGCCGATGGTCCCGCAGGCACGGGTCGACGAGGGCAGGAACATCGTCGAGCGCTTCATGATCCGGTGGCGCGGCGAGCCGGACCCGAAGCACGTCGAGGCGATCGACGCGTACTTCACGTCCGCGGCCGAGCACGGGATGAACGCCTCCACCTTCACCGCACGCGTCATCGCCTCCACCGGCGCCGACGCTGCTGCCTGTCTCTCCGGCGCGGTCGGCGCGATGTCCGGCCCGCTGCACGGCGGCGCCCCTTCACGCGCCCAGCACATGATCGCGGGTGTCGAGCGCACCGGCGACGCCACGACGTATGTCAAGAACGCGCTGGACAACAAGGAGCGCCTGATGGGCTTCGGGCACCGCGTCTACCGCGCCTACGACCCCCGCGCCGCCGTCCTGCGTGAGACCTGCAAGCGTCTGGGCGCGCCCCGCTACCAGGTCGCCCTCGAGCTGGAGAAGGCCGCCATCGCCGAGCTGGCCGAGCGCTACCCGGACCGCACGATGGAGACGAACGTCGACTACTGGGCGGCGGTCCTGCTGGACTTCGCCGAGGTCCCGGGCGACATGATGACCCCGCTCTTCGTCTGCGCCCGCACCGCCGGTTGGTCCGCGCACGTGCTGGAGCAGAAGCGCACCGGTCGCCTCATCCGCCCGAGCAGCAACTACGTGGGAGCCGGCCCGCGTGCGGTCGCAGACGTCGCCGGCTTCGACCAGCTGCCCACCGCCTGACCCGAAGGAACACCGTGCGACTGACCCCGCCCCTGCTCGCCGCCGCCCTGGCCCTGACCATCGCCGGGTGCGCGGACGGTGGTGCGGGTCCGGGACCGACCGCGCCGCAGAACGAGTCCACGCCGGCGGCGCCGTCCACGTCGTCGGTGGCCACGTCCAAGGACGAGGCCACGCAGTCCGGCTCATCCGCTGACGACGACTCCTCGACGACCTCCCCCCAGGAGTCGTCATCGACGCCGACCGACACGGGCAAGCCCTTCGACCCGGAGGAGTTCACCGGCAAGCTCGAGGCGGCCGTCGACGAGACGCCGACCGTGCACATCGACGTCGAGGTCCGGATGGGCGAGTCCACGAACGCCACGGCCAGCGGTGCCCAGGACCTGTCGCGCAACGCCCTCGACATGGATGTCGACCTGGGTGGGCAGCAGTTGGGCTACCTGCTGGTCGACGGTCAGTACTATCTCGCGCAGCCGCCCAAGTGGGTGCCGGTCGAGGAGGACTCCGACAACCCCATGGTGGGGCAGACCCTGCAGCAGATCCAGATCCTGAGCATGCGCAACCAGCTCGATGCCTTCGTGGCCGGGCTCGAGAAGGCCGGGATCAAGGGCAAGGAGAAGGTCGGCGGGATCCAGACGACGCACTACACCGCCAGCGTCGACTCGCAGCGGGCCCTGGCCGAGCTCGGCATGGAGAAGGCCCCCGGGACGGCCGAGAAGATCCTCTACGACGTCTGGCTCGATGGCGACGACCTCATCCGCAAGATGTCCTTCTCGGCCAACGACGTCTCCGCGGAGGTGACGGCCAGCGAGTGGGGTCAGCCGGTGGACATCAGCGAGCCGAAGTCCTCCGAGATCGCCCAGGTGCCGGATTCCGGGACGCCCTGACCGGCTCGGCCGCTCGTGGGGGACAATCCGTGGCGTGAGCGACCAGATCCGCATCCCCATCGGCCTCCTCCCCCGTGACGGACGCTTCGGCTCCGGCCCCTCGAAGGTTCGCCTCGAGCAGGTCGAGCACCTGCAGCAGATCGCCACCAGTGTCATGGGCACCTCCCACCGGCAGGCGCCGGTGCGCTCGATCGTCGCCTCCCTGCGCGAGGGGCTGACGCAGCTCTTCGGCCTCCCTGACGGCTACGAGGTCGTCCTCGGCAACGGGGGGGCGAGCGCGTTCTGGGACATCGCCACCGTCGGGCTCGTCCGCGAGCGTTCCCAGCACCTGGTCTTCGGCGAGTTCTCCGGCAAGTTCGCCGCTGCTGCCACCCGCGCTCCCTTCCTCGCCGAGCCGAGCATCCGCTCGGCCGAGCCCGGGTCGTTGACCCATCCCCTCGCCGAGGCGGGCATCGACGCCTACGCCTGGCCGCACAACGAGACCTCGACCGGAGTCATGGCCCCGGTCGTGCGTCCCGAGGGCGCCGACCCCGACGCGCTGGTGCTCGTCGACGGGACCTCGGGCGCCGGCGGCCTGCCCGTGGACATCACGCAGACCGATGCCTACTACTTCGCCCCGCAGAAGTCCTTCGCCTCCGAGGGTGGGCTGTGGTTCGCCGTGCTCAGCCCGGCGGCGATCGCCCGGGCCGAGGAGCTCGCGGGCACCGACCGGTGGGTCCCGGCCTTCCTGTCCCTGACGAGCGCGATCGACAACTCCCGCAAGGACCAGACCCTCAACACCCCCGCGATCTCCACGCTGGCGCTCATGGACGAGCAGGTGCGCTGGATGAACGAGTCGGGTGGGCTGGGCTTCACCACTGCCCGCACCGCCGACTCCTCGGCCCGCATCTACGACTGGGCGGCGAAGGGGGCGCACACCACCCCCTTCGTCACGGACCCGGCGGCCCGCTCACGGGTGGTCGCCACGATCGACTTCGACGAGCAGATCGACGCGGCCGCCATCGCGGCGACGTTGCGCCGCAACGGGGTCGTCGACGTCGACCCCTACCGCAAGCTGGGACGCAACCAGCTGCGGATCGGGACCTTCCCGGCGGTCGACCCCGATGACGTCTCCGCTCTGCTGGCCTGCATCGACCACGTGGCCGAGCGACTCTGACGCCGCTGGACCCTAGACCAGCGCGGCGATGGCCGCGACGATGACGAGCGCGAAGAGCACGAAGAGCGTCATGTTGCGACGAAAGCGCGGGGTCATCGGGCCGCGACCTCGGCCTGGGCCTCGGGAGCCGGGCGGGTGACCCGCAGGTGCGGTCGCTGGCTGTAGGAGTAGCTCACCCGGACATTCTCGTGCCTGATCATCCAGCGGGCGACGGCGGCCAGCGTGATGCCGACCGCGATCGCACCGACGCCGACTGTCCAGCGCGGGCCGAGGACGTCGCCGACGACGCCGATGATCGGGGCGCCCAGCGGTTTACCTCCGACGAAGAGCGCCATGTACAACGCCATGACGCGTCCGCGCATCGACGGGTCGCAGCGCATCTGCACCATCGCGTTCGCGGTGGTCGTCGCGCTGAGCGCCGTCCCCCCGCATGCGGCGAGGGCGATGGCGAAGGTCCAGTAGGTGGGGGCGAGGGCTGCTGCGGTCGCGGCGATCGTGAAGCCGGTCAGCGAGATCAGCAGCACCCGCAGGCGGGGCTGGTTGCGCCGGGCGGAGTAGAGCGCCGCGCTGAGTGAGCCGATGGCCAGGATCGTGCCGAGCAGTCCGTAGCCCTGGGCGTCGCGGTCGAAGACCTCGGTGGCCATCAGGGCGATCGTCATCTGGAAGTTCAGGCCGAAGGTGCCCAGCACGAAGACGAGCAGCAGCACGAGCTGGATGTCGGGGCGTCCGCGCACGTAGCGCAGCCCCTCCCGGACGCCACCACGACCGGTGGCGCGGGGCGCCGGGCTCAGCTCGCTGGTGCGCATGAGGGTCAGCGCGAAGATCACCGCACCGAAGGACGCGGCGTTCAGCAGCAGCGCCGGGCCGGACCCGAAGGCGGCGATGACCAGGCCGGCCACACCCGGGCCGGCCAGGCGACCGAGGTTGAAGGAGGCGCTGTTGAGCGCGACGGCGTTGGCCAGGCGGTTCATCGGAACCATCTCGGAGACGAAGGACTGGCGGGCCGGGTTGTCGAAGGCGGTGGCCAGACCGGTCGCGAGGGCGATGAGGTAGAAGTGCCACAGCTGGGCGGTGCCGGTCACGACGAGCACGCCACCCACGAGGGCGGCCAGACCGAGCATCGCCTGGCTGACCATGAGCAGCGCCCGCTTGGGCACGCGGTCGATGACCGAGCCGGCCCACGGGGCGAGGGCCAGCATCGGCAGGAACTGCAGGCCGGTGACGATGCCCAGTGCCGTCGCGGAGTGGTCGGTCAGCATGGTGAGCACGACCCAGTCCTGGGCGGTGCGGCCCATCCAGGTGCCGGTGTTGGAGACGATCCCACCGGTGGCGTAGACGCGGTAGTTGCGCACGGACAGGGAGGCGAAGGTCGGGCTCATCGGGCGGCGATCCTCGTCAGGATCTCGGCGGCGTCGGTGAGGGTGGCCTGCTCGTGCGCGGTCAGCTCCTGCACGCGCTCGGACATCCAGCGGCCGCGCTGGCGACGGATCTGAAGGAGGGAAGCGCGGCCCGTGGCGGTCAGCTCGACGAGGACGCGGCGGCCGTCGTCGGGGTCGTCGTGCCGCTCGACCAGGCCCTCGTCGGCGAGGCAGCCGACGGTGCGGGTCATGCTCGGCGCGGAGACCTTCTCGATGTCGGCCAGGGCTCGGGGTGTCAGCGCTCCACGCTCGAGGCGGGCCAGCACACTGAACTGGTGGGGCGCGATCTCATCGGCGCCCTCGAAGCGGATGCGCCGGCTGATGCGCATGCACGCCAACCGCAGGTCCTCGCTGAGGGCGGCGACCTTCTTCGCAGTGAGGGCTCGGGTGGGGGTCTGGGTCAAGAGGCTCCTTTCGCGGGAATCACGTTAGCACAACTCATTACCTGTGCTAACTATTCCGTGAGGACCGGCCAGCAGCAGTCCGGGGTGGGAGTCCGCGCTGCGACGAGCCACGTGACCCTCCCCTCCCTTCAGCCTTCCCGGGCCGCGTTGCCCGAGGACGACCGGGTCATCCGCGCATGGCCGGGTCGTGAGCCGGGCATCGTCAGATTTCCCGGCCACGACGGGAGTTGCCGGCCCGGACGCACCCGGCGACCTCCACCGCGAGCCTGTGGATGACCCCACCGCGCGAAGGGGGGAATCGCGCCACCATGGCGGTGTGGACGCACGCACCCGGGCCCTGTTGACCGCCAATGGCCAGATCTGCACGACGAGTCAGCTGGGCGAGGCCGACGTGGACGAGCTCACGGTGGCTCGGCTGGTCCGGAGGGGCATTCTGGTGCGAATACGGCGTGGACTCTTCGCCGCTGGATCGGTCTGGCGCGAGGCCACCCCTGAGCAGCGACTGGGCTTGTGCACCCGGGCCGTGCTCGTGGACCGTCCCGGGGCGGCTGCCTCACACATGAGCGCCGCGGTCCTGCACGGGCTGCCGGCGTGGGGAGGCCCGGTCGCCAGGGTCGACGTCGTGTGCTCGACCCCACGCCGCCGGCTCCGCTCCGGCATCGGCCTCCACCCATGGCCTGCCGGCGTCACTCCTGTCGTGGTCGATGACAGGTCCGTCATGCCCGTGTCCGTCGCGATCGTCCAGTTGGTCGTCGAGCACGGGGTGCTCCCGGGGTTGGTGTGCCTTGATCGCGCGCTGCACGAAGGGCGCGTGACCACCGACACCGTGGCGAAGGCTGGTGACGACCTGGCACTGGGTCCACGGGCCCGACGTCGACTCGAACTCGTCATCGAGGGTTCGGACGCCGCGTGCGAGTCCGTCGGCGAGACCCGCACGCGTGTCCTGCTCACCGATCTCGGGATGGATGTCCGCAGCCAGGTCGACATCCATGACGCGACAGGGTTCGTCGGGCGGGTGGACTTCCTCGTGGGCGATCGGGTGATCGTGGAGTTCGACGGGATGGTGAAGTACGCGGGAGCGGATGGACGGCGGGCGCTGCAGCAGGAGAAGGCGCGCGAGGACCGATTGCGTGCCGCGGGATACATCGTGGTGCGCCTCGTGTGGGCAGACCTCGACAACCCCGAGCGGGTGTTCGACCTCGTCCAGCGAGCGATGCGCCGGGCAGCCTGACCCGGCAACCAGGCGCACTTGACCGAGCAGACGACTGGAGCGGCCGTGGGTCCGGGGACTGTCGTGGCCGGGTCCACCAGGACCGACCGGCACACCTCGGCATGGCCGGGACACGACGCAGCCGATCTCGGATGTCCCGGCCACCCCGAGACTTCCCGGCCACTTCGAGATTCGCCGGCCACGCCCCCTTCGCCCCGCCAGCCGGAGTGCTCGACAAGAGAAGCCCCGGCTTCGCAGGAGTATGAAACTCATGCGGAGCCGGGGCTTCTCGGGTCACCCGGGAATCGTGGGACTCAACTGACGCCGAGGACGTCCTTGATCGGGTCGATCGCGAAGTAGAGGACGAAGAGTACGCCGACGAGCCACATGAGCGGGTGGATCGCGGAGAACTTGCCGCGCACGATCTTGATGAAGACGTAGGTGACGAAGCCGGCGCCGATACCGGCGGTGATCGAGTACGTGAAGGGCATCAGGATGATCGTCAGGAACGCCGGGATCGCGATCTCCAGGTCGTCCCAGTCGATCTCCTTGACCTGCTGCATCATCAGGAAGCCGACCAGCACGAGCGCCGGCGTCGCGGCCTCGTAGGGGACGATCGAGACGAGGGGCGAGAGGAAGGTCGCGAGCAGGAAGAGGATGCCCGTGACGATCGAGGCCAGACCGGTGCGGGCGCCCTCGCCCACACCGGACGCGGACTCGATGTAGCTGGTGTTGGAGCTGACCGAGGCGGCACCACCGGCCGCCGCGGCGAGCGAGTCGACGACGAGGATCCGCTGCGAGTTGGGCGGGTTGCCCTCCTCGTCGAGCAGGTCGCCCTCGGCACCGACGGCGACCATCGTGCCCATCGTGTCGAAGAAGTCGGCGAGCAGGATCGTGAAGACGAGCAGCGAGGCGGAGACGATGCCGATCTTGTCGAAGGACCCGAGCAGGCTGAAGTCACCGATCAGGCCGAAGTTCGGCATCTCGAAGACCTGGCTCGGGATGGTCGGGACGTTCAGCCCCCAGCCGGTCGGGTTGACCATCTCGCCCTCGGCGTTGGTCTGGCTGCCGATGGAGAAGATCGCCTCGACGACGATCGCGAGCACGGTCGTACCGAGGATCCCGTAGAGGATCGCGCCGCGCACGCCGCGCACGTGCAGCGTGACGATGATGAAGAGGCCGATGACGAAGACGAGGAGTGGCCAGCCGGCGAGGAAGCCTCCGACGCCCAGCTCACCCAGGGGTCCCCCTTCGGCCTTGCGCACGAAGCCGGCGTCGACGAGGCCGACGACGGTGATGAAGAGGCCGATGCCGACACTGATCGCCGTCTTCAGTGGCGGGGGCACGGCGTGCAGCACCGCCTTGCGGAAGCCGGTGAGCACCAGCACCAGGATGATCAGGCCCTCGAGGACGATCAGCCCCATGGCGTCCGCCCAGGTCATCTCCGGCAGCTTGGCGATACCGAAGGCGACGAAGGCGTTCAGGCCCAGTCCGGCGGCCAGGGCCAGCGGGTAGTTGGCCACGACCCCCATCAGGAGGGTCATCACACCGGCGACGAGCGCGGTGGTCGCGGCGACCATCGCGAGGTTCGGCTCGTCACCGCCGCCGAGGAATCCGCCCGTCGAGTCGGCCTGGGTGCCGATGATCAGCGGGTTGAGGACCACGATGTAGGCCATCGTGAAGAAGGTCGCGACGCCGCCGCGGACCTCGCGAGCGACGGTGGAACCGCGTTCGGCGATCTTGAAATGGCGCTCGAGGACGGAGCCCTCGGTCGAAGGGCGCGCAGGAGTGCTCATGGGCGCCAATCGTAAGCGCGCCCGCGAGGGGGGCGCGCGCCGGGTTGCCGCTCACCAGCACCCACCCCCGGCTCACCGGGCCGGTCGGCGCCGAGCAGTCCTCAGAGGGCCTCGACGACCCCGTCGTCGAGGATCGGGGTCCCGACCTTCTCCGGCTCGGGGGCCGGCATGTCGATCTCGGAGTGCGCGCCGCAGCCGTGGTCCTTGCTGACGACACCGCCGTCGCTGGGGCTCCACTCGTTGGCGCAGACACCGAAGACCCGGCGCAGCTCGCCCGGCATCGGCAGGAAGTAACCGCACTCACCGCACGGCGCGGGGGCCTTGAGCGCGACCTCGGCCTTCGGGCCGTGGCTGCCGTCGTACCACCGTTGGGCAGCGGCGTCGCGCCCCTCGGCGGAGAGGACGCGGGTGCGGCCCAGGCCCAGCTCCCAGAGCGCGACGGCGTCGACGTCCTCCTCGCCGGTGGCCTCGAAGCCCCACTCGAGGTAGGGGTCCTCGTCGACCTTGGGGGTGACGTCGCCGGGACCGACGTCGCCGGGGGCGAGCCGCTGCGACCAGGGCAGCCACTCCGGGGCGAGGACCGCGCCCTCGCCCGGCAACAGCTGGGACTCGCAGACGGTCGCGGCCTTGGCGCGCGGCACCCGGGTGACGGTCACGGCCCAGCACCAGCCGCCGTAGCCGGGCAGGGTGGCCTCGAACCAGTGGGTGCCGAGGCGATCGGCATCGAGGGTGAAGCCGACGTGCTCGCCGACACCCTCACCCTTCGTCGCCTCGAGGAGCTCACGTCGAGCGGGCTCGACGGCCGCCGCGAGGACGGCATCGGTCTTGGTGCGCGGTGGCATGGTCAGCCCTCCAGGTCGTCGGCGACCCGACGCAGGACCTGGGCGAGCTGGGCGCCCTGGGCCCTCTCCGGGTATCGACCGCGACGCAGTCCGTTGGAGACGTTGTCGAGCAGCTTGATGACGTCCTCGACGATGCCGACCATCTCGTCGGCCGGCTTGCGATCACGCTGGCGCAGGTTCTTGGCCACGCTCGGCGGGGCGTCGATGATGGTCACGGACAGCGCCTGGGCGCCGCGGCGTCCCTCGACGACTCCGTAGTCGACGCGCGTGCCGCCCTTGATGGTCGACTCGCCCTCGGGCAGGGCATTGGCGTGCAGGAAGACATCCTCGCCGTCGTCCCCGGAGATGAAGCCGAAGCCCTTCTCCGCGTCGTACCACTTGACCTTGCCAGTGGGCACCGTGCACCTCGTTGCTCGACAGTTGCTCGTACTCGTTTCAACGGGCGTGCGACAACGCACGCCCGGACCAAGGTTAACCCGTGGGGCGCGCCCGGCCCCAACGGCGAGGGTTCCTAGCCGATCTCGATGCCCCACTGGCCCGTCCACGTGGCCCCGGGCTGCAGGTCGATGACGCCCTCGCCCGAGTTGAAGGCGTCCGGCGGGCAGGCCAGGGGCTCGACGGCGATGCCGGTCGCCAGTCCCTCGCCGAGGCTCGCCGGGGTGGAGCGCCCGGTGAAGACCTGCACCCAGTCCAGCCCGGGCCCACCCCACAGGCGGGTGGTGCGGCCAGCGGGCCCACCCTCGAGGGTGACCGTCCAGCAGCCGTCGGGTCCGCGCTCCAGACCCGTGTACGCGTTGTCGATGTCCCGGTCGCCGAGTGGCTCCCCACCGCGCAGGTCGAAGGGGGAGTCCGCCACCTCGTGCGTCCCGACCGGCAGCTTCCGGTCGGGATCGACGAGCACGACCCGGTCGGCGGGCACGGTCAGTCGCGCCTGCGATGCCGGGGTGGAGCCCAGGGCGAGGTAGGGGTGGGCGCCGTACCCGACGGGCGCGGCGTCGTGGCCGACGTTGGTGATGGTCGTGGCGCAGGTCAACCCGCGTGGGTCGACCTGCCAGGCGACCCGCGCCTCGAGGGCGAAGGGGTAGCCCGGCCGCGGGTGGAGCGTGTGCACCAGCACGACCCGGTCCTCATCACGCTCGGTCGGGCGGAAGGCCTCCCACCGCACGAGTCCGTGGCTGGCGTTGTCGGTGGACCGCTCGGTGATCGGCAGCTCGTGCTCGCGCCCGTCGAAGCGGTATCGCCCGTCGCGGATGCGGTTGGGCCACGGCACGAGCAGCTGCCCGCGCCCCGCCGGCGCCATGTCACCCACCGGGTACCCGGCCACGACGTCGACCCCGGCGACGGTGAGCGTGCGCAGCCCACCGCCCACCTCGACGACTACGGCCTCGACGTCACCGCTGGTCAGCTGCCACTGGGTACCTGTCGGGGGGAGTGCCATGACTCCAACATAGGCCGACGAGATCGTCGTGGGGCGCGACGCAGGCAGCCTCGAAGGATGGGGCACTCCCGGGTACCCGGATCGGGTCGTCGGCTGTCGCTCGCCCGGGAGAGGATGGGCCGGTGAGTGCCCTCCCCCGTGATGTCCGCGCCGACGAGATCGGCCGCGGCCTGCCCGGCTTCTGGCGGGCCCTGCCCCGCGAGGGACGCTTCCTGCTGTCGACGGTCGCCCTGCAGCACCTGGGGCGCGGGATGACGTTGCCCTTCACCGTCATCTACCTCCACGAGGTGCGCCATCTCTCGCTCGACACCGCGGGCACCGTCATGGCCGTCCTCGCGCTCGTCGCGGCGGTCATGTCCGGACCGATGGGCAGCCTGACCGACGCGATCGGGGCACGCTGGATGCTCATCATCGCCGGGGTCGCCCAGAGCCTGGGGGCGCTCGTCATGGCCTTCGCGACGAGTGCGGCCGTGGCCTTCGCCGCCGCCGCGCTCATGGGTCTGTCCGCCGGCATCGGCTGGGCCGCGGGCAACACCTTCATCTCGGCGCTCGTGCGCGGGCCCCTGCGGCAGCGCTACTTCGGGGTGAACTTCGCTCTGCTCAACCTCGGCATCGGTGCGGGCGGGCTCCTCGCCGGGATGTTCGTCGAGGTCTCGCGTCCGGTGACCTTCGAGGCGATCTACCTCGTCGACGCCGTCCTCATCCTCATCCCCGGCATCTGGCTGCTCGGGCCGCTGCGGCACGTCACCGCCCGCTCCGCGCACCCGGCCGAGGACGCCGCTCCTGCCAGCTACCTCACGGTGCTGCGACTGCCCGGTATGCGGTGGATCCTGCTCATCGGCCTGATCACGAGCTTCGTCGGCTACGGCCAGCTCGAGGCGGGCATCCCCGCGTTCGCCCGCGGCGTCTCGCAGGTGAGCACCGAGGCCATCGGAGTTGCCTTCGCCGTCAACACCGCTGTGATCGTGCTGCTGCAGTTCTGGGTCCTCCAGCGGATCGAGGGCCACCGGCGCACCCGGGTCGGTCTGGTCATGCTCGGCATCTGGCTCCTGGCCTGGCTGGCCCTCGGCGCGAGCGGTCTGCTGCCGGGCACGCTGACCGCCGCCGTCCTGGTCGTCGCCTTCCTGGGCCTCTTCGGTCTCGGCGAGACGCTGCTGCAACCGACTCTGCCCGTCATGGCCAACGATCTGGCCCCCGACCACCTGCGCGGACGGGTCAACGCCATCCAGTCCGCCGCCTTCATGTCCGGCGGCGTCATCGGTCCGGTCGTGGCGGGGGTCCTGCTCGAGCGCGGGCTGGCGACGCTCTTCCTCGCCGCGATCGTCGCCGGGCTGCTCCTCGTCGCCTGGCTGATGCTGCGTCTGGAGCACCTGATCTCCCCGGAGGTCAACGGCATCGCGCCCACCACCGAGCGACAGCCGGTGAGCCCGAGCGCTGCCCCGTAGGCCCGGCGCGTCGGGGTGAACTACCGTGGATCGGTGCGCTCCCTCGCCGAGGACATCCGCCACCGCACCGACGAGGAGCTGGTGGCCCTGCTGGAGCTGCGCCCGGACCTGGCCCGGCCGCAGCCCGCCGACCTGACCGCACTCGCCGCGCGCGCCAGCACCCGGGCGAGCACCGCCCGTGCCATCGACCACCTCGACTTGCCGCACCTGAGCGCCCTGCAGGCCTGCCTCGTCGTCGGGGTCGACGCCCCTGCCGTCGCCGGCCTGCTGGGCACGCACGAGTCGCGCGCCGCCGAGCTCGTCGAGGACCTCGCCCGGGCCGCCCTGCTCTGGGAATCGGCCACCGGTCGGCAGGTCGCCGGCAGTGTGGTCGAGGTCCTGGGTCCACACCCTGCCGGGCTCGGCGCCCCGGCCGGCTCACTCGCACACACCCTGCCGGACGACCTCCCCGGCGCCATCGAGTCCGTCGGGACCGAGGCCGAGCGCGTCCTGCACCGGATCGCCTGGCACGGTCCGACCGCGGCCCGGCCCTCGGACACGACCAGCCGCACGGGTCAGGCGGTCGGGGGCCTCCTCGACGCGGGACTGCTCGTCGCCGTCGACGCCGAGCACGTCACTGCCCCCCGCGAGGTCGGTCTGGCCGTACGCGGGGGCCGTCTCCTCGATGGCCCGCTGGACGAAGGCGATGTCGTTGGGTCCCATCACCAGCGTGGGCGGCGGGACGGGGCACCGGAGGGGGCTGACCCCGCCCCGGTCCGTGCGCTCGAGGACGTCGACCGGGCAGCCACCGCTGCCGCGACCGAGCTGGTCGCCCTCGTCGACGAGCTGCTGGACCGCGTCGAGGCGATGCGTCCTCGCGTCCTGCGCAGCGGCGGCCTGGCGGTGCGCGACCTGCGCACCCTCGCCTCCCGCATGGACCTCGACGAGGCGAGTGCGACCCTCCTGCTCGAGCTGGCCCTCGGCGCCGCGCTGGTCGCTGACGACCGGGCCCTGGAGCCGACGTGGCGGCTGACCACCGAGGTGGAGGCCTGGCGCTCCCTCGACCCGGCGCACCGCTGGGTGGCTCTCGCACAGCCGTGGCTGACCTCCCTTCGCTCCTGCGTCGTCCCGGCCCCCGACGATGGTGGCCGGGTCAATGCCCTGTCCGAGGGCCACGTCTGGCCGCCGATCCGGCCGCTGCGCCGCGAGGTGCTGACGATCCTCGCGGAGTTGCCCGAGGGCTGCGCCCCCGAGACCGACCGGGTCGTCGATCTGCTGCGCCGACGGCGTCCCCGACGGATGCCCCACGACGTCGAGAGCGTCGTCGCCGGACTGCTGCGCGAGGGCGAGGTGCTCGGGGTCACCGGGCGGCACGCCCTCGGCACCGCGGGTCGGACCCTCCTCGAGAGCTCGGACCGGGCGGCCGGGGTCCTCACCGACTTCGTGCCCGACCCCGTCGACCGGCTTCTGCTCCAGGCGGACCTCACCGCGATCGTGCCCGGCACGCCCGTCCCCGAGCTGGCGGCCCTGCTGCGTCGCAGCGCCGTGCTCGAGTCCCGCGGAGGCGCCGGGGTGCACCGGTTCAGCGAGCAGAGTCTGCGCGGGGCGCTGGACTCGGGATGGACGGCCGACGACCTGCTGGAGGCCCTGGCTCGGTTCAGCGCGACCGAGGTCCCACAACCGCTGGACTACCTCGTCCGCGACGTCGCCCGCCGGCACGGCCAGCTGCGGGGCGGGGCCGCGGGCAGCTATCTGCGCGGTGACGACCCGACGCACCTGGAGGCACTGCTCGCGCACCGCGATCTGAGCCACCTGCAGCTGCGCCAGATCGCGCCCACGGTGCTCATCTCGCCCGTCGGGCCGGCCGTGCTCATCGAGGCCCTGCGCGAGGCCGGCCAGACCCCGGCACTGGAGGGCTCGGGCGGCGTCGTCGCCACCACGCCGACGGCCTCGCGGGTCAGTCCGCGTCGGGACCGTCCGGTCACCGACGTCCAACCCGACCCGGCACCGATCGTCCTCGCCCGGCTGCGCGAGGGGGAGGATGCGGCCGAGCGCCAGCGTGCCCAACCCGGCGACGGGTCACCGGTCATCCCGGCGCTGGACCCGGCGAGCACCTCGGCCCTGCTGCGGGAGGCCGCCGCGGACCGGTTGCCGGCGTGGATCGGCCTCACCGACTCGGTCGGCGCGACCAAGCACCTCCTCTTCCACCCGGTCGCCGTCGACGGTGGTCGCGTCATCGGCGAGGTCGACGCCAAGCCGCAGGTCTACTCACTGCACCGGATCACCGGCGTGGTCGTCGACGGCTGAGGCGATCAGGCGCCGGAGAGTGCCTTGACCACCCGCGAGGCGGAGGGCTTGCCGAGCTGCTGGGCCATCCACACGCTCGTGGCGACCAGCTTGTCGAGGTCGAGCCCGGTCTCCACGCCCGCGCCGTTGAGCATCCAGACGAGGTCCTCGGTCGCGAGGTTGCCGGTCGCGGACTTGGCGTAGGGGCAGCCGCCGAGGCCACCGGTGGAGGCGTCGACGACGCTGACGCCGGCGCGCAGAGCGGTCAGCGTGTTGGACAGGGCCTGACCGTAGGTGTCGTGGAAGTGCACGCCGATCCGGTCCATCCCGATCCCCCGCTGCTCGAGCGCGGCGAGCAGTGCCTCGACGTGGCCGGGCGTGCCCGTTCCGATCGTGTCGCCGACGGAGAGCTGGTCGCAGCCCAGATCCATCAGCTCGGCGCACGCGTCGGCCACCCGGTCGACGGGCACCGGGCCCTCCCACGGGTCGCCGAAGCACATCGACACGTAGGCCCGCACCCACATTCCGGCGTCCTGCGAGCGCTTCACGACCGGCGCGAACATCTCGACCGACTCCTCGCGGGAGCGGCCCAGGTTCTTCTGCGCGAAGGCCTCCGTCGCGCTGCCGAAGATCGCCACGGCCTCGACATCGGCCTCCATGGCGCGGTCCAGTCCGCGCTCGTTGGGCACGAGGACGGGACGAAGGGGGCTGCGGCCCACCTCGTCGAGGTCGGCCAGCAGCTCACTCGCGTCGGCGAGCTGCGGCACCCACCTCGGGTGGACGAAGGAGGTCGTCTCCACGGTCTCCAAGCCTGCGTCGAGCAGACGGCGGATGAACTGCGCCTTCACCTGCGTCGGGACGGTGTCCCTCTCGTTCTGCAGGCCGTCCCGCGGCCCGACCTCGTACACGGTGACCTTCGGCGGCAGACCCGTCATCGGCTCCGACTGCGGCAGTGCAATGGACGACATGGGTCCATTGTGACGCATCCCGTACCGTGGTCAGCGGCTCAGTGCAGGGCTGACCGAGAGGACACGAGGACATGACCCAGGACCCCCACCAGAGCGGAGCGTCGGACCCGTACGGCGCCTCGCAGCCATCCCGGCCGGACGCCACCGGCGGTCAGCTGCCGGACTACCGGCCAGCCGCGACCGGCGGTCCCGGTCAGGTACCCCCCGGCTCGATGCCCCCCGGCCAGATGCCCGGCCCCGGCCAGTACGGCAACCCCACTCCGACGAACACCTCCGCGGTCGTGCTGAGCGTGATCTCGGGGGTCCTGACCCTCTCGGGCATCTGCTGCCTCGTCGGCCTCATCCCGTTGATCTTCGGCATCCTGGGCCTCACCCAGAACGCGAGCGACCCCGAGCACGCGAAGAAGATGACCCGCATCGGCTGGATCACCCTCGTGCTGCTCAGCCTGGTGGTCCTCGTCGCGATCATCGGGGTCGTCCTCTTCGCGACCATGGGGGGACCCTCGACCGACGGGTACACATCGCTGTGATGACCGACGGCGCTCTGATCGTCCAGAGCGACAAGACCCTCCTGCTCGAGGTGGACCACGACAAGGCTGCCGATGCACGCCGGGCCATCGCCCCCTTCGCCGAGCTGGAGCGCGCCCCGGAGCACATCCACACCTACCGGGTCACCCCACTGGGCCTGTGGAACGCGCGCGCTGCCGGCCACGACGCCGAGCAGGTCGTCGACGCCCTGGTCACCCACTCGCGCTACCCGGTCCCGCAGGCGCTGCTCGTCGACATCGCGGACACGATGGATCGCTACGGGCGCCTCGTGCTGGAGAAGGACGGCGACCAGCTCGTCCTGCGCACGACCGACCGCGCGGTGCTCACCGAGGCCCTGCGGCACAAGAAGATCAAGCCGCTCGTCGGTGAGCAGCTCTCCCCCGACGAGGTCGTCGTCCACCCCTCCGAGCGGGGCACCCTCAAGCAGGAGCTGCTCAAGGTCGGCTGGCCCGCCGAGGACCGCGCCGGCTACGTCAACGGCGAGGCGCACCCGATCGCGCTCACCGAGGACGGCTGGAGCCTGCGGCCCTACCAGCAGCACGCGGTCGACGGGTTCTGGGACGGCGGCTCCGGCGTCGTCGTCCTCCCCTGCGGCGCAGGCAAGACGCTCGTCGGCGCGGGTGCGATGTCCGCGGCGAAGGCCACCACCCTGATCCTCGTGACCAACACCGTCAGCGCACGGCAGTGGCGCGAGGAGCTGCTGGCCCGCACGACGCTGACCGAGGACGAGATCGGCGAGTACTCCGGGGCGCGCAAGGAGGTGCGCCCGGTGACCATCGCGACCTACCAGGTGCTCACCCTCAAGCGGAAGGGCGCCTACCCGCACCTCGACCTGCTCGACGCCCGCGACTGGGGCCTGATCGTCTACGACGAGGTGCACCTGCTGCCGGCGCCGATCTTCCGGATGACCGCCGACCTGCAGGCCCGCCGCCGTCTCGGGCTGACCGCGACGCTGGTGCGCGAGGACGGCCGCGAGGCGGACGTCTTCTCGCTCATCGGGCCCAAGCGCTTCGACGCGCCGTGGAAGGACATCGAGGCACAGGGATACATCGCCCCCGCCGACTGCGTCGAGGTGCGGGTGACCCTCAGCGATGCCGAGCGGATGGCCTACGCGACCGCCGAGGCCGAGGACAGGTACCGGCTGGCCTCGTGCTCACCGGCCAAGCCTGGCGTGGTGCGCCGGATCGTCGACCAGCACCAGGGCGAGCCGACCCTGGTCATCGGCCAGTACCTCGACCAGCTGCACGAGCTGTCCGAGCAGCTGGACGCGGACCTGATCACCGGCGAGACCTCGGTCACGGTGCGCCAGGAGCTCTTCGCCGACTTCCGCGAGGGCCGCACCAACCTGCTCGTCGTCTCCAAGGTGGCCAACTTCTCCGTCGACCTGCCCGAGGCGACCGTGGCCATCCAGGTCAGTGGGACCTTCGGCTCGCGCCAGGAGGAGGCCCAGCGCCTGGGCCGGCTGCTGCGCCCCAAGGAGGACGGCCGCACCGCGCACTTCTACACCGTCGTCGCCCGGGACACCGTCGACGCGGAGTTCGCCGCGCACCGCCAGCGCTTCCTCGCCGAGCAGGGCTACGCCTACCGGATCGTCGACTCCGACGACCTCTGAGCGCGGGCGTCGTTTCGAGGCTTCGGCCACTGGCGGCCTGCGCAGCGAGCGTCTGGCAGACGAGGGCGAGCCCCTGAGGCGCTTGCCCAGCAAGCGTCACGAAGGGCGGGACCTCGAGGCTCCTCGCTGACGCTCGTCACACCTCGGCCAGCGCGAGGCATGGTCAGAGGATCGACTCGAGGGCTCCTCGCTGGCGCTCGTCACACCTCGGCCAGCGCGTGGAATGGTCAGGCGTGGCCTCGAGGCTCCTCGCTGACGCTCGTCACACCTCGGCCAGCGCGTGGAATGGTCAGGCGTGGCCTCGAGGCTCCTCGCTGACGCTCGTCACACCTCGGCCAGCGCGTGGAATGGTCAGAGGATCGACTCGAGGAAACGCTGGGTGCGCTTGTGCTGCGGGTTGCTCAGCAGGTCGTCGGGTTTGCCCTGCTCGAGGATCTGACCGCCGTCGAACATCATCACCTTGTGCGAGACGTCCCGGGCGAACTGCATCTCGTGGGTGACGATGAGCATCGAGATGTCCGTCTCGTCGGCGACCTTGCGCAGGACGCCGAGCACCTCACCGACGAGCTCGGGGTCGAGCGCAGAGGTGACCTCGTCGAGCAGCAGGATCTCCGGGTCCATCGCGAGCGCACGGGCGATCGCCACGCGCTGCTTCTGGCCACCGGAGAGCTGGCTCGGACGGGCACCGGAGCGGTCACCCAGACCGACCTGGTCGAGCAGCTCCTGCGCCCGGTCCCTGGCCTGCTTCTTGTTCCGACCGAGCACGTTGATCGGTGCCTCGGTGATGTTCTCCAGGACCGTCATGTTCGGGAAGAGGTTGAAGTGCTGGAAGACCATGCCGATCTTCTTGCGGGTCTTGGCGACCTCCTTCGGACGCAGCTCCACCCGCTGGTTGTTGCGGCGGTCGTGGGTCAACGGCTCGCCGTTGATCCAGATGTAGCCGCCGGTCAGGTGCTCCAGCGTCATGACCAGGCGCAGGATCGTCGTCTTGCCCGAACCACTGGGCCCGATGAGTGTCACCCGCTCACCCGGGGCGACATCGAAGTTGAGATCTGACAGCACGGTCGTCTCGCCGAACTTCTTCTCCACGTCCTCGAAACGGATGACCGGGGTGCCACCCGTCGGCGGAGTGGGCGTGGCAGCGGTCTCGGACTCAGTAGACAAGGGACTTCTCCAACTTTCGGACGGCCACGGCCGTGATGAGGCTCGCGACGAGGAAGATCAGACCAGCCAGGGTGAAGGCCTCGTTGTAACGGAAGGTGTTGCCGCCGTACTGGTAGGCGACGCGCACCATCTCCACGACGTAGATGCCGAAGAGGTAGGGCGTGTCCTTGAACATCGAGATCGCCCAGTTGCCCAGGGACGGGAGCGTCGCTCGCAGCGCCTGCGGCAGCACCACCGCCCCCCACGTGCGACCGGTCGAGAAGCTGAGGGCCTTGGCGGCCTCCCACTGGCCCGGGTCGACCGAGGCAATACCGGCGATGTAGGACTCCGCCATGTACATCGCGTAGTGCACGCCGATGACGACGGTACCGATCCACAGCGGCGGCCAGTCCGGAGGGACCATGTACAACACGAAGATCAACTGCACGATCAGCGGCGTCATCCGGATGACGTCCATGAGCCATCGCAACGGCACCGACAGGAACCGCGGGATGCTCTCCGTGGCCACCGCCAGGATCAGACCGAGTATCGCCGCGATCGCCGTGCCGATGACGGTGATGAGCAGAGTGACCTTGAGGAAGGCCTCGAGCAGCTGCGGGAAGACTTCTGCCGCTGCCTCCCAGCTCCAGAACTGGTCGAAGGAGTCGGTCATCGACCACAACTGGAGGGCCAGGAGCACGCCGATGACGGCGAAGACGCTGAAGACGTACCAACCGATGCGGGTCAGGCGCTTGGCCGCGGGGTGGTCCTCGGCGTTCTTGCGCCAAGCGAGGATCCCCACGACGAGCGCTGGTAGGCCAAGGCCGGCCGCGAGCGTCAGCAGGACGGAGCAGACGAGCAGGGTGATGTGGGACCGAGTCAGCGGCACCGACTCGCGGGTCGTGCCGGCGGTGGTGGTCGTGGTACTCACAGGCTCGCCCCCGCTCCGGCGTGCGCACTACCCACGGGCATCCCGAGCTTGCGCTTTGCCCGCTTCTCGAGCAGACGCACACCTTGGGAGCCCAGCAGGGCGATCAGGTAGTAGATGAGGAATCCGATCGCGTAGGCGAAGAGCGTCGACCCGGCGTCCCGGCGCAGCTCATCGACCTGGTAGGCCAAGTCCTGCAGGGAGATGAAGAGGGCGACCGCGGTGCCCTTGATGAGCATCACGAGCAGGTTGTTGTACCCGGAGAGCATGAGCGCCCAGGCCTGCGGCCAGATCACGCGGCGCATCCGGGTCAGCGGCGACATGTTCAGGGCGGTCGCGCCCTCCCACTGGCCCTTGTCCACGGAGTTGATCGAGCCACGCACGATCTCGGCGCC
Source organism: Janibacter cremeus (assembly GCF_013409205.1). NCBI lineage: Bacteria > Bacillati > Actinomycetota > Actinomycetes > Micrococcales > Intrasporangiaceae > Janibacter > Janibacter cremeus. Next base: position 1,324,705 of record NZ_JACCAE010000001.1, read on the forward strand.
GTAGGCACCGTAGTTCAGGCCCAGGGCGATGATGCCCGTGATCACGGCATCCATGCTGATGTCGAAGAGGATCGGGAGCACGAAGTACAGCCAGAACAGCTGGACGACCAGCGAGGTGCCCCGGAAGAACTCGACGATGACTGTCGCCACCCAGCGGACGAAACCGACGGGGGAGATGCTCAGCAGCCCGAGCGTGACGGAGGCGACGAAGGCCAAGAGGGCCCCGCCCAGACTGAGCTGCAGCGTCGTGATGACACCGTCACTCAGATAGGGCAGGGCACCCTTGAGCGCTTCGAATTCGTCGTTCACCTGGATCAGTCCGAGACGGCCTCGGACTGCGTGGCGTCGGGCAGCTCGCCCTTGCAGAGCTGCTCAGTGGTGATCTCACCCTTGGGACGCTCGGCATCGGTGAAGCCGAACTCACCGACGACGTCGAGGAAGGTCTGCTCGTCGCCGACGATCTTGTCGATCTCCTTGTTGTAGGCCTCGCGCAGCTCGTCGTCGCCCTTGCGGAAGACGGTCGCGCCCGCACCGACCTGCTTCTTTCCGTCGACGATGGCGGTGAACGGATCGGTCACGTCGACGTCCGCGTCCGGGTTGTTCTCCGCCATGGTGCGCAGCGAGATACCGGTCAGGGCGAAGGCGTCGGCGCGCTCCTGCAGGACCGCGTCCATGCCGTCCTGCGGGCTGCCGACCTCCATCTTGTTGATCCCGAGATCGTCGGAGTAGCCGGACTCGATGGCGCCGCTCATGACGGCGAGCTTCAGGTCGGCGTCCGCGACGTCGTGCATGTCGTTGACGTCCTCGGGGTTGCCCTTGGGCGTCATCAGGGCCGTCGTGTACATGATCTCCGGGTGGCCGAAGGCGGCCTGCTCACACCGGTCGGGCAGGATCGACATGCCCGCCGAGACGATGTCGAAGCGTCCGGCGTTCAGGCCCGGAATGAGGGAGCCCCACTCGGTCTGCACGCCCTTGACCTCGTCGACGCCCATCTCACCGAAGACCTTCTTGTGGATCGCGATCGTCGCGCCGGTGAGCTCACCGTCCTTCTTGAAGGAGTAGGGCTCCTCTCCGGCGATGCCGACGGTGATCACGCCGTCGTCCTTGATCTTGGCCAGGGTGTCGCCACCCTTGTCGCTGCTGCCCCCGTCGTCGGATGATCCGTCGGATCCCCCGTCACCGCAGGCGGCCATCGTCAGGGCCAGCGCCGCGGCAGCGGTCCCTGCCAGCATTCGTGTGCTGCGCATATTGCTCCTCCTCCGTCTGAACATTCTCTTGACTTCAACAGGTCCGACCTCGCCCCCACAAGCACCGCGGCCCGCATCACGGCCTTCGTTACGGCACTGCAACCTGTTTGGTCCCTGCACAGAACGGGTCGGGGAGTGGACTCGTCACAGGTTGCTGTCAGCGGACACTCAGAATTCAGGCGCACACTCGAGGGTGTGAGTACCCACGAGACCGCCCCCGGAGAGAGTCCACGACTGCTCGTCGTGGAGGACGAGCCGAACATCCGCGAGCTCCTCGCGACCTCCCTGCGCTTCGCCGGCTTCGAGGTCGACGTCGCCGGCGACGGGGCCACCGCGCTGGACATCGTCCACCGGGTGGAGCCTGACCTGATCGTCCTGGACGTCATGCTGCCCGACACCGACGGGTTCGAGATCGCCTCGACCCTGCGCACCAGCGAGCGTCATCAACCGATCCTCTTCCTCACCGCCCGCGACTCCCTCGACGACAAGCTCAAGGGCCTGACCGTCGGCGGTGACGACTACGTGACCAAGCCCTTCTCCCTCGAGGAGGTCATCGCCCGCATCCGGGTGATCCTGCGTCGCACCACGGACGTGCCCTCCTCCGAGTCCATCCTGAGCTTCGCCGATCTCGAGCTCGACGACGACGCCCACGAGGTGCGCCGCGCCGGCGTCTCGATCGACGTCTCCCCGACCGAGTTCAAGCTGCTGCGCTACCTGATGCTCAACCCCAACCGGGTGCTGTCGAAGACCCAGATCCTCGACCACGTCTGGGACTACGACTTCCGCGGCGAGCTCGGCATCGTCGAGTCCTACATCTCCTACCTGCGCCGCAAGATCGACGCCGGTGACCTACCGCCGTTGATCCACACCAAGCGCGGCTTCGGGTACGTTCTCCGTCTCCCCCCGGAGTAAGGACGCCATGCACAGGATCAGCGAGCTGGTCGTCAGCCGCCTGGAGAGGATGCCCCTCACCTGGCGGCTGATCGCCATCCTGCTGGCCATCCTGCTGGCCGCGCTGACGACGACGGCGGTGGCGACGGCCTTCCTGCTCCAGCGTGATCTCGAGCAGAACGTCGACGAGCAACTGCGCGCGGTCGCGATCCCCCTCGCCGAGGACAACGTCTCCTCCCCCCGCGACCCCGCCTTCTACGAGCGCAGGGCCCGGTCCGGCCCGACCAACTTCTTCCTCCTGCACCAACCCGCGGACGGCTCGTCGTGGCAGTACCAGGGGCCCACCGGCATGCACATCCACCCCGACGTCCCGCCGCTGTCACCGGACAGCCGACTCGTGCAGACCGGGGCGCCCTTCACCGTCGAGTCCGTCGACGGTGACATGCGGTGGCGGGTCATCGCCGGGCGCTACACCGACAACTCGACGTTCGCCGTCGGGATGTCCCTCGCCGGCGTCAACCAGACGGTGCGGTGGTTCAAGATCGTCTCCACGGTGGTCGGTCTCGTCGCGGTCGTGGCCGGTGGGGTCCTCGGGTGGTACGCGACCCGACGGGCCTTCCGCCCCCTTCGTCGGATCGAGGACACCGCCGCTGCCATCGCCGCCGGCGACCTGACCCGACGCGTCCCCGTGCGGTCGAGCCGTGACGAGGTGGCCAGCCTCAGCGACTCGCTGAACTCGATGCTCGTGCAGATCGAGCGCAGTTTCGGTGTTCAGGAGGCCTCGGAGCTGAAGATGCGCCAGTTCGTCGCGGACGCCAGCCACGAGCTGCGCACTCCCCTGGCGACGGTGCGCGGCTACGCCGAGTTGTACCGCCAGGGCGCGGTCCAGGACCGCGAGCACGTCGAGCAGGCGATGGACCGCATCGAGGGTGAGGCCCGGCGGATGGGCGGTCTCGTCGACGACCTGCTGGTCCTCGCCCGCCTGGACGACCAGCGCCCGCTGGAGTGGGCCGACATCGACCTGGTCGTCCTGTCCGCCGAGACCGTCCACGACGCGCGCGTGCGCATGCCGGAACGCTCGATCTCCCTCGTCGGCCTCGACGGTGAGCTGGAGCCGGTCACGCTGCGCGGGGACGACGGCCGGCTGCGCCAGGTCCTCGGCAACCTGCTGGCCAATGCCCTGATGCACACGGACGAGGACGTCCCGGTCGAGGTCGCAACCGGCCTCGAAGGGGAGACAGCCGTCCTCGAGGTCCGCGACCACGGCGCGGGCATCGACCCGAAGGTGGCCGAGCGGGTCTTCGAGCGCTTCTACCGCGTCGACAAGGCCCGCTCCCGGGCCCGGGGTGGCAGTGGTCTCGGCCTGGCGATCGTCGCGGCGATCGTCGACCAGCACGACGGCACCGTGAGCGCAGGGGCCACTCCCGGGGGTGGAGCGACCTTCCGTGTCGAGATCCCGACCGCGACGGGACCGCGCCCGTCCCGCCGCTGAGGCGTCGCACCCAGCGGCCGGTCAGCAAATGCCAAGGGACATCCGAACTACGCGAGGCACTGTGGAGGGGAAGCCACGACCAAGGAGTTCGCGATGGACCAGCAGCCGACCACACCACAGATGCCCTATCAGCCCCAGCCTCCGCGCCCGCGCCGTCGTGGGCGACGCCTCGGCGAGCTGGCGACCGTCTCCGTCCTCTCGGCCGCCCTGGCCGCCGGTGGCACCTGGGGCGTGATCTCGGTGACCGACCAGGGCCCGGGCTCGTCCGGCACCGAGGCTGCCGCCGGCTCGTCCTCGTCGTCGACCACGTCCCAGGCCGTACCGGTCAGCACCGGGGCCAAGGAGTCCCCGGACTGGAATGCCGTCACCGACGCAGTCACCCCGAGCGTCGTCGCCGTCGGGGTCCGCGGACAGCGGGCCGGCGGCGAGGGGTCCGGGGTGGTCCTCGACGCGCAGGGGCACGTGCTGACGAACAACCACGTCGTCACCGGCGCCGGACCGAGCCCGAAGATCACCGTCACACTGGCCGACGGCGCGACCTACGACGCGACGATCACGGGGACCGACCCCTCGACGGACCTGGCCGTGCTGACGATCGCCGACCCCCCGAAGGACCTCACCCCGATCACCGTCGGGTCCTCGAAGGACCTGCAGGTCGGTGACCCGGTCATGGCCGTGGGCAACCCGCTCGGCCTCGCCGGGACGGTCACCACCGGCATCGTCAGTGCCCTCGACCGTCCGGTCTCGACCGCCCGGAGCGAAGGGGGCGAGAGCTCCGCCTTCGCGCAGCAGGAGCAGCCCGTGGTCACCGCTGCCATCCAGACCTCCGCCGCGATCAACCCGGGCAACTCGGGCGGCGCCCTCGTCGACGCCTCCGGACGGCTGGTCGGGATCAACTCCTCGATCGCCAGCGTGGGCGGATCCGGCCAGAGCGGAAACATCGGGATCGGCTTCGCCATCCCTGCGAACGAGGCGGCGTGGATCGCCGAGCAGCTGATCGAGGACGGCGAGGCCGAGCACGCCTTCCTCGGTGTGGTACCGACGGACGGGAAGGCCCAGGAGGGTGCCGCGACCCACAGCGGCGCCCAGATCAGCAAGGTGAGCGACGGGAGCCCGGCCGACGAGGCCGGCCTGACGGACGGCGACCTCGTGGTCGCCGTCGGCGACTCCCAGGTGAGCGGGGCCGAGTCCCTCGTCGGTCTCATCCACGCCCGCAAGATCGGCTCGCAGGCCCCGGTGACCATCATCCGCGACGGTGAGAAGAAGACGATCGACGTCACCCTCGGGACGGCGCCCGAGCGCAACGCCTGAGCAATCACAGCGGACTCCCAGTCCGATATCAGCACCTCCCAAGGGCGAAGGTGCACAGTGGGACACAGGAGCACAGAAGACGGAAGTCAGGCCGCCCCGATCGTTCCCTCCCCCGACTCGGGGCCGGCTTCCTTCGCTCCTGCAGGGGTACTCCCCCGCCTTTGGGTGTGGCGTCTGAAGGCGGTGTTGAGTAGCCGGACTCATGCCCCCGGTGTGCGTAATCCGCACACTGGGGGCATGAGCATGTCCGGCGATTCGACACTCCAGTCCGTGCGCGCCCTCGAGGACCAGTTCGCCGAGGCGATGTCGCGCATGTACGTCGTCGGCAACGACCTCGCCCGGCTGCGCGCCCGCCTCGACCACGAGGTCTCACCGCAGCAGTGGGTACCTGCCGCGGAGGCCGAAGTACCGATCGGAGGGCCGACCGGAGCGGTACCGCACGTGGCCCCACCGGCGGCGCCCGTCGCGACCGGCGCAGGTGTACCCGCTGCTCCTGCTGCGCCCGGCACGGTGACGGCACCACCGGTGGCCCACGCCCCCTTCGCCGGAGCCCAGCCGCCCAAGGCCCCACCCGGGCGTCCACCCCTCCCAGCCACCCCGTGGTGGCAGCGTGATGGCCTCGTCGCCCGTCTGCTGGCCGTCGTCGGCACCGGCATCACGCTCATCGGGGTGGCCTTCCTGCTGGCGCTGGCGATCCAGATGGGTTTCTTCGGGCCCCTGGCCCGGGTCGTCAGCGGAACGCTCCTGGCCGCTGGTCTCGTGATCGCCGCAATCATCGTGCGTCGACGCCAGGCCAGCACGGCCGGTGCGCTCGGCCTGGCCGCGACCGGTATCGCCACGGCCTACCTCGACGTCATCGCCATCACCGCCGTCTACGAGTGGGTACCCGCGGCGGTCGGCCTCATCATCGCCGGTCTGGTCGCGATCGGCGGCCTCCTGCTCGCCCGGGCCTGGGACAGCGAGCTGCTCGGTGGCATCGCCGTCCTCGGCGTGGCCGCGCTCGCACCGGGGATCGCCCACGACCAGATGCTGCTCGTGGGGCAGTTCCTCCTGGTGTTGACGCTCGCCTCGTGGCCGGCCCAGATCTCGCGGCGGTGGCACGTGCTCGAGCTGGTCCGGATCATCCCCACCGCGACCGTCATCGCCCTGTTGCCGGCCTTCGCCGAGCCGATCGGCACGGTCATCCTGCTCGCCGTCGTACTGGCCGGGTTCGTCCTCGCGACCAGCCTTGCGGGCGTGAAGGTCGACAGGATTCCGGCACAGACCGGGATCGCGGTCCCGATCGTCGCCGTGCCGGTGCTCTCCGCCGCCCTGGGATCGCAGCGGGCGACCGGTGCCACCCTGATGATCGGGCTGACCCTCGCACTCGTCGTCGTCGCGGCCGTCACGGCGGGACGTCGCAGGAGGGAGGGCGTCGGCTCGGACACGCTGCTCCTGGCCGGGTGCTGCCTGTACACGGCGGGGGTCACGTCCTTGGTGTCCGCGGCACTCCTGACGGACGGAAGCGGCTGGGTCACCCCGGCGCTGCTCGTGGTCTGCGTGCTGTGGGCCGGTGCCGCACTCGCGCTCCGCGACCGCACCGTCCTGGGCGCCACCCTGCTGACGTGCGTCCTGCCGCTGCTGCTCACAGCGGCCCTCGTGCCCTACGCGATCGACCGCGGCCTGGCGAGGCAGGTCGAGCCCGCCCATCTCGCGGCGGCCGCGCTCGCCGTCGTCCTCCTGCTCCTCCTTGCCCAGACCCTCGCCAAGGTCCACCCGCGGGTGACGGTCGCGGTGCGGGCCCTGCTCGCGGGGGCGCTCCTCGGCGCGGGCGGTGCCGTCATCATCGCCGGCGCCCTGGTGGGCAGCCTGGCCGAGGACCCGCAGGGTGGTTTCACGGCCGGCCAGACCGGCGCGACGGTCCTGTGGCTGTCGACGGCTGCCGTGCTCCTGCTGCGTGGCCTGCGCGGCTCGGCCGTCGCCGTCCCGGCGGGTTTGGCCATCACGGCCCTGAGCGTCGGCAAGCTGCTCTTCTTCGACCTGTCCTTCCTCGACGGTGTCCCCCGGGTGCTCAGCTTCATCGTGGGCGGTCTCATCGTGCTCGGCATGGGCGCCGGCTATGCACAAGCACTCGAGCGGTCGCGTCGGGAGCCGGGTGCTGTGGACAACTCCGAGAGCGATCCGCGTGATGCCCATACGGTCTGAGGGAGCGCCGGATCGACCGGCCCTGATCACCGAAGGGGACAGTATGAGCAGCTTCACCGTCAACACCGAGCGCATCGCGGGCAGCGCCTCCGACATCTCGCAGATCTCCGAGGAGGTCGAGAGCTCCGTCGCCGCGATGATGACCCGCCTGACCCAGCTGCAGAGCGACTGGACCGGCGCGGCCTCGGGCTCCTTCCAGGAGTTGGTCAGCGACTGGCGCGCCACGCAGCGCACGGTCAAGGAGAGCCTCGACGAGATCTCCCGCGTCCTGGCCGAGGCCGGCCAGACCTACGCCTCCACCGAGGACGGGGTCAAGGCGTCCATGGGGCGCTGAGGATCGGCCGACCTCACTCCGTGGCGATGGCCTCGAGCACGTCCATCCGGGACGCCCGCCAGGCGGGGATGACCGCGGCCAGCACCCCGACGATCCCGGCGAGCCCGACGAAGAGCGCCAGCTGCGCCCATGGGATCGCCAGCTCGGTGATGCCGTCCTCGGCGAGGGCCCGCTGGATCGCGACGCCGGAGACGACACCCAGGACGATGCCCAGCAGCGCGCCGAGGAGCGCGATGGCGATCGACTCCAGCCAGATCATGCCTTGCAGCTGTCGGCGCGAGAGCCCGACTGCGCGGAGCAGCCCCACCTCACGGGTGCGCTCGAGGACGGAGAGCCCAAGGGTGTTGACGATGCCCAGGACGGCAATGACGATCGCCAGCCCCAGCAGCGCGTAGATGAGGTACAGCAGCTGGTTGATGAAACCGCGCTGCTCATTGGCGAAGGCGTCCTGGTCCTTCAGGGTCACCAGGGGCTGGGCCGAGATGAGCTCCTTGATGTCCTGCGCGACCGCCTCCCTGTCGGCTCCGTCCTCGACGAAGACGAAGGCCATGCGGTCCGCGTCCTGACCGCCCATCGCCTCGACCGTGTCGAGGGAGAGGATCACGTCGGATGAGCCGAGGATCGGCGAGTCCCCGAAGAACCCCGCGATCTCCAGGTCCCGAGTCTGCCCACCGATCGTCACCTCGGCCGTGTCACCGACCTGCCGGCCGGGCTGGTGCCTCGTCGACAGCAGGATCGAGTCCGCGTCGATGTCGGCGGAACCAGCGGCCATCTCCAGCTCCTCGATCTCGTCGAAGCTCCTCGGATCGATCGCGGCGGAGAACAGCTGGCCCCCGTCGACGGTGGCGCGGACCTCGCGGATCGGGGAGACCGCACGGACCCCGTCGACCTTCGCGGCCTCGGCGGTGATCTGCGACGAGTACGGCTGGCCGATCGCGTTGCTGAGCACGTAGTCCGCCCGGAAGCTCTCCTCGATCTGCTTGTCGATGCTCGCGTTCGCGCTGGAGGCGATCACACCCATCAGCGCAACGAGGGTCATGCCGATCATCAGCGCGGACGCGGTGGCCGCCGTGCGGCCGGGGCTGCGCACGGTGTTCTGCTCGGCCATCCGCCCGATGCTGCCGAAGAGGCGGCGGTAGACCCAGCCGAGACCGGAGATCACCGGGCGTCCGACGAAGGGGGCGAGGAAGGCCGTGCCCAGGACGAGGCCGGCGATGCCGCCGCCGATCCACCACAGCTCCCTCGTCTCGGCGACGAAGAGGCCGAAGAGGAAGGCGAGGAGCCCGAGAACCAGCACGCCGACCTCCAGGACGCTGCGGATCGGGTGACTCCTCGCCGTCTCCACGGTGTCCCGCATGGCGGCCACCGGCGCAACGGAACCCGCGCGTCGCGCCGGAAGCCAGGCCGCGAGCATGGTCACGAGGATCCCCACGACATACGTCGCGATGACCGTCCGCGGCTTGAAGACCAGCCCGGTCCCGCTCAGGTCGAGCCCGAACGTGGCGAAGAGGGAGCGGATGCCCAGCGCGAGGAGCACACCCAGCCCCAGTCCCAGCGTTGCCCCGATGACCCCGATGACGAGGGCCTCGACCAGGACCGAACGGGTGACCTGTCGTCGGCTGGCGCCGATGGCCCGCAGCAGCGCCAGCTCACGCCCGCGCTGGGCGACGAGGATGCCGAAGGTGTTGACGATGAGGAACGACCCGACGAACAGGGCGACGCCGGCGAAGACGAGCAGGAAGGTCGTGATGAACCCCAGTGCCTGCTCCAGCGAGTTCTCGTTCCGGTCCGACAGATCGGCGCCGGTGAGGGTCTCGTAGGCATCAGGGGTGAGCGGTTCGGCCTGCTCGACCAGATCCGTGTTGTCGACCCCGTCCTTCGCGGTGACCCACGCGCTGGTGTACTCGTCCTTGCCGTCCATGAAGTACGACTGCATCGTCTTGGTGTCGAAGACGCTGATCGAGGCGCCGGCCATTCCCCCTTCGCCGAAGGTCAACGCACCAACGACCGTCGCCGTGATCTGCGGCCGGTCACCGGCGGAGACGAGAGTGATCTCGTCACCGACCTCGTATCCGGCCTGCTCGAGGGTGACCTCGTCGACCGCGACCTCACCCTCGGCGGTCGGGGCGCGACCGGAGGTGACGGTGATCGGAGGCTCGCCGAACTGGTTGGGCGCGTCGTTGTAGTTGAAGGCCTGCGCCGGCGCGCCCTGCCCGCCGACGACGTTGCCGTTCTCCCCGACGACGAAGACGCCCATGGCCTCGACGGTGCCGTCGGCCCGCGCGGCACCGGGCAGGTCGGCGAAGGCGGCCACTTCATCTCCGGTCAGGGTGGCGCCAGTGGATCCACCGAAGTCGTCGACCTGCTCGGGTTGGACGACGACGTCACCGACCGTGCCCGCGAAGATGCCGTCGAAGGTGCGCTCAAGGGTGTCGGTGAAGACCAGCGACCCGGCCACGAAGGCCGTGCCCAGGATGATCGCCATCGCGGACATGAGCAGGCGCGTCTTGCGCGCCAGGAGGCTCTTGATGCTCGCCTTGAGCATCAGCGGGTCCCGTCGCTCAACGCGAGCATGCGCTCGAGGACGAGCTCACGGTCCGGCTCCCACAGCTCGTCGACGATCCGGCCGTCCGCGAGGAAGAGGACCCGGTCGGTGTGCGCGGCCGCCACGGCGTCGTGGGTGACCATCACGATCGTCTGCTCGAACTCGTCGACGCAGCGCCGCAGGAAGCCGAGCACCTCGGCGCCGGAGGTGGAGTCGAGGTTGCCGGTCGGCTCGTCGGCGAAGATGATCGAGGGCTTCGACACCAGCGCGCGGGCACAGGCGACGCGCTGCTGCTGGCCGCCGGAGAGCTCGCTCGGACGGTGGGCGAGGCGGTCCTCGAGACCGACAGTGCGGATGACCAGGTCGAACCACTCGTCGTCGGTCCGCCGGCCGGCGATCGCGAGCGGCAGCAGGATGTTCTCCTTCGCCGTCAGGGTCGGGATGAGGTTGAAGGCCTGGAAGACGAAGCCCACCCGGTCACGGCGCAAGCGGGTGAGGGCCTTCTCCTTCAGCCGCGTCAGGTCGGTCCCGCCGATGGCCACGCGCCCGTCGGTGACCTCGTCCAGCCCGGCGAGGCAGTGCATCAACGTCGATTTGCCCGAGCCCGACGGGCCCATGATCGCGGTGAACTGGCCGGCGCCGATGTCGAGGTCGATCCCGTCGAGGGCGGCGACCGAGGCCTCTCCCTTGCCGTAGACCTTGCGTAGTGCGTGCGTGCTCGCAGCAACCGGCGTGCTCATGGCGAAACTCCCCTGGTGGTGTCCGTGTGTCGCGGACAAATCTAGAGGTCGTGCGCAGTCGCGGTCATTGGGGTCAGCCCCCGGACGCCCCCTGCGGGTCACGGGAGCCGGTCGGTGCGGTCAACCCGTCCACCCGGACCGAGGAGACCGTGCGCACCACCGGGTCACCCCCCTCGACGAGGTCACCGGTGAACCAGCTCAGCGCCAGTCCCCGGCCGTCGTCGTCGACCTCGGCCACAGCGAGGTTGTTGTCGAACCACGGGCCGGCGGTCAGCTGCCACGTCAAGGGCGGATCATCGACCCCCGCGGTGCGGTGCGCCCACCACCGCATCGGACGCACCAGGCTCTTGGCCATCTGCGACATGAGCATCCGGATACCCAGGGGCATGGGGTTGCGGATGGGGCTGCACACCGCCTGGACGATCCGGCTACGGACGTCCGCGGCGGAGGTGTCGACCTCGGCGACGTAGGAGTGGTGCACGTCCCCGGAGAGGAAGGTGATCGTGCTCGGCGCCGGGCCCCGCTCCCCCTTCGCCACCGACAGCACGAGGTCGAAGACCTCCTGGAAGCCGGACTGGAAGGCGGCCCAGTGCTCCAGGTCGACGGTCCGGCGAACCGCCTCGGCGCCCTTGCGCACCAGTGCGCCGCGGCCCGGGCCCGCCAGCGACTCACCGATCGACTCGGCGTCGTGCAGGCCGGGCGGCAGGAGGTAGGGCACGGAGGTACCGATGAAGAGGTGCTGCACGCCGCCGACGAGCTGCTCGTCGAGCCACGCCAGCTCGTCGACGTCGAGCATCGAGCGCCGGTCGGGCTCCAGGACCCGCGCGGCGCGTGAGTCGAGCATGATCAGGTTCGACTCACCGAGTGCGCGTGTGTAGCTCCACCGGTAGGCCGTCGGGTCCTGGTCGACCCTGACCGCGAGCGCGCGCAGCTCTTGGGTGATGTCGGCCTCGCCCGGCGCGGCGTCCGTCCTGTCCCCGACGAGCCGCCAGACCTCGTCCTGCGCCAGCTCCTCCGGCGCGAGGTTGCCGATGTGCTGGTACACCCAGTAGGACGACAGGCCGGCCACGAGGCGCTCGTGCCACCAGGAGGTCCGGTTCATCTCCTGACGCCACGCCCACGAGCTGTTCCAGTCGTCACGGATGTCGTGGTCGTCGAAGATCATCGCGCTCGGCAGCACTGACAGCACCCACCGGATCGCCGGTTCGCTCCACGCCAGGCGGTACAGGTGCGCGTACTCGACGTAGTCCTTGATCTCCTCGTACGGCGGCTTGCTGGTGTCGCGTCGCGAGGTGATGAAGTCGAGCATCGCGGGACTGGTCTCGTCGGCATAGACCTGGTCCCCGAGCAGGGCAACGGCATCGGGACGCTCCGCGGATCCCTTCGCCATGGCCAACGCCATCGTCCGCAGCGCGTCGACGCCGTGGCTGCGGTGGTACTCCTCGTCGTGCGGGACGCTGGTGCGGCAGGAGCCGAAGGCCAGCCGAGTGGGTCGGCTGCGCTGCAGGGTCTGGATGCTCGAGGGAGGGAAGGGCGAGTCGGGCATCGGCCACACCGGCTCGGTGTCGACGGTGACCGTGTACTCGTACTCCTGCCCGGGCTCGAGGTCGGTGACGACGACGAGCGCGTAGTGGTGGTCCTCGACGACGAAGGTCGCCGCCGACCAGGAGCGCTCGTCGAGGTGCACCTCGACGCGGGCGGCGTGGGTCGTCTCGACCCAGATCGTCGCCTCGTGCTCACCGACGAAGCGCAGCAAGGGGCCCAGGAGCAGGGGGGAGGTGTCAGCAGGCATCCTGCCAATCATGGTCCCGATTCCTGTGAGATCGCTGCGCGACGGGGCCTCGAGACCACCGGGGACGACGAAGGGCGGTCCCCCTCGTGGGGAACCGCCCTTCGGTTTCGAGGCGTGGAGGCCTGGGATCAGAAGCCCATGCCGCCCATGCCCATGTCGTCGCCACCGGGCATGGCCGGCGCCGACTTCTCGGGCTTGTCGGCGATGACCGCCTCGGTGGTGAGGAAGAGCGCCGCGATGGACGAGGCGTTCTGCAGCGCGCTGCGGGTCACCTTGGCGGGGTCGATGATGCCCAGGGCGATCATGTCGACGTACTCGCCGGTGGCCGCGTTCAGGCCCTCGCCGGCCGGCAGGTTGCCGACCTTCTCCGCGACGACGCCGCCGTTGAGGCCGGCGTTGACCGCGATCTGCTTCAGCGGGGCCTCGGCCGCGACGCGAAGGATGTTCGCACCGGTGGCCTCGTCACCCTCGAGCTGGAGCTTCTCGAAGGCCACCTTGGTCGCCTGCAGGAGCGCGACGCCACCACCGGCGACGATGCCCTCCTCGACTGCGGCCTTCGCGTTGCGCACCGCGTCCTCGATGCGGTGCTTGCGCTCCTTGAGCTCGACCTCGGTGGCCGCACCCGCACGGATGACGGCAACGCCGCCGGCGAGCTTGGCGAGGCGCTCCTGGAGCTTCTCGCGGTCGTAGTCCGAGTCGGAGTTCTCGATCTCGGCCTTGATCTGGTTGACGCGGCCGGAGATCTGCTCCTGGTCACCCGCGCCCTCGACGATGGTCGTCTCGTCCTTGGTGACGACGACCTTGCGGGCGCGACCGAGCAGGTCGAGCTCGGCGGTCTCGAGGGAGAGGCCGACCTCCTCGGAGATGACCTGGCCACCGGTGAGGATGGCGATGTCGGCGAGCATCGCCTTGCGGCGGTCACCGAAGCCCGGGGCCTTGACGGCGACGGACTTGAAGGTGCCCTTGAGCTTGTTGACCACGAGAGTGGACAGCGCCTCGCCCTCGAGGTCCTCGGCGATGATCATCAGCGGCTTGCCCGACTGCATGACCTTCTCCAGGATCGGCAGGAGCTCCTTGATGTTGCCGATCTTGGAGTTGACGATGAGGACGTAGGGGTCCTCGAGCACCGTCTCCATGCGCTCGGTGTCGGTGACGAAGTAGCCGGAGATGTAGCCCTTGTCGAAGCGCATGCCCTCGGTGAGCTCGAGCTCGAGCCCGAAGGTGTTGCTCTCCTCGACGGTGATGACGCCTTCCTTGCCGACCTTGTCCATGGCCTCGGCGATCTTGGCGCCGATCTCCTCGTCAGCAGCGGAGATGGAGGCCGTGGCAGCGATCTGCTCCTTGGTCTCGATCTCCTTGGCCATCACGAGCAGCTCCTCCGAGACGGCCGAGGTGGCCTTCTCGATGCCGCGCTTGAGGGCCATCGGGTTGGCGCCCGCGACGACGTTGCGCAGGCCCTCCTTGACGAGGGCCTGGGCGAGCACGGTGGCCGTCGTCGTGCCGTCACCGGCGACGTCGTCGGTCTTCTTGGCGACTTCCTTGACGAGCTCGGCGCCGATCTTCTCGTAGGCGTCGTCGAGCTCGATTTCCTTGGCGATGGACACGCCGTCGTTGGTGATCGTGGGGGCTCCCCACTTCTTCTCCAGCACGACGTTACGGCCCTTGGGACCGAGGGTGACCTTGACGGCATCGGCGAGGGTGTTCATACCCCGCTCGAGACCGCGACGGGCCTCCTCGTCGAAAGCAATGAGCTTTGCCATTCGGGTGGTTCCTCCACGCGAATCGAAGGGTGCGACCGGGGGTGCCCGCGACGGACGGGACGCTCCCACTCGGCTCACGTCACCGTGTGGTCTCGCCCCTCACCTGACCGGTCAGGACTGTCACTCTCACAGGGAGAGTGCTAACGCCCATTATTGGCACTCTCCACCCGAGAGTGCAAACGCCGGGGTCAGCAGCACGTCGTTCGAGGGGGCAGGTCAGCGAAGGGGGCGCAGCCGCTTCTCGCGGACCTCACGGGCGCTCGCATAACCGGCCGCGTCGTAGAACTGCTCGGCCCCGGCCTCGCACCGCAGGCGGATGACCCCGATGCCGGCCTCGTTCGCCCAGATCTCGCAGGCCGACAGGAGTGCGGAACCGACTCCGGCGCGGCGATGGTCGGATGCGACGAACATCGAGTGGATCCACAGCTGGCCGCGGCTTCCGTCCGCCACCCCCGGCCACGTCGTCGTCGGCGAAAGGCTCGCCTGGAGGTAGCCCGCGTGGGCACCGTCGCGCTCGGCGAACCATGTCGGCAGCTGCCCACGATGGCGCACCCAGTGCTCGGCGGCCCGATCCAGGTAGCCGTCCTCGCGGGACCCGTCGACCGCGATCGCGAACTGCAGCGACAGCGCGGCGACGATGAAGGCGTCCTCGGGCCGGGCCCGGACGATTCGCAGGCTCACGCCCTCATCGTGGCACGAGAGCGCGCCACGGGGGGGTTCGGTCGGGGCCGGGACACCGGAGCCACCGGGCCCAGCCCTCGAGGGCTCAGACCTCGAAACCCAGACGCCGTGCACTGCGGGTGCGCTGGCGCTGGTCACGCAGCCGGCGCAGGCGCTTGATGAGCATCGGGTCCTCGGAGAGCGCCGCAGGATTGTTGATCAGGCCGTTGAGCACCTGGTAGTAGCGCGTGGAGCTCATGTCGAACAGCTCCTTGATCGCCTGCTCCTTGGAGCCGGCGTACTTCCACCACTGGCGCTCGAAGGACAGGATCTCGCGGTCACGGTCCGTGAGCGGGACCGAGGGGGTCGGCTGACTGGACGGATTGACCTGGTTGGCGGAGTTCACGTTCGGCAGCGTACCGAGCGAATCACACGCCTGTCATTACCTCGGCGTGTCGGCTGGACACGACGCCTCACGAGATCACTGGACTCCCCTGAGCCCCACCCGTCACATCGCGCGACCGCTGGGCGCAAAGTCGCCCCCGAACAGTAAGTGAAGAGTAAAATTATGGATTATTGCGTGCCGGTGCCGCGACCCGGTTCCCAAGGCGAGCGGGCGTGCCCTCGGGGGAAGGACGATGCCATGAAGGAGCCCATCCTCGGCGGCGTGTCGACCGTCACCCGACACGGCTTGTTGCGGAGCCCCGCGATGGAGTGAGCCGCCGACCGCATCTGCCCGACCCACTGATCCGCCGTGTCCCGGACAACCATCCCCCCTCTGTCCGGGGCACGGCCCTGTCTCGGGGTGACCTCGCAGCGATCAGCCCATCGAGTCGAGGATCGCGCTGATGTCGTCGGTGGACGTCTGCGGGTTGACGATCGCGAATCGGGCGAGCGTCTCCCCCTCGTGCGTGGTGGGGACGACGAAGGCGAACTCCTGGTCGAGGATGCGGTCCGACCACGCCTGGTAGTCGGCTGCGGACCAGCCCCGCCGGCGGAAGACGACGATCGAGAGGGTGCGTTCGCCGACGAGCTCGAACTCCTCGCGCCGAGCGATCTCATCCTCGGCGAAGGCGGCGACCGCGAGGGTCTTCTCCACCGCAGTCGTGTACGCCTGCGTGCCGTGGGTCGCCAGGGAGAACCAGAACGGCAGCCCCCGCGCTCGCCGGGTCAGGCCGACGGAGTAGTCGGTGGGGTTCCAGTCGGAGGTCTCGGTGAGGACATCGAGGTAGCCGGCCTTCTGGGTGTGCGCGGCCCGGGCGTACCCCGGCTCCCGGTAGACCAGGGCGCAGCAGTCGAAGGGGGCGAAGAGCCACTTGTGCGGGTCGACGATGAAGGAGTCGCACTGCTCGATGCCCTCGTAGAGGTGGCGCACCGAGGGCGCGGCCAGGCCGGCACCGCCGTAGGCGCCGTCGACGTGCAGCCAGATCCCGAACTCGCGGCAGACCTGCGCCACCGAGGTCAGGTCGTCGACGATGCCGAAGTTCGTCGTGCCCGCCGTGGCGACGACGGCGAAGTAGCTCTCGGGTCCGTGCTCGAGCAGCACCTCCCGCAGCCTGGGCCCGTTCAGACGCCCGCGCCCATCCGGCTCGACCGGCGTCAGCTCCGCGTCCATGACCTCGCAGGCGGAGGCGATCGAGCTGTGCGCCCCGCTGGTCGTCGCGACGCGGAAGGGCCGCGTTCCCTGCGCGGCCTCGTGGCGCGCCCGACCGCGGGCGGCGACCAGCGCGGAGAGGTTGCCGATCGTGCCGCCGGGGACGAAGACACCGCCGGCGCCCTCGGGCAGGCCGACGAGGTCGCAGACCCACCGCAGTGCCTGGTTCTCGGCGTAGACGGCACCCGACCCCTCGAGCCACGAGCCGCCGTAGATCGAGCTCGCACCGACGACGAGGTCGAACATCGCCGCGGCCTCGGTGGGCGCGCACGGGATGAAGGACAGGTAGCGCGGATGGTCGACCGACAGGCAGGCCGGGGCGAGGACGTCGGCGAAGAGGTCCATCGCCGCCTGGCCACCGAGCCCCTGCGGCGTGATCGTCGTGCCGGCGGCCTCCTGCAGCTGCTCCGGCGTCAGGGCGCGGTCGAGCGGGGGCGGGTCGTAGCGCATCCGCTCGGCGGAGTAGTCCAGGATCAGGCGCTCGAGGTCGTCCAGCGAGGTGTTGTCGTCGGGGAATCCATGCACGCCGAGCACTCTAGGGCTCTGCCGACGGGTGGAGGTACGAGCGCCTCCGGGCAGGAGTCTCCTGGGCCGCCAAGCACGCAGGTACATTGCCCCGGTGAGCCCCCAGGACCTGTCCCAGCTGATCCATCCGTCGTGGGCGCAGGCCCTCGAGCCGGTCGCGGGGACGATCACCGCGATGGGTGATTTCCTGCGCAGCGAGGTCAGCGAGGGCCGGGGCTACCTGCCGGCGGGCGCGAACGTCCTGCGCGCCTTCACGATCCCCGTCGAGGAGGTGCGCGTCCTCGTCGTCGGGCAGGACCCCTACCCCACCCCGGGTCACGCGATCGGGCTGTCCTTCGCGGTCGCCCCGGATGTGCGCCCGCTGCCGAAGTCGCTGGTCAACATCCACCGCGAGCTCGTCGACGACCTCGCGGTCCCGCCACCGAGCAACGGCGACCTCACGCCGTGGGCGCAGCAGGGGGTCATGCTGCTCAACCGGTGCCTCACGGTCACTCCCGGGACCCCGAACAGCCACCGCGGCAGGGGCTGGGAGGCCGTGACCGACCGGGCCATCGAGGTCCTCTCCGAGCGTGCCGGTCCGCTCGTGGCGATCCTGTGGGGCGCCGACGCCCGTAGGCTCGCCCCGGCGCTCGGCCGCGAGCGGTGCGTCGAGAGCGTGCACCCCTCACCCCTGTCCGCGTACAAGGGCTTCTTCGGGTCGCGTCCCTTCAGCACCGCCAACGACCTGCTCGTCCAGCAGGGCGCCGCTCCCATCGATTGGAGACTCCCGTGACCACTGCCCCCGCACACCCGTGGCGTCGCTACGTCGCGATCGGCGACTCCTTCAGCGAGGGGATGGTCGATGTCGACCCCCGTCGCGAAGGGGGCTTCATCGGCTGGGCCGATCGGCTCGCCGCCGAGCTCGCGCGCTCCAGCGGCGGCGAGGAGTTCCGCTACGCCAACCTCGCCATCCGCGGCCGCAAGCTCGACGACGTCGTCGGGCGGCAGCTCGACGAGGCCGTCGGCCTGGGCCCCGATCTGGTCTCGATGGTCGGCGGTGGCAACGACATCCTCCGCCCGAGCGTCGATCTCGACACGATCGCGGCCCGACTCGAGGAGGCGGTCGTACGGATCCGCGACACCGGCGCCGACGTCCTCCTGGCAACACCGACCGACCCGCGCGGGGCCGGCCTGTTCGGCGCGCTGCTGACCCGGCACGCCGTGCACACCGCCAACCTGTACTCGATCGCGGCACGTCACGGTGCGCACGTGCTCGGCCTCTGGGGCATGCAGTCCGTCCGTGACCCGCGCATGTGGGGTGAGGACCGGATCCACCTGAGCACCCGGGGTCACCGCCGGGTCAGCTGGGCGGCGATGCAGGCGCTCGGCCTGGCGGTGCCCCCGGACTGGGACGAGCCGCTTCCCCCGGCAGCGCCGAGGCCCCGCGGCCGGGCGCGCGCGGAGCGCGTGCGCTGGGCGCGCACCCACGCCGCGCCGTGGGTGCAACGGCGCCTCACCGGTCGCTCCTCCGGCGACTCGGTGACGGCCAAGCGGGCGCAACTGACCCCCTTCGGCCCGGCGGACCTGCCAGACGCCTGAGGCCTCGCAACTACCGAGCCCAACCGAAGCAAACAGTTGCAGTTGCGGCTGATACTGTCATTTTATGACGCAGATGAGAGTTTCTGAGGCAGCGGAGCTGCTCGCGGTCTCACCGGACACGGTCCGGCGCTGGATCGAGGGTGGTCGCCTGACCGCGACGAAGGGAGAGGGACGAACCCTCGTCGACGGGGCCGATCTCGCCCGGTTGGCCCAGGAGGCAGCCGCGCCGCCGGCGGTCGGGCCGGTTCACGACGAGTCCGCCCGCAACCGGATGCGCGGCATCGTCACCGACGTGCAGCGCGACGGGGTGATGGCCCAGGTGAGCCTGCAGGCCGGGCCCTTCCGCGTGGTCTCCCTCATGTCGCGCGAGGCCGCCGACGAGCTCGGGTTGGCGCCCGGCAGCGTCGCAGTGGCCTCCATCAAGTCCACCAACGTCATCATCGGCACCTCCGGAGGATCCTCGTGAGACACCACCGCACGGCCATCGCGGCGCTGACCGCCCTGACCCTGTCCCTCACCGCCTGCTCCTCCTCGGACGAGGACGAGGACGGGCAGACGTTGCGGGTCGGCGCAGCCGCGTCGCTGACCAACTCCTTCGAGCAGATCGCCGAGATCTTCGAGGCGGAGAACCGTGGTGTCACCGTCGAGCTGCAGTTCGCCGGGTCCTCGGACCTGGCCGCACAGATCAACGGCGGCGCCGACTTCGATGTCTTCGCCTCCGCGAACGAGCCCAACATGGACAAGGTCGCCGACAGCATCGCCGGCGAGCCGACGATCTTCGCGACCAACACCCTCACGATCGTCACCGAGCCGGGCAACCCCGAGGACATCACCTCCTTGGCGGACCTGGCCGACCCCGACCTCGCCGTCGTCATCTGCGCCCCCCAGGTTCCGTGCGGGACGGCGACACAGACGCTGACCGATCAGCAGGACGTGACCCTGACGCCAGCAAGCGAGGAGTCCCAGGTGACCGACGTCCTGGCCAAGGTCAGCTCCGGCGAGGCCGATGCCGGGCTGGTCTACGTCACCGACGCGACCGGCGCCGGGGATGACGTGACCACGGTCCCCGCGGACGGTGCGGACGCCGTGGTCAACCGGTACCCGATCGCGATGCTCACGGGCGCCGAGAGCGAGGAGGCCCAGGCATTCATCGACCTCGTCACCGGGACGCAGGGCCAACGGGTCCTGGGAGACGACGGCTTCCAGTCCCCGTGAGGCCGCCCCGTTGGCTCTGGGCCCCGGCCGCCGCGGCCGTCCTGCTCGTCGTCGTCCCGATCGCCGGGCTCGTCGCCCAGGTGCAGCCCGCGCAGCTGTGGCCGCTGCTGACGTCCCCGGCGTCCGTGGACGCCCTCCTGCTGTCGCTGCGCACGGCCGCGGCGACGACGGTGATCTGCCTCCTGCTGGGCACTCCCCTGGCACTGCTTCTCGCCCGCGGTCGCTGGCCGGGTCAGTCGGTGCTGCGCGCCCTCGTGCTCGTGCCGCTGGTGCTGCCCCCCGTCGTCGGCGGCCTGGCGCTGCTCTACACCTTCGGTCGTCGGGGCCTGATCGGGCAGCACCTCGAGGCCGCAGGGATCTCGATCTCCTTCAGCACCACGGCCGTCGTGCTGGCCCAGACCTTCGTCGCCATGCCCTTCCTCGTCCTCTCCCTCGAGGGCGCGGTCCGGGGTCTGGGTCAGCGCCACGAGGAGGTCGCGGCCACCCTCGGTGCGAGCCCGTGGCGGCGCCTGACGCGGGTCACGCTGCCGCTGGTCGCGCCGGGGCTGATGTCGGGGTGCGTCCTGGCCTTCGCGCGCGCTCTCGGCGAGTTCGGGGCGACGCTCACCTTCGCCGGGTCAGCGCAGGGACGCACCCGCACCCTGCCGCTGGAGATCTACCTGCAGCGCGAGACCGACCCCGACGCGGCGGTGGCGCTCGCACTCGTCCTCGTCGTCCTCGCGACCGTCATCGTCGGCACGGTGTACGCCCGTACCATCCGCCCGGAGCGGGTCGCATGAGCCTGCAGGTGCGCGCCGACTGGGCGCAGCGGGGCCTGGCGGTCGACCTCGACCTGCCCGCCGGACGGCACGCGGTGACCGGCCCCAACGGCAGCGGCAAGTCCTCGCTCCTGTCGGTCATCGCCGGCCTGTCCCGACCCGACCGCGCGCGCGTCGTCCTCGACGGCCGGGCCCTCGACGAGGTCCCGCCGCACCGCCGCCGGGTCGGCCTGATGAGCCAAGCACCGGCGCTCTTCCCCCACCTCGACGTGCGCGACAACGTCGCCTTCGGCCCCCGCAGCACCGGACGGGGGCGCAGGGGGGCCCGCGACACCGCGAACCACTGGCTCGAGGTGGTCGGCATGAGCTCCTTCGCCGACCGTCGGCCGGCACAGCTCTCCGGCGGCCAGGCCGCGCGGGTGGCACTCGCCCGCGCGCTCGCGGCCGAGCCGGATGCGCTGCTGCTGGACGAGCCCCTCGCCGCGCTCGACGTCGAGGCGACTCCGGCGATGCGGGCCGTCCTCGCCGACGTCACCCACGCCCGCGAGGACCTCGTCGTCGTGCTCGTCACCCACGACGTGCTCGACGTGCTCACCGTCGCGGACGGAGTCGCCGACACGATGACCGTCCTCGGGGAGCGCGTCGAGCACGGGCCGGTGCGGCAGGTGCTGGAGCACCCGCGCAGCGCCTTCACCGCGGGCCTGGCCGGGGTCAACCTCGTGCACGCGGCAGCGCTGTCCGGCTCGGGAGCACGCACCCCCACCGCGGACGGCCCACTGGAGATCGCGACCGGCCCGCACGATGTCACGGGCGCGTGCTGGGTGACCTTCGCCCCGGACGCGGTCTCACTGCACCGGGAGCAGCCGGAGGGGTCCCCGCGCAACGTCTGGCACGGCCGGGTCTCCCGCGTGGAGGCACATGCCGGCCGGGCGCGGGTGTGGCTGTCGACGCCGCTGCCGATGAGCGCCGAGGTGACTCCTGCGGCCCTGGCGGCACTCCCCCTTCGCCCCGGGGATCGGGTGTGGGCCTCGGTCAAGGCGAGCCAGGTGCGGGTGCACCCGGCCCACACGGACCCGGTCGGCTAGAGGCGACCGTCGCGGAAGCTGCGCAGGTCCTGCTTCGACCCCTGCCCCAGGCGCACGATCGACTGCCCGGACTGCATACCCGTCGGGCCCTGGGCGACCTCGTGGCCGACCTTGAGCGGGTTGACCCGGTAGAAGCTCGCCGAGAAGCGCAGCATCTGCGTCGCCGTGAGGTCGCTGCTCGCGTGCTCGTCGATGACGGTCAGCGCCCGGGGCAGCGAGTCGGGACCCTGGACGCGCGCCTGGATCGCGGCGGCGAGGAGTAGCAGGCCCTGGTGGCGGGAACGATCGAAGTCGCCGTGGGGCAGCGTCTTGCGCTCCCGGGCGTACGCGAGGGCCTTGCGGCCGCCCAGCCTGCTCTTGCCCTTGGGGATCACCCCGCCTGGCAGGTGGGATCGCACGGCCATCGGGGCGTCGAAGGACAGCGGGCCGAGCTCGTCGACGATCGCGCGGAAGCCGGTGAATCCGGTGACCACGTAGCCGTCGACGTCGATACCGCTGGTGCGCGAGACCGCACCGACCGTGGCCCCCGGGCCGCCGTAGACCATCGAGGCGTTGAGCTTGCCGTGGCCGTGGCCGGGGATCGGCACCCACAGGTCCCGGGCGAAGCCCATGACCCCGGCGCCCCCGGACCCGTCGACACCGAGCAGTTGGATCGCGTCGGCCCGCAGGCGGGTGACCTTCTCCCCGGGGCGGGCGTCGCTGCCGAGGACGAGGACGTGGCGGGGCCCCTTGCCCAGGTCGGGGCCCTCGTCCATCGAGGGCCACCACCCGCCGACGACCCGCCACTGCTTGCCCTTCGGGCGCACCGCCAGGGTGACGTCGTCGTCGGAGGTGACGACCGCGACCTTCGCGCCGCGCCACCGGCCGGCGGTGGCCGTGCCGGTGACCGACTGCGAACCGTACTTCTTCGTCACCGCATCGGTCAGGCCCTTCCCCGCCCCGTCGACCTCCACGGTGGGACTCGGCGTGGTCGACGACGACGAGGTGGTGGAGCTGGTCGAGGTGGAGGTGGACGCCGAGGTGGCGTCACCCCCTTCGTCCGGGGCGCCGGAGCAGGAGGTCAGGGTCAGCGCGGCCACGGCGGCGATCGCCGCGGCTCGGGCGAAGGGAGGTCTCACCCCTCCACCGTAGGTCGCGGGGTTCACTGCGTGCTCGTCAGTTCTGGACGCTGACCTTGCCGTTGGCGACGTCGACGAGGACCTCGCGGTCGCCCTCGGAGCCGGTGACGATCTCGACCTCCCAGTAGTACGTGCCGCCCTCCTCCTCGAGCTCGGCCTCGTCGAAGGTGCCGTCGACCTCGTCCAGCGCCTTCTCGATGCCCTGGGCGATGGTGGTCTTCGCGGCGGCCAGACCCTTGCGGTCATCCGCGTCGAGGTCCTCCTTCTTCTGCCGCGTGACCGTGCCGTCCGGAGAGACCTCCACCTCGATGCTGGTGCCGTCCTTGGCCAGGTCGATCTCCCAGGAGCCGTTCTCGTCGTCGACCTCGTAGGCCGTGCCGCCGGTCTGCGACTCGGCCGCGTCGATCGCGGAGATGACCGCGGACGCATCCTTGCCGGACTCCGGGGACTGCGTCGACGACTCGCTGGCGGTCTCGTCCGAGGACTGGGAGGGATCCGACGGGCTCGACTGCGAGGAGCTCGTGGTCCCGGTGTCCTGCGAGGATCCGGTCTCCGCGTCGGAACCGCACGCGGCAACCCCGAGGACGGTCGCCGCGGCCAGGGCGGTGAGGGCGATACGTGATTTCTTCATGTACCCATGATCGCCGGGACGGGGGAGGAAGGCCAAGCGGAGGGCGCCGTCGAACGGGGCTGACACCGAGTTCTCACTTCTCCTCACTACAGTGGTCGGTATGGCAGCAACGAGGCTCATGCCCACCGAGATCGGGGACGACCTGATCGAGCTCACCCGCTCGATCTGCGACAAGACGTTGCGACCGCAGGTCGACGACGTCGAGGCCCGAGCGGCCACCGAGGACGCCTTCCCCCGCGACGTCTTCCGCACTCTGGGTCGGGCCGGCCTGCTCTCCCTGCCCTACCCGGAGGAGCTCGGCGGCGGCGGACAGCCGTACGAGGTGTACCTGCAGGTCGTCGAGGAGATCGCCTCGGCGTGGGCGTCCGTCGCGGTCGGGGTCTCGGTGCACTCGCTCACCGCCTACGCGGTGCACACCTTCGGCAGCCAGGCGCAGCAGGAGGCCCTGCTGCCCGACATGCTCTCCGGGGAGACGCTCGGCGCGTACGCTCTGTCCGAGCCGCTGGCCGGGTCCGACATCGCGGCGATGACCACCAAGGCCTCCCCCGACGGCGACGACTGGCGCGTGCGCGGTCGCAAGGCGTGGATCTCCCACGGCGGCCACGCCGACTACTACACGACCTTCGCCCGCACCAGCGACGACGGCGCCCGCGGTGTCAGCTGCTTCGTCGTGCCCGCCGATGCGGAGGGCATCACCTTCGGGGCGCCGGAGAAGAAGATGGGCCTGCACGGCGACACGGTGCGCGAGGTGATCTTCGACGACGTGCCGGTCGCGGGTGACCGCCTCGTCGGTGACCCCGGCCGTGGGGTGTCGATGGCCCTCGCCGGGCTGGACGCGGGGCGCCTGGGCATCGCGGCCGTGGCGACCGGACTGGCACAGTCGGCGCTCGACGTCGCGGCGAAGTACGCCACCGAGCGCGAGCAGTTCGGCCGGACCATCGCGAGCAACCAGGGTCTGGCCTTCCTGCTGGCGGACATGGAGGCAGCGGTCACCAGCGCGCGGGCGACCTACCTGCACGCCGCGCGGCTGCGTGACGCCGGGCGGGCCTTCGGCAAGGAGGCTGCCGTCGCCAAGCTCGTCGCGACCGACGCGTCGATGCGAGTGACCACCGACGCGATCCAGGTGCTCGGCGGCGCGGGGTACACGCAGGACTTCCCGGTCGAGCGGTACTTCCGCGAGGCGAAGGTGACCCAGATCTTCGAGGGCACCAACCAGATCCAACGCCTGGTCATCTCGCGCCAGCTGCTCGCCTCCCTCTGACGCCCCCTTCCCCCTTCGCCCCCTACGAAGTGCTGCTGGCTCTAGTTCGTATGGTCGGCCGCACCACGTGGTGCGGCTGGCTCAACGAACTGCGGCTGGCTCTCGGCTCAGTCGTCGTCGCGGTCGCGGGAGATCCCCGGCAGCAGGGTGGAGCCATCGCGTAGCGCCTCGAAGGCACCGGGCACGCGCGCCGCTCGACGCAGGCTGTGTCGCCGGTATCGCCAGATCATCCACGCGCCGAAACCCCACAGCAGGAACTGCGAGCTCATCGCGACCCGGAAGTCGTCCAGCGTGTATGTGTCGGGGCCGCCGGGCGCCAAGCGGTCGAGAATCATCCCCACGAGTGCCATCGTGGTCAATGACGCGATGAAGCCACCCATGTTGACCATGCCCGAGGCCCGTCCGTAGCGCTCACTGCGGTGGAAACTTCGGGCCAGATCGAAGGCGATCATCGACCCCGGCCCGCCGAAGCCGGTCACCGAGACGAGGATGATCAGCAGCCACAGCGGTGATTGGGTCGGTCGCGCAAGGACGATCGCCCAGACCAAGGAGATGGCGCCGACGACGGACAGCGCCATGACGGATCGGTAGTAGGGGTAGCGGCTCGTCCAGCGACCGATCGTTGGTCCGGCGAACAGCGCCACGAAGGTCATCCACGTCAGCAGCGCCGACGCCCGCCCCGGCGTCAGCCCCTGCCCGGCGACGAGGAAGGGATATCCCCACAGCAGCGCGAACACCGTCGGGGCAAACTGCGTCGTGAAGTGCACCGACAGTCCGAGCCGCGTACCCGGGTCGCGCCAGATCTCGCCGAGGCTGTTGCGCAGGGCGCGAATCTTGATCTTCTCGACGGCGCCACGCTCGTAGGGTGAGTCCTTGACGACAACCAGGATCGCCACGATCGCGATGACCCCGAGGAAGGCAGCGCTCGCATAGGTCATCGTCCAGCCCCACGCGTGCAGCGCCGCACTGAGTGGTATCGCGGCGGCAACGGCACCCATCTGGCCGACCATGCCGGTCAGTTGCGTGATGACCGGCGCCTGACGGACGAGGAACCACAGGGCGATCAGGCGCAGTATCGAGGTGAAGAGCATCGCGTCACCGGCCCCCAGCAGCGCTCGGGCACAGAGGGCGAGGCCGTAGCTGTCCGTGACGGAGAACCAGAGCTGGCCCACGGTCATCGCGATGAGTCCGCCGACGATCAGGGCCTTGGACCCGAACCGGTCGAGCATCACCCCGACCGGGATCTGCATGGCTGCGTAGACCGCGAGCTGGAGGACGGTGAAGGTCGCCAGCTGGCTGCCGTTGATGTCGAACCGGTCGGCCGCGATCAGCCCGGCGACGCCGAGCGAGGTGCGGTGGAAGACCGCGAGGACGTAGACGGCGAGCGCGGTCGCCCAGATGGCGTAGGCGCGTCTACGCCCGATGTTGTGCAGCTGTCGGGTCCCGGTCACGGACACATGCTATTGATCGACGCTGTACCGGCAGCATCCACCAACCGGTGGGGGCAACGCGCTCGACATCCGCCGCCGCGACGGAGGCACGAGATGCCCGGGCCGTGTCACCGTGGATCCGCCGGGCTCCCTGTACACGGCCGCCTCGTGGCGCGGCCTTCGTGGGGTTTCCCGGCCATCGGAGGATGCCCCGGGCACGCGGGGTGACGCAGGAGCTAGATTTCGCACATGCCCTCCGCCCTCACCGTGGTTGCCGCCGTCACTGCGACCGCCGTCGCTGGCGTTGCGTCAGCTGCCGTCGGCCTGGCGGGGCTCGGGGCAGTCATGTCGGCGGGGCCGGACACGACGGCAACCGTCGCCAGGATCGTCGACGGTGACACCCTCGACGTGCGCTACGACGGAGAGACCCACCGCGTGCGCCTGCTCAACATCGACACGCCGGAGATTGGCGGGAACGGCAAGGACGGGGAGTGCCTCGCCGACGAAGCGACCCAGTTCCTGAAACAGCGGCTACCGGTGGGGTCGTCGGTGGACCTGGAGTGGGACAGTGATCACGAGGACAGGTACGGCCGCCAGCTCCGGGGAGTCTTCGACGACGAGGGATTCGTCAACGCCGACGTCGTGCGCAACGGACTCGCCGTGCCGATGCACATCGAGCCGAACGATCGTTTCAGGCGTCGGATCGACGACGCGTACGCCGCGGCGACACGATCGGGGCAGGGCCTCTTCGACCCTGCGCGGACCTGCACTCTCGCGGCCCGGACTGACCGCGTCAACGACGCTGTGCAGGATGGCGATCGAGCCGACGCCTACGCGGAGGCGACCGCCCTGCACTCCCTCCTGACGGACCCGGACAGCTTCGCTTCCCGGATCATGACCGACACCGAACGCACGGCCGCGCTCGGTCGTCTCACCACAGTCGTCGACGGGCACGCACCCGGCAAGCAGAGGACGGCGAAGGCCACACCCGAGAAGAGGAGGTCCGCGAAGTCCACGCCCACGAAGAAGCCCACCCCCAAGCCATCTCCGTCGAAGAGCCCGGCGCCGGCGCCAACAACCACCACGACGCCGCCCGCGACCAGGGCCCCTGCACCGCCACGCACCTCGACGCCGCCTCCCGCACCACGAACCACACCCGCGCCGGCGCCCACGACCCCGTCGGCCCCGCCGGCGCCCCGCACCACGAGCACGCCTGTGCCGCAGCCGAGCCAGCCGCGACCGGAGAACGCCGCACCGTGCCGCAGCTACGCACCCGGCGGCAAGACCTTCACCTACATCGACTGCGACACCAAGCTGCCCCTGTGACCCGAAAACCCATGGGCGACATCGCCGGCCGCCCCGCGGCGCCGTCCTCGCCCAGCTGACGAGCAGCACGCGCCGCGAGGACGTGCGTCGGCGCCAAGGGCGGCTGGGCCACTCCGCCGCCCTCGAGGGGTCGACGCTCTGCCTCTGCGGTCAGGCCCAGCGGGCCAGCAGGTACTGCACGCCGAAGGGGGACTCCTCCGCCAGCAGTTCACCGTGCACCTCGTGGTGCTCAAAGGCACCAGCGAGGACCTGCAGTGCCGGGCGGCCGCGCATCCACAGCCGATCGCAGGTGGCGGGGTCGAGGGTGGCCAGGGTGGTGGTGTCCGCCTCGTCGAGCGCGCGGGCCAGCCCTTCGGCGAAGGGGGCCGCCTCCGGTTGGAGATGGCCAGGCGCCTTCTCGGTCAGGGTGGCAGGGCCATCGGCGGCGACGACGAACAGGTCGGAGCCATCCGCGGCCAGCGACCGGCCCAGGTCGAGGCACGACGCCGGGTGCGCGTCGGCGGCGACGGACTGCAGCACCAGTTCGCCCCCTGCAGAGGGGGCGAACTCGCCAGTGGTGGCGAGCAGCCGCCCGATCTCGACGTCGGTGGGCAGGGCACCCTCGGGGACGCGACCGGTGGTGAAGCGGGCAGTGCCGGAGGGCGCATCCGTCGGCCAAGTGCGGGTGGACTCCCCCGCACCGATCACGACGACGCGGGTGACCCCCTTCGTCATGGTCTCGGCGACGAGGGCACGGGCCCGCTCCCGCAGGTCGGCGAGCGGGTCAGCCGCTCCGCCGAGTCCCGGCAGCAGCGCAGGTGCCGCGGGGACGACGAGTGCCCTCATGCCAGCCCCCGCATCGTGCGTGCCGGCGGTCGCTCACCGCGGAGGGTGGCGACCATGTCGAGGACCTGACGGGTCTCCTCCACCTCGTGCACCCGATAGATCCGGGAGCCGAGCCACGCGGAGACGGCCGTGGTGGCCAGGGTGCCGATGAGGCGCTCGTCGACAGGACGGTCAAGCGTCTCGCCGACGAAGTCCTTGTTGGACAGGGAGACCAAGACCGGCCAGCCGGTGTCGACCATCTCGTTCAGGCGGCGGGTGACCTCGAGGGTGTGGTGGGTGTTCTTGCCGAAGTCGTGCGCCGGGTCGATGACGATCGACTCCCGGGCGACGCCGGCGGCGGCAGCGCGCTCGGCGTACCCGAGCACGCCGTCGAGGACCTCGGTCATGATGTCGCGCTCGAAACCCGTGCGGAACGGACGGGTGCGGGGCGTGACGCCGCCGGTGTGGGTGCAGATGATCGCGGTGTCGTGGCGGGCGGCGACGTCGACGAGCTCCGGGTCGGCTCCGCCCCAGGCGTCGTTGAGCACGTCCGCCCCTGCACGACAGACCTCTTCGCCGACCTGTGCGCGCCAGGTGTCGACGGAGACGACGAGGTCAGGGTACTTCGCTCGGACGCGGGCGACGAGTCCGCCGACGCGCTCGATCTCCTCGACGACGTCGACGTCGCCACCGGGTGCGGCCTTGACCCCACCGATGTCGACGATGTCGGCGCCCTGCGCGACGACGAGGTCCACGCGCTCCATGGCCGTGTCCTCGGCGAACGTGGCGCCCTTGTCGTAGAACGAGTCGGGGGTGCGGTTGACGATCGCCATGACGAGCATCGCGTCGTCGGCGAAGGTGTGCCGGCCGAGCCTCATCGCGCTCCTGCCGGGTAGCCCACCTGCTCGCGCGCCGGCGGTCGTTGGACGAGCGGCACGGGTCGGGTGCGCCAACCGTCCTCCCGCGTGAACTGCTGCAGCTCCTGCGCCGCGACGTCGATCGGACGCGGCTCGCCAGCACGTCGCGAGTCGACGACGGCGAGGAGCTCGGCCGCCATGACGGCGAGGTCGTGGTCCTTCTGGTGGCGGTGGGCACGGGCACCGAGGTCGACCTGGGCGATGCCGTCGAGCCCGTGGCGGGTGTGGGTGTCGATGAGGCTGGCGATCTCGACACCGTAGCCGGTGGGCACGCTGATCGACTCCATGAGCGCGCGGGTCGCAGCCCACTCCCCCGCGAGGGGTTGGACGACACCGGCGAGATCGGGCCACCACAGGTCGAGGACGGGTCGGGCGACGAGCTCGGTGACCCGGCCCCCTTCGGTGCTCTTCGGACGACCGTCGACGTCGAGGACGCGGTCGTACCAGCCCTTGACCAGCTGGGTGGCCGGGTCGGCGGTGAGGGCCCCGACGAGTCCGGTGACGAAGTGGGGGCCCCAGGACGTGAGGTCGGCGTCGACGAAGACGAGGTGGTCACCGGTGGTGACGAAGAGGGACTTCCACAGCGCCTCCCCCTTGCCGGGGTGGCTGCCCAGGTGCGAGGCGATGTCGGCCGAGCGGTGGACGATCGCTCCGGCGTCCGCCGCGATGGCTGCCGTTTCGTCGGTGGAGTCGGAGTCGACGACGACGAGCTCGCTGACGAGTTGGACGTCGTCGACCAGCTGCCGTCGGAGCACGGAGACGACGTCCCCGACGGTGGCGGCCTCGTTGCGGGCGGGGATGACGACGCTGACGGTCTGGTGGCGCTCCCGCAAAAGGGCAGCGAGGTCCTCGGCTACGAAGTCCACGTGGGTGTGTCCATGTGCGGTCAGCCACTGACTCGTGCCTTGCTCCATCAGTGCCCCAGAGCTCCGCAAGAGCCTGAGCAGTTGCGAACGGGGTTGGCGGGGCGCGCGGTCACGCTCCCGAGACTAGATGGCTGCCCTCCCAACCGGGCTGCTGGGTGGCACACCACCTCCGTTGAGTCCCGCAAATCCGCTGTGCACTGACCGTCAGCGCCCATAGCCTGACGACCATGACCGACGCTATCGACGAGCACAGCCGCCCCGAGCCGCCACTGCACGGTTCGGAGTGGGAGACGCTGACCGGCTTCCTCGACTACCAGCGGGCGACGCTCGCCTGGAAGACCGACGGCCTGGACGCTGAGCAGCTCAACCGATCGGTCGCAGCCACCACCATGACGCTCGGCGGCCTCATCAAGCACATGGCATACGTCGAGGATGCGTGGTTCGGGCGATGGCTGTGGGACGAGCAGGACGGCGAGCCCTGGGCCTCGGTGGACTGGGATGCCGACGATGATTGGGACTGGCACTCCGCTGCCAATGACTCACCGGAGCAGCTCCACGAACTCTGGACATCCGGCATCGAACGTTCCCGCGAGTCCGCGGAGCGGGCGGTCTCGGACGGCGGCCTGGGACGCACGGCGGCTCAACGTTGGCCGGACGGGAACGCACCCAGCCTTCGCTGGATCCTCACCCACATGATCGAGGAGTACGCACGACACAATGGTCACGCTGACCTGATCCGCGAGTCGATCGACGGCCTCGTCGGCGAGTAGTCATCCTCGGCGATGCGGGTCGAGGTGCAACCGAGCGTCCATTCGCGCACTTTCACCTCGACCGGGCCTCCAGAGAGCTGGCGGGGGGACTCGAACCCCCAACCACCTGTTTGCCTTTCTGTCTTCTCTGGTGGTTGCTCCTGAGATCCCGCTCGCCCGCCATTCCGGGCTTCTCGTTGACATCGAGCGCGGCTGGTTCGGCCTGTTTCGGCAAGCCTGCGTTCCGAAGTGGAGGGCAAAGTGGAGGGCTGGCCGGTTCTAGCCGCCGACCCTGTAGCGGAGCAGAGGAGCCTGCCGGAGTGGCCGGGTCAAGGGTGGACGCAGTCCATCACGCAGTGACGCGAAGCGCCCTTGATGCGGTCCGGAGGCGGGCGGAGAGTGGAGCGGAGGGTCGAAGGCGTGAAGGTGACGTGATCGTTGACTCGTGGCACTTCTGTCTCCTCGCATGGCAGGTCTGTCCTAATTGCGTCCTTGGCCAGCGTGAGTGTTTCGGTGCGGATGTCGGAGATGACGGACGGTTGGTGCGTAGGCCAAGCGAGGCAATCGACACCACACTGCACGCTGCCGTCTGTTGTGTGACGGTGGGCAGTCATGCAGAGAGGAATGTGAGGTTCTCATGAGAGGCAATCGGATCGCCGCCTCCCTCGCGGGGGTCGCCATGATCGTGGTCGCGACTGGCTGTGGGGGCGCAGAGGACAGTCTGGAGGGTCAGTCCGGACC
Source organism: Janibacter cremeus (assembly GCF_013409205.1). Taxonomy (NCBI): domain Bacteria; kingdom Bacillati; phylum Actinomycetota; class Actinomycetes; order Micrococcales; family Intrasporangiaceae; genus Janibacter; species Janibacter cremeus. Next base: position 1,356,319 of record NZ_JACCAE010000001.1, read on the forward strand.
GGAAATCATGGAGCGTGTCCAGGAGGACATGGGCGCGGTCAGCTCGGTGAGCATCGCGGGTGAGGTCGAGCAGGACAGTGCCACCCGGGAGCTGGATCTGGCTCTCGATGAGAAGGGCAACTACGAGGGCACGATCTCCTTCGACGAGGTCGAGGCCGACGTCCTGATCGTTGACCACCGTCTCTTCGTCCAGGGCGAGGAAGAGTTCTGGTCCAAGACGGGCCTCGCGGCCGACGACCAGATGGCCGGATCCCTTGCGGGCATGTGGGTCGCACTTCCCGGCGGGCCCCGGGCGGGCAACGATGCCGCCGGCATTGACGGCACCTGCACCGTGGAGTCCTTCATGGGTTTCGCGACCGCTGGCAAGGAGACCGTCGAGGGTGGCGTACCCGCCGAGCCGAAGTCGGAGTATGGGGGTATGTGTGACCTGGAGTCCTTCATGGTCGATTTCACCGACGCCGATTGGGATGCCGTGACCAAGGGCGAAACCACCGAGGTCGACGGCGACCCGGCCCTTGAGCTCATCGCTGAGAACGAGCAAGGCACCACCCGGATGTGGGTCTCGACTGGCCAGGACAATCACGTCCTGAAGGTGGTGCGCGAAGGCGCCGAGTCAGACGAGTTCACGCTCGGTGACTACAACGAGCCGGTGGAAGTCTCTGTCCCGGATGAGGACGAGATCCTCGACCTCGCTGGCGCCAGGAGCTGATCGCGGCTCTCGAACCTCGAATGGGAAGCGGTGGTTGCGTTGGCGACCATCGAGTTGCGCGGCGAAGGGAGCGGCGCTCGGGATGACTTCCTGGGCGCCGCTCCTTCTGTTGTGCCGTGCGGGCTAAGGTCCGACGCCGAGCCCGGAACGGCCGGAGGCCGCATGCCCGGCACGGCGGCGGGCCGAAGGCCCGCCGGCTCGCGCCGGAGGCGCGCTTGAGTCAGTAAGGAAATTCTTCACGGACCACTTTCGTGAGACCTTGGGCTGTCGTCATCGCGGGACAGACTTCTTTCCACTGGTCAAGACTAGGAGTACCTGGGCCGTACAATCCGGCGATTTATTGAGTCTAAGGATTCGCTTCCATGCTCTACAGAAGCCATAGCCGTTTCAACGTCAGAAATTGACGGCAATCCATCAATTCTCACAGAGAACCCTCCCGAGTCGGTCTCCGCACGCGCTAGGGCAGCATTCAGGCCTTCGACTGCCACGCGCACGAATTGCAGCCAAATCTTAGTGAATCTAAGTTCGCGATAGACCCTGTAACTATTGGTCGCTCTGTCCATAAAGAGCCCACGACCACTCCAACCCACAGGAGTCGTGGCACGGGCGCTCATCTCGTTCAACCTTCGCTGGTGAAGCTTCATGTCATAGGCCGGTAGTCCAAGAAACTTCTCGAATCCGCCAACTAGCCCCTCAGGATGTATTGCATCCAAGTCTCGCAGACTAGAATTGACCGTGCTCACCAAATGGCGAGGCGCCGAAACCTGCACGAGCTGAGCTCGTTCCAGATGACGCCATCCCCCACGTGCGCTTCCATCGAGCTGGACAAGGCCAATCGGCCTTCGCCGCACAGACCACCCAGGAACGATGTCAAAGCGGCATTTCGTCGTCTGAAAATCCAAGTCGCCTTCATCATCGAGGTCCGCTAGGTAGACCTCACCGTAACAAGAGCCGCTCTCGACGTACTCACTCAGGATTCTGTCGAATAACTCCCAGAACATCATGCCCGCGTCACCAATTTGACGGTAGGATATGTCGGACAGAAACGCCGCGAGGTACGCAGTCGCGGCTCCCCTTTCCTGCCCGGAAACTTCCAGCTTCCACATATATTGGTAGTGGCGATGCATTAGGTCTTGTACAAACATCGCAGACATCGGCTTAGAGTTAAGCTTCTCGCGGATCTCGGCTAAGGACGAATCACCATAGATATCGTATGTCGTCCGTGAATATCGCTGGGATATAGTCACTCCGAGACACCCCCCCGAGTCTCGCCCGGCCGATTCCCACCCGTGTCAGTCACGTTGGACGAGAGCCTTTCGTAGAAGGACCAGAACCTTTGACCTGCTACTTCACCATGGTGGATGTCTGCCCCACGCGCGAGTGCTTCCGGCAGAAGCCAAGCGGCGACAAAGACCTGTTCAAAGCCCCCGTCAAGGTGGAGGTGGTTCGCAATCTCAACACTCGCCGCGTCCATGGTCTTCCCATCATGCTCATCCTCACCGTGCTCGAACATCTCCGCGAAATCCTTACGACGCAGAGAGTCAAAGTGCGACTTTGCCCTTTGAGATCGACTCAAACGGCGAACGCGACCGGGCGCAATGCCTAAATGGTCCTGGTCAGCGTCGAGTACACCGAGAAGGAGATCAACGGCGGCTTGAGTTTTGGAGTCTAGTATGTCAGACCATACTTCAGCAAAGTCACGGAAGAGTTCACTTCTCCCATTAAGACGCGCCTGCGCATAAGCGATACCTGATACTTGCAAGAAGAGAAGGAACGGCTCGGCTTGATACGAGTACGCGATCGAGACATGTGTTCTCCGAACAGTAGATCGCAGCCGGTGCGCAGCACGGTCTGTAGCTGTAGCAAGGTAACGCAGCCGTTGTTGCAACTCGGAAGGCCGACCCTGCTCAAGAACATCACCCAGGAGATCGTCATGGGCGCGATAAAATGCCCATCCAAAGGCATCCGGACGATCCGAGTCCAACTCGAGATCGACCCTGGCACTCATACGCGCGATAGGAAGGCGCATTTGCTGCGTCATTGCGTCAATCTTCTCCCGCTGGGCAACCATAGATAGTTCTGGCCACTTATCGTCCACATCGTGATGGACCGATTCACAGGCATCGAATAGTTCTTCAGCGCTTGAAACAAGCACCCCGTCTAGTTTGTGGAGAAGCTCGTCCATCCGACTGAGCGCGGCTGCCGCTGGGAGCTCAGGCGTCTCGCTGAGACCCAGCACCCAGGGAAGCAGAGTTCCTTCGAGCTGTTCGATAATGAGGTCGATCTGATCAACCACTTCACTTGCTATGGATCGTGCGGCAAGTTGATATAGATTGGCGTTTGAAGTTATCCGCCTCCCTTCCACGTTATACTCGAAGGTCAAAGCGTCTCTTAGTTCATGAAAAAGATCCAACGCTTGGGGGCCAATTCTGCGTTTATCTTCGCCCTGAGCCTGATGAACCATCCATTCAGGAAATCCCTTCCGTAGCGTCGATACGTAATCGTATAGACCTAGAACTGTTTGTGCATATGCGAGAATGGAGAAGTCAATGAGGTTGTGTTGGCGGGCTACCGTGACTTGCAGGGACGACGTGCTCTTACTGGAAGGACCATCCGAGGCGCGAGGTGTGATGGCATCCATAGCTGTCGCAACCACGACATCAGACCAGAGTCGAACCTCTTCAAACTGGCCTTGCGCTGCCAAGTATCTGGGAATCGGACTTAGACGTCCAACAAGGTCGTCCAGTTGAGCCGGTGCTCGATCGTCGAACTGGTCCGCCAATATGGATGACAGGTGCCTCTCGAACCACATGCCATCGGTGGGGCTGTCTGGCTGTAGCGTCGTAGAGGTATTGAGCGCCGTATCGACCTCAAACGTACTGGCGGTGAGCCAGTCTTTATGTTGCTCTCGGGGAACACCCCATTCCTCGACCCGGCTGAGCTCTTGCTTCTTTGTCGCGTATGCTATCCAAATTGAAGTTATCGAGTGGACTATTGTGAGGGCGCGGGGATCTATTGACGCATATTTGGAGTCATGGCTAAATGACTGTTGTTCGCGGGCTCGAATAAGGCGACCTAGGTCACGAAGTGTTTCAATAGAGTCGAGGGCTCTCCTACGACTGATTGCCACTCGTTGCCTTTGGGACGAACTGCCCGAACGAAGCGCGTAGTTTATCCAGCGGGCCATGTCACGCTGTATGACAGGCAAGAGTTTCACAGGTTCAAGCAGTCCGTACAGTTGTGTCCTTAGTTGACCAAAGGATGTTGCAACCAAGGCAAGTAGCAGAGACAGGATCAACAGGGTTAGTCTGGTGGGCTCCTCACCCCAGAGTGGGAGTACAAGGATCGCCAGTCCAAAGAGAACGGCGTAGACGTAGAGCACGGCGTAGGCCCGCCCGTTTGGAATCCGCGTCACAAGAGACCTGACTCTTGAGGTGGCATCGCGGTATGTGGTCGAGACGACAAAGGCCACGGTTGCGAAATAGACGCTAGCGAGCGTTCCTGTTACGGCCAATGTTGCGGCGACCAGATCCAGATACTGGGTGCCTCGTGGAGGCGCGGAGCCTAGCCATGCAGAAGCTATTTCCATTTGCGCTGGCATCCAAGTCCACGAGCGGACACTTTGCCGTAAGAATTGGGCGAAGGACTGGGTTACGGCAACACTTCCAAGAGCCACGAGAAGTGCGATGAAAGCGCGCAGGAGAGAAACAAGTATTATTGTTGCCACGCGGGCTGTTCGGCGCGAACTTTGCGCGATTCTGACCAGGAGCGCGGCCGTTTTGGCGTTCCAGTGGAGCCAGCGGCTGCGGAGTTTCCAATAGGTGGGATGCGAAAGCATTCTGACCCGTGCGGCAAGTATACGGGAACGCATCCAAGTTACTCCGTTTCGTTGGGACGGTCGCCATGCTGCGTGCTTCCAGCGCACGCGCAAGGACATTTTTAAGAGGGTTGACGAAAGGCTAGCTAAGTCAGCCTCTTCGAGTTCATGAGGTCTGCGTGGTCCCAGGCCACCATCGAGACCCATCGCACGTCAGTTGCCTCTTGAGTGTCATGGTCGCGGTCCACCTCAAATGCTCCGGTGTCGCAGTTGTCGCAAGGCTGCACGTCTTCCAACAGCGATGACCAGCCGCCGCAGTCCTTGCAGTAGCCCGCCGCCGTGCCACAGGAATCACACACCCCGCCGCTCCAACCGAGGTCGTCACGAACCCAGATTTCTCCATAGCACTCGCCTACCGTGCATGCTTCGACCCCGAGAAACTCCTCGACAAAGTCGCTCCAGGGAGGAAGCAAGTCCTCAAGATGGTCCGCGTCGGTGGCTTCGGGCAACTCACGTAGCACGACCTTCGGATGATCCGCGATGGCTGCTCGTGCGACGGCGCCCTCATCGAAGCCTCGGTGGGAATAGAGAACGCCCTTATCGACACCCGTGTCCAGACACTTCCCCACGAAGGCGTCAACGACTCCGAGGCCGACCTTGCCCTTATATCGCTTAGCTTCGACGCCAATCTCCACGCGCTCGCCACAGACCTCGCCGGTGACGAGGGTGTCAATCTGCCGAGTTCGCCCGCTCTTACCGACCCGTTTGACGTTGTGCTCAACCGTCGCGTTCGGGTCTTTGCTCGCTAGGAGGTCCTTAACGTCCTTTTCGAACGTCAGCCACTCAGGATCGGTGGTTGCGAGAGACTTAGGAGCCGATGGATCGGCCTCGTCATTACTCTCAGGCTCAACAGCGGGATCGCTCACCCTGCCAATCTAGGTGATTCTCCCGGGCGTTTACGGGTGCGGCGCCTCGGAACTGGCTAATGCTTCGTCGACTCTGCGAGGCGCATAAGGTCACCCCTCGACCACAGACCCCCCGCAGTGATCGACGGAACCTCGTCCCCTTGACCGAGACTCAGGATCTCGGAGACTCGCCGCCCCGTGATGTGTGTTGCCCCGACTGCCTCCATCTCGAACATGACGTCCGGAAGGGGCATCCGGCGCCGATGCGAGGACGCCTCCGCCGCCACCCTCCGCTCGAAGTCGATCTCATCGATAGCTGCGGTGCGCATGACTTCTTCGGCTTCGGACAGAATCGTGGTCCCCTGAAGCAATTGAGCGAGAGGAAACGACTCAAAGGCAGGATGGGACACCACCCAAACTTCTGGAGTGCGATTAGTGACCGGGACAGGGTCTCGCCCTCGTCGCATGGCGACGGATCCCCTCATACCTCCCGCTCCTGCTGCCACCAAGGCCGTCGCCTCGGTGGGGTGCCAGGACAGGACTGGCGCAAGCGACCGCACATCATCCGAACTGACGTGACCGACCACCTCGGCCTCAATGTCTTTTAGGAGCTCGAGCACCTCTCCCTCCGGCAGCTCTGCGTCAGCACCCGGACCGAGGACCACCACGGACGTTGGGATGCCAGTGCCAAGAGTAGCTGCCAAGGTCAGTGAGTCGGCGAGCGGACTTCGGAGACCCGATTCCCGACCTCGCGCCACGATGTCCCCACCGACGTCGATCAGCACGATCTTGTCGACGTCCAATGATGATGAGAGTCGCCGGAGTTGGTCTCTAAGCCCGACCGCACCGCTGTCGAGATCGTGCAAGAAGATCCGGGCCCCGCTCGTCTCGGCCAGTCGAGGCAGCACGGACCTTCCCGGTGGAACTGTGTCCGCACGGGGGGTGATCTCCGCGGGTTCACCGTTGACGAGCGCCAGTCCAGTGAAGTCGGCACGAGCCCGGGGGCCGGGGATCGGATCGATCCGGAGGCGTTCCCATGCGCAGGTAGAGACGAGAGCAGGACGCTCGTCGGTGTCCCCGAGGGCGCGTCGGGCAAGCAGTGCACCGACTGCATCGCCACCGCCGCCAGCTGCTACGTAGAGAGTCCTCATGGGGCGATTGTGTCTCGGGGCCGCTGCAACCTCTACCCTTAAGTGGTATTAGCCAGATGAGGTGTGAGTGATGACCAGCCAGACCCCTGCGAAGTTCCGACGCATCGCCGGCGACTTCCGCACGCGGATCCTCAGCGGGGAACTTCGTGCGGGCGACGAGGTGCCGAGCGAACGCGCTCTGGCGACCCAGTACGACGTTTCTCGACCCACGGCGACCAAGGCCCTGGCACTGCTCCGCACGGAGGGTTTCCTCACCTCGGTCCAGGGCTCAGGGACGTTCGTTGCCGACCTCAATGTCAGTCGCCGTCCACGTGATCGCTACGCGAGGGCCAAGCGGGCCGGTCGGATCTACAGCGGCAATGAGCGAGCCGAGATCGTCGCTGCGGAGGTCGTGGAGCACCCCCCTTCGCACGTGGCGCGGGGTCTCGCGCTCCCGGAGTCAACGGCTGCAATTCGCCGTCGGCGCATTACGTGGGACGGCGAAGAACGAACCGAGGTTTCCACGTCATGGTTCAGTGCGGAGCTGGCCGCACCCGCCCCTCGACTCTTGTCGACTGAGCGCATCCGAGCGGGCACGGTGGCGTACGTCGAGGAGCAGACCGGGCGCACCGCGGAGTACGCCCGCGACCGCATGACCGCACGAGCAGCTGGCGATCAGGACGCCCGCGACCTCGGGCTCAAAGACTCCTCGACGCCTGTGCTCCTCGTCGAGCACACCGTCTACGACGAGGCCGATTTCCCCATCGAATTCGCCGAGGCCATCTACCCACCTGGCCGCTTCACGGCCGAGCAGCGCTACAGCCTCTCCTAGCGAAGCCCAGCATCCACCGCGACATCGCTTGTACTCCTAAGTGGTATATGCCACTTTGGACTAACTGGCACATACCACTTAGGAGTGAGTCGAATGGCAATGCAACGTCGCTTCCCGGTCGGTCACGCGGACGTCTTCCCCGCGGGTGCGTTCTTGAAGGGAGGTGTGGAGCCGGTGGCGGACTTCAACGCGGAGCGGCGTGCGGACGGGTCGAGGCCGCAGCAGCTGGACAAGGACACGGGCTTGCCGATGTGGCAGGTGATGGTCCTGGACGCGGACGAGGAGGCCGGCAAGAAGGACACGGCAATCTCGATCAAGATCGCGGCGAAGGTGCAGCCGGTCCCTCCGGAGAACACGACGCCGTTCCCGTGGACTCCGGTGGAGTTCGTGGGCCTGACGGCTCTCGCGTACGTGGACGACAACGGCAATCGGCCTCGGCTGGCGTGGTCCTTCCGTGCGGAGTCGTTGAAGGCTCCGGGCAAGCCTGCCGCCTCCGGCTCGTCCGCGGAGAAGGCGGCTTGAGATGGGACGGCCGGTGGGTGCAGCGGCGTGGGCGCACGCGCTGGGTGTGCACGAGAACGACGTGCCGGGCGTGCTGTTCGGCCTGGTGCGTGCGCTGCGGGGCATCGATGAGCAGGTGATCAAGGTGCGCAGCCTCGTCCACTCGGGTCCGGACCCCGATCTGGACACCGCACTGCTCGTGATGGAGCGGGCAACGCACGAGGCCACCGCTCAGGTCGAGGACGCGCACCGGGAGGTCGTGCGCCATGCGTGAGCACCCGCAGCGGGCACAGGGCGGTCTCGGCGATGACGTGGTTTCCGTTGTCGTGGAGGCCGCCCTGCGTGCGTGCTGGCTCCTCGTGCGCACGGCGTGGTGGCTGGCGGTATCGGCGGTGCGTCACCCGGCGGCGGCGGTCGTGGCCGTGCTCGGGGTGCTGCTCTGGCGCATGGTCAGCCCGACCCTCGTCGTGGCCCTCGTCGTCGCTGCCGCGCTGGGGCTCGTCGTGTGGCGGATGGTGTACCCGGCGTCGTTCGGGCGTCTGGTTCGTCCTCGGCTCTCGCAGGCGTGGCGGATGCCGGCCTATCGGCTGTACTGGCCGCACGTGGCCAGTCGGTGCGGGCTGGTGGTGACCCCTCGGAGCGAGGAGCGCACGGAGTGCGAGGTGGCGAAGCTGCGTCGCCTCCAGGTCACTCCGGCCGGGATTGAGCGGCTGCTGGTCCAGGTGCCGGTGGGTCTGACCTTCGATGACGTGGCGGCTCGGGTCGAGGCGGTTGGGCAGGCGTTCGGCTCGCGGTCGGCTCGGGTGGTGCGTGCTCGTCCTGGGCGGGTGTGGATCGAGTTGGTTCGTCGCGACGTGCTGGCACGCGTGGTCTCGCCCATCGCTTCGTCGGGCACGGACCTCGCGGGGCTGCCGGTGGGGTTGGCCGATGACGGCGGCGCGTGGCGGATGCGCCTGTCGGGCACGCACGCCTTGATCGCCGGGGCCACGGGTTCCGGGAAGGGCTCGGTGCTGTGGTCGCTGATGGCGGGTCTCGCCCCCGCGCTGCGGGATGGCTGGGCGCAGGTGTGGGCCATCGACCCGAAGGGCGGAATGGAGCTTGGTCTCGGGCGGGGCTGCTTCGCGCGGTTCGAGGGCGGCGACGCGGAGGCGATGTGCGACCTCCTCGAGGAGGCGGTGAAGGTCAAGAGCGAGCGGGCGGCTCGGTTGGCGGACAGAGGACAGCGGCTGCACTCCCCTACGCCGGATGACCCGCATCTGGTGATCGTGGTGGACGAGCTGGCGACGTTGACCGCCTTTGCCGAGCGGGCCGTGACGCGCCGCATCGATCAGGCGATGGGTCTCCTGCTCACGCAGGGCCGCGCGGTCGGTATCAGTGTCGTGGCGGCGGTGCAGGACCCCGGCAAGGACGTGGTGACGTGGCGGGACCTCTTCCCGACCCGGATCGCGCTGAGGGTGGACAACCCGATCCAGGTCGACATGGTGCTCGGCGAAGGAGCGCGGGACAGCGGTGCCCGGGCCGACGAGATCAGCGAGCTGATGCCCGGTGTCGGGTACGTCCGGGTCGAGGGCACTCGCGCGATCCGTCGTGTGCGGGCGGCGTACCTCGCCGATGACGACGTGGTGGAGCTGTCGGACAGCATTCCCTCGCACGCGCCTCTCGGCCAGGGCGAGGAGACCGACGAGGGTGGTAAGGCGGCATGAGCCGGGCTCGGGGTACGCAGATCGGCAACGGCGTGAGTCGCGACGTGCGGCAGCGTGTCTACGGCACGCCGGTTGACGGGGTCACGGCATCGCCCTCTCTGGCATCACGGCTCGATGCGTGGGGATGGCGCGTCGACGGGGTGTGCACGGACGCTGCGGACGACGGTGCTGCATGGTTCGCCCAGGACGGCTCGTTGGCCTCCCGTGCTGCTCGGCGGGCCTGTCGGTCGTGCCCGGTGCAGCGGGTGTGCTTGGCGTCGGCGTTGTGGTTCGGCGAGGAGTACGGCATCTGGGGTGGCACCACCCCGGAGCAACGGGAGGCGATGACCACGCGGCTCCTTCGCGGAGAATCCCTCGACGGTGTTGTCAGGTGGGGCATCGACGAGGACCGGGATGCAACGGCCTGACACTGCGCCCTCGGTCGGGACCTCGCATGCCGGGTTCCCGGGGTACAGCGAGGCATCACCCCTCGACCTCGACCACCTCGGGGCAGCGGCGCGACAGGGGATGGTGGACCGCCTCGTGGGCGGCACCTTCGATGCCTGGGCGGATGTGGCCTCCCGGGTGGGCCACTGCGCGCAACCGATCAAGCTGGTCGGATCCTCCAGTCGGGTGGACCGGGCCACGGGCGAGGTGGTCTCCAGCTACTCCTCGGCGCAGGAGCCCTTCGGGGTGACGTACGTGCGGTGCGGCAACCGGCGTGCGAGTGTCTGCCCGGCGTGCTCGCGGATCTACGCCCGCGACACCTTCGAGATGATCCGGGCCGGGGTGGTCGGCGGCAAGAGCGTGCCGGAACAGGTCAGTGGCAACCCGCTGGTCTTCTTCACCCTGACGGCTCCCTCCTTCGGTCCGGTGCACACGGCGAAGGGCGGGCAGCGGTGCCGTCCTCGGGATGGGCACGCGGTGTGCGAGCACGATCGTCCGGTGGCGTGCTGGCAGGCGCACGAGAGCGACGACCTCGACGTGGGGACGCCGATCTGCTCGGACTGCTACGACTACGAGGCGCATGCCATCTGGCAGTGGTGGGCTCCCGAGCTGTGGCGGCGCTTCACGATCACGACCCGTCGTGTGATCGCTCGGGCGATGGGGGTTCCGGACTCGCGGCTGCGAGAGGTCGCGACTTTGCAGTACGCGAAGGTCGCCGAGTACCAAGCACGGGGTGTGGTCCACTTCCACGCTCTGGTTCGGCTCGACGGGCCAAAGGCACTGGAGGGGTTCGCGCCTGCCCCCGCCTCGGCCACTCCATCCGTCCTGGCCGGGTGGCTCGAGGACGCTGCCCAGCGGGTGCACTTCGACGCTCCGCCGTGCGGTGGCCATGACGCGGGCCGGCTGCGCTTCGGCGCCCAGGTCGACGCTCGCTCGGTGACCGCGACACGACGAGATGACCCTGACGCTCCGCTGGTGGGTGAGCAGGTCGCCGGCTATCTGGCGAAGTACGCGACGAAGGCGGCCGCGGACACCAGCGCTAAGCGGCGTGAGTCCTGGCACTACCGGCGGCTGCGGGCCACGATCATTGACCTCGCCGACGAGCGGGTGGCGGGCGATGACTACGGGCTGATGGGCAAGTGGGCGCACATGCTCGGCTTCCGGGGGCACTTCTCCAGCAAGTCGCGGTGCTACTCGATCACGCTGGGCGCCCTTCGCCGGGCGCGGCAGCGGTGGCAACGGATCGCCGCCGACAGTGCTCGTGACGGCCGGGAGATGCCGGTCCTGGACTTCGCCGACCTCATCGCCGACGACGAGGAGGAGACCACGCTCGTCGTCGGCTCCTGGAACTACGTCGGCACCGGCTGGGATACCGACGCGGACACCGCCCTCGCGCTTGCCGCGGCTGATCGTGCCCGCGCCTATGACCAGTGGCGAGCCGAGACCGCAAGGACGGCATAACCAGCAGGACAGAACGAGAGAAGGAGAGTCAGATGTGCAATCGACATGACCCGCTGTGGACCATTCAGGACGTGGCGACGTTCCTCGGGATACCCGTGGGCACGCTCTACGACTGGCGCTGCCGTGGTGAGGGACCGCCCGCCTTCAAGGTCGGTCGGCGGCTGCGCTACCGCGAGACCGACGTCTTCGCGTGGCTCGAAGAGCAGACGGCAGCGTGAGCCGTGGGACGTCAGGGACTGGCCCCTGGTGAGTGGGGCTCGATATCGACGGTACGGGTGATCACTGCCTCCGGGACGGCCTACAAGAGCCGCGCATGGTTCCGGGGCTTCGACGGTCGTCGCCGTCGTATGGAGCGTTGGGGTACCTCGCAAGCGGCGTCGCAGCGTGCGTTGGCCACCGCGTTGCAGGATGCCGCGACGGCGGGCGTGGGTCGGCTGACCGCGCGAGACACCTTGGACGAGGCGGTGCGGCAGTGGTTGGACGATCTGGAGCAGCTGGTGCGGATGGATCAGCGGTCACCGGGCACGGTGCAGACCTATCGGCGGCAGTGGAAGCGCAGTGTCTCTCCGGCCTTGGGCAATCTGCGGCTGGGTGAGGTGACCACGCCGGTCGTGGATCGCTTCCTGGTCGATCTGCACGAGCGGGTGGGGCCGGCGACCTCGCGCACGGCCCGTGCGGTGATCTCCGGCGCGATGGGCCGTGCGGTGCGTGAGGGCGCGATTCGCTTCAACCCCACTCGGGAGGTTCGCCGCCTGAGCACTGCTCCGCGTCGTCGGCCTCGGGCGCTGACCGAGCAGGAGCGGGCGGCATGGTTCCTCGCGGTGACCCGTGACCCACGTGCGGTCTCGCGTGACCTGCCGGACCTGTGCGCCTTCATGCTGGCCACGGGTCTGCGGCTCGGCGAGGTCGTCGCGGTCCTGTGGTCGGAGATCGACCTGGAGGAGGGTGCCGTGGACGTGACCTCGACATTGATCCGGGTGACCGGGCAGGGCGTCATCCGCAAGGCCACGAAGTCGTCCGCGGGGCAGCGCCGCCTCCCCCTTCCGCGGTGGTGCGTGGCGATGCTGCGGCGGCGTGCTGAGGTCGGGGTCGGCCCGGATGAGCCGGTCTTCGGCACGATCGACGGGGGCTTTCGTGAGCCGCGTACGGTCAGCCGCTGGCTTCACGAGGTCCGCGCGGACAGTGACCTGGAGTGGGTGACCTCGCACGCATGGCGCAAGACGACGGCGAGCATCCTCGACGGGTCGGGCGTGACCGCGCGGATCATCGCCGACCAGCTCGGCCACTCGCGGGTGTCGATGACCCAGGACGTCTACCTCGGGCGCGGCGAGCAGGATCCTCGGGTGCTCGCGGCGCTCGAAGCGGCGAACCCACGGCCCCCTTCGCTACCCCAAAGTGGAGGCCAAAGTGGAGGCTTGGACGACGTAGAGGGCGGTGACTGACGTGTCTGCCCTGCTCAGAGAGCTGGCGGGGGGACTCGAACCCCCAACCACCTGTTTACAAGACAGGTGCGCTGCCAATTGCGCCACGCCAGCGTGCCCGGCGGATGAAAACCGGGACCGCGGCATCGTAGCCCGCGGCCCCGGCCTTCACCGAGTCAGTCTCGTCAGAGGACGTGGCGGTTGAGGAAGCTCTGCAGGCGCGTGGTCGTCTGCGGCCCCCAGATGCCGTCGACGCTGGCGCCAACCTTGCGCTGCAGGGCGCTGGTCGTGATCGGGCCGATGACACTGTCGCGGTTGACGCCGAGCTTGCCCTGGAGGGCGGAGCGGTCGCGGGCGCTGAGGCGGCCGTCCTGCGGCTGTCCGACCCACTTCTGGATCGCGGCGTTGGTCTTCGGGCCACGGACGCCGTCCACGGCGAGCGCGCCGCTGACGGTGGTGCGGCCGGAGTCACGCGACGCGCGCTCCTGGCCGGTGTGCGGGTCGACCGCGAGGCCGTTGGCGACCGTCAGCCCGGCCCGCACCGAGCAGACCGGCCAGGCGCCCGGGCCCTGGACCTTGAGGACCTCCTGGGCGATCTCGATCTGCTGGCCCTTGGTGGCACGGTCAGCGGTGTAGGCGTACTTCTGCCCACCGAAGCCCTTCCACGTCTGGAAGGAGAACTGCAGGCCGCCGTAGTAGCCGTTGCCGGTGTTGATGCTCCAGTTGTTCGTCGACTCGCACTTGGCCACGCGATCCCAGACGGTCCCGGAAGCGCCTGCACCGCTGGCGACGACGACTCCTCCGGCCGCGAGCGCACCCACGGTCAGGGTGGCGCCGGTGATCTTCAGCCGACGGCCACGGCGCGACGCCGGCTGATCGGGGAAGTCGTTGGTGCTGAACATGGAAAGTCCCTTCAGGCAGAGCGCGGGCAGGGGTCCCGCACAGGTCCGTCAGCGACGCTAGAGACTCATGAGTCACACAAACAACAGTTGCCACATAAATACAGACTTGTAACTCCACTCGCAGGGGCTCACGGTCGCGGGGCGACCTGCGCCCCCGCGCACCCCCGCGCATCACACTCCACTCGCAGGGGCTCACGGTCGCGGGGCGACCTGCGCCCCCGCGCACCCCCGCGCATCACACTCCACTCGCAGGGGCTCACGGTCGCGGGGCGACCTGCGCCCCCGCGCACCCCCGCGCATCACACTCCACTCGCAGGGGCTCACGGTCGCGGGGCGACCTGCGCCCCCACGCACCCCCGCGCATCACACTCCACTCGCAGGGGCTCACGGTCGCGGGGCGACCTGCGCCCCCACGCACCCCCGCGCATCACACCGCCCGGACATGACGAAGGGGGCGCCGCACCCGTAGGTGCGACGCCCCCTTCGAGGGTGCTGAGTCAGGCTCAGTTGTTGTTGAGGTACGTCTGCAGCGCAGCGGTGGTCTTCGGACCCCAGATGCCGTCCTGCGTCGCACCAACGACACCCTGGAGGGCGCTGGTCGTGACCGGGCCGACGACGCCGTCCTGGGCGGTGCCGACCTTGGCCTGGAGGGCCTTGATGTCGCTGGAGCTCAGGTTGCTGTCGACGCTGCCGCCGACCCACTTCTCGACGGCGGCCTTGCTGTTCGGGCCGAAGATGCCGTCAACGGCGAGCCCACCGGAGCGGGCCTCGCTGCGGGAGGCGCCCTGGTCAGCGGAGCGCTCCTGCGTCTGCTGCGGAGCGGCGGGCTCGGGCGCCGGGGCCGGAGCCGACTCCTGCGTCGGGGCCGGAGCGGAGGAGCCGCCGGTCATGCCGTTGGCCGTGGTGAGGCCGGCCTTCTGCGAGCAGACGGGCCAAGCGCCGGGGCCCTGCGTCTGCAGGACCTTCTGCGCGATCTCGATCTGCTGGCCCTTGGTGGCCTGGTTCGCCTGCGCGGCGTACTTGCCGCCACCGAAGCCCTGCCAGGTCTGGGTGGTGAACTGGAGGCCACCGTAGAAACCGTTGCCGGTGTTGATGGACCAGTTGCCGCCGCTCTCACACTGTGCGACTGCGTCCCAGACGCCGCTGGACGTCGAGGCGCTCGCGGTGGAGGCGGAGGCGATGGAGCCGACGGCTGCGGTGGCACCTGCAACCGCGACACCGGCGATCCGCCGGCGGGTCGGGGAGGCGGCAACGGCCGTGACGTGCTTGGGGGAGTAGAACATGCTGGTGGGTTTTCCTTCCACGGAGTTCAGGGGGCTTCGTGGTGAAGCTGCCAGAAGGTCTGGCTCAATCGCGGACGTTGGAACGTTACCGTCCTGTGACCAAACAGGTCAAACCTCGTTACCAAGTAACGCTAGACGATCTCCCAGCCGTCGTCCGTGCGCCGGTCGCTCTCGGCCTCCACGGCCTGCTTCCTTCGCTGTGCCACCGGAGCGTCGAGAGGAGCAGCAAGCCTGTCTCCCAACGTCGCTCCCGTCGCGATCGCCATGATGACACCCAGGGACGAGAAGACCGAGACCAGCCCCCGCTCGAGGTCGTACCCGCCCGCGGAGCTGGTCAGGTGGTACAGGCCGACGAAGATCCCGAGACCGGGGTACAGGCCGAAGGACGCCGGCACGAAGAGCGTGATGGACGGGGAGTCCATGCGCAGCGCGATCAGCCGCGCGAAGAAGCCGATGACCACGGCAGCGATCCCGGTGGCCGTCACCCGGCCCAGGCCCGCGTGCGTGGAGGCCAGCGCGACGGTGACCCCGAGCGCGCACAACACGCCGGCGGGCGGGAGCATGCGTGGGTTGTTCTGCAGGGTGAGGGCACCGGCGAAGCCGATGAAGACCGCTCCGATGATGACGACCGGCACGGGGGCCTGGGCCCATGCGAGCTTGTCGATACCCGGAGGCGTGAAACCCAGCTCGAACGTGACGGCCAGCTGCAGGCTGATCCCCAGGCCACTGGCGACACCGATGATCAGACCCAGGGTGTGGAACATGACGGCGAACAGCCGTGCCGTACCGGTCACCGGGAACCCCGACAGCAGGTCCTCCGTGGCCGAGGTCAGGGTGCGTGAGGGCAGCAGCGCGACGATCCCACCGGCGACGACGAAGGCGAAGTCCACTCCATCGATCGGCCCGAACACGTAGGCGAGGAAGGCGATGACCGTGGCCAGGGCGCCACCCAGCGCCCCCAGGTAGAAGTCCGGCAGGTCGATCCGCGCGACCCACCCGGCGAGCATGATGATCAGCACACCCGAGAGCATCGCCAGGATCACCGCCGGGATGCTGGCGCCGAGGATGAGTGCGATGCCGCCGGCGACGCCCCCCTCGGCGAGGGCGACCACCCAACGCGACCACGTCCGCCGCGTGGAGCTGATCTCCTTGATCTTCGCGTCCGCGTGCTCGATGTCGACGTCCCCGGAGATCAGCTCGTCGACGAGAGCGTGCACGAGCGCGAGACGGGCGAAGTCCTGCCGTGGCTGGCGCACCACGCGCAGCCGAGAGATGGTCTGCCCCGATGGCGTGCGGCACTGCATGTGCAGGGACTGCATCGTCAGGTCGACGTCGAGGTCCTCCAGCCCCGCGGCGACGCCGACGGCGATCGCGGCGGTCTCGACACCACTGGTGCCGGAGCCACAGCGCAGCATCAGCTCGGCGACGCGCAGGGCGAGGTCGAGGGCATTCGTCGCGGCCTGCTCCTCCGCGACCGCGCGCGTGACTCGGGGGTCACGGTAGGGCGTGCCGCGAAGGGTGCCGCGCAGCGGGATCGTCTGGGTCGGCTCCTCGCCGCGCAGCAGCGGGCGCAACCGGGGGCGGTGCTCCCGCCGCGGTGTGGGCGCCGTCCTCTCCCGCTTCGGCTTGGACGTCGGCCGGGGCACCGGCTTCTCCCGGCCGGGCTTGTCCTTCAGCGGCTCGGGCCCCGGCTCCTGGCGTGGCCGCGGTACCGGCTCGGTCTTCACCGCGGGTCGGAAGCCCGTCCCCCGGCGCCGCTTGCCCACGGGCACGGCTATCGCCGTCTCCTCGGACGTGGCGGCGTCCGCGGCCGATGGCCCGGCAACGGGCGGCGCCTGCGGCGTCAGGTCGTCACGCGTGCTGTCCTGCGGGGGCGCGGAGTCGCCGGCGCTGCGACGTGGCCTCGGGGGTGGGGGTGGGACGGGCGTCATCATCGGGTGGGCAGCTGCTCCGGGCTCGGTAGGGGCGAGACGGGACCGGGCCACCACGAGATGTCGAGCGCACCGGCCACGAGGGCTCCGAGCACCCCGACGGCGAGGACGACGAGCACCGCGATGACCACGAGACGCACGACCGGGATGCCGGTCACGCTGCGGGCGAGGCTGCGGCTACCGCGGCGCAGGCTGGGCCCCCCCGGCCCCCACCACCCCACGAGCAGTGCGAGCAGCCCGCCGACGGCCAGTGGCAGCGTCGACTCCAGCCGCACGCCGAGTCCGTCGAGGGCGCTCTGCCCCAACGCGGCCGCGAGCAGTCCCGCGGCACCGACGGCCAGGGGCAGTAGTGCCGTCACCACTGCCTGGAGGGCGGCGACGAACAGGTGCCAGGGACTGGCCAGCGCGGCGACGACGCCGTCGCTGCGGCGACGTCCGGCAACATGGCGTCGCCGCACGGTGCCCGTCATCGACTTGTCGACGGTGCGCGCCAGCCACGACCAGACGAGGGCAGCTCCCAGACCCACCCACGGAGCGGCGGCGAACAGCGCGACGCACGCGGCCAGCAGGGCCGCGAGCACATCGGAGCGCCGCGGTCTGCTGATGCGCGGGTCGCCCGGTCGACCGGGATCGGTCCCGGCCGAGCCGGGCCAAGGGTTGTAGGCCTGCTGGGGCGCACCCATCGGGGCCGGAGCAGGAGGAAGGGGGTTCGGGTCACGCCAGTCGCCCTGACCCCACGGGGAGGGCGGCTCGACCGGCTGGACCGGCACAGCCGCGGGCGCCATCACACTCGTCGAGCTCTGCTCGAGGGTGCGGGTGCGCTGCGGCAGGACCTCGGTCACCGGACGGCCGTTGGCCCAGGCATCGAGTCCGGTGAGCACCTCCTGCGAGTCCGGTCGGCGGGAGGCGTCCGGGTCGAAGCAGGCGTACAGCAGTGGGGCCAGCCCGGGGTCGACGTCGCGCAGGTCCGCGTCACCACGGCACACCCGGGCGAGGACGGCCTCCATCCCGCCCCGGCCGAAGGGGGGTCGCCCGGTCGCCGCGAAGACGAGGGTGGCCGCCCACCCCCACCAGTCCGTGGCAGCGGTGACGTCACCCCCTTCGACCAGCTCGGGCGAGAGGTAGCCGGGGGTGCCCATGACCAGCCCGGTCATCGTCATCCGCGAGCCCTCCGCCACGTGGGCGATGCCGAAGTCGATGACGACCGGGTCGCCGTCGAGCATGAGGACGTTGCCGGGCTTGAGATCGCGGTGGATCACACCCACGCCGTGGATCGCGCGCAGGGCGTCGACGAGGCCACGCGCGAGGGAGAGCAGCGCCTGCGGATCGAGCGGGCCCTCGTCGCGCACGAGCTGGTCGAGACTCGGACCGGGGACGTACCGGGTGACGATGTAGGGGCGCTCGCCCTCGAGGTCCGCGTCGAAGACCGGGGCGATCCGGTCCGAGCGCACGCGGGCGAGCGTGTCGACCTCTCTCGCCAGCCGGGACCGGGCGTCCTCGTCGTGGGCCACGTGCGGGCGCAGCACCTTGACCGCGACTGCGCGTCCGCGCTCGTCGAGCGCCAGGTGGACGATGCCCATGCCGCCCTGCCCGAGCTCCTGCAGCACGCGGTAGCGACCGATGGTCTCGAAGTGCGACACCGTGGCCTCACCACGCTCCCGTGGGGACGGTTCGTCCCCGAGCACCTGTGTCGTCATGACACCAGCCTAGAAGGCCGTGCATGGATGATTGCGGAGAAATGCCTGTGTGGTGGCTGAGACCTGCAGTCACTGGGTGATGTAGGCCTCCAGGTGGTCCCGCTCGGCGGACAGGTCGCGGATGCGGTGCTTGACGACATCACCGATGCTGACGATGGCCACGAGCGTGTCCTCCTCCACGACCGGGACGTGGCGGATGCGCCGCGCGGTCATCCGGGCGGCGAGGTCGCTCACCTCGTCCTGGGTGGTGCAGGTGTGCACATCGGCGGTCATGATCGCACTGACCGGCTCGTCGAGGACCGCGGGGCCGGCGCTGTGCAGGCGGCGGACGACGTCGCGCTCGGAGACGATGCCGTCGACGGCACCGTCCCCACCGGAGACGACGACGGCCCCGATGCCGTGGTCGGCGAGGAGCGTGATGAGGGTGGCGACCGTGTCGTCCGGGGCGATCGTGACGACATCAGAGCCCTTGTTGCGCAGAACATCCGAGATCTTCATGTACTGACGGTAGTGCTCCCGGCACCCCAGCGGAAGGGCAGCGCCATATGGTGGGAGGACTGTCGACCCAGGAGGTGCAGTTCTTCGTGGCTACCCAGCGCGTGTTCGATCTGGTCATCGCCGCCAATCGACTCCCCGTGGACCGGGTCGTCGGCGCCGACGGAACCTCGCAGTGGCACCGTTCCCCCGGGGGCCTGGTCACCGCGATGGACTCGGTGATGCGTCACCGCGAGGGCGCCTGGGTGGGCTGGGCCGGCGAGACCGGCGAGGCCCCCGCCCCCTTCGAGGAGGGCGGGATGTGGTTGCACCCCGTGGCCCTGTCGGACGAGGAGCGCGAGACCTACTACGAGGGTTTCAGCAACGACACGCTGTGGCCGATCTATCACGACGTCATCGTCCCGGCACACTTCCACCGCGAGTGGTGGCGTTCCTACCGCACGGTCAACGAGCGCTTCGCCGACGCCGTGTGCCAGGTGGCGGCGCAGGGCGCCAAGGTGTGGATCCACGACTACCAGCTCCAGCTCGTGCCCGCGATGGTCCGCGAGCGCCGCCCCGACGTGCGGATCGGCTGGTTCAACCACATCCCCTTCCCACCCGTCGAGCTGTTCGCCCAGCTCCCGTGGCGCTCGCGCATCCTCGAGGGCCTCCTCGGCGCCGACTACCTCGGCTTCCAGCGCACCCCCGACGCGCAGAACTTCCTGCGCGCCTGCCGCCAGCTCGACGGCCGCACGACGAAGGGGGACCTGGTCACCACGCAGGACCCGGACGGCACGAGCCGACGGGTCCGCGCCTCCGCCGTCCCCATCAGCGTCGACCACCAGGGCCTGGAGGAGCTCGCCCGCACCGAGTCGGTGCAGGAGCGCGCCAAGGAGATCCGCGCCTCCCTCGGAGACCCTGAGGTGGTCATGCTCGGCGTCGACCGTCTCGACTACACCAAGGGCATCCGTCACCGTCTCAAGGCCTACGAGGAGCTGCTCGCCGACGGCACGATCTCCTCACCGAAGGTGACCTTCGTGCAGGTGGCCACCCCGAGCCGGGAGCGCGTCGAGGCCTACAAGCGTCTGCGCACCGAGGTGGAGACGGTCGTGGGCCACATCAACGGCGCCTACTCCGCCATCGGCGCACCGGCCGTGCACTACCTCCACCAGAGCTACCCACGAGCGGAGATGGCCGCGCTCTTCCAGGCGGCCGACATCATGCTCGTCACCCCCCTTCGCGACGGGATGAACCTCGTGGCCAAGGAGTACGTCACCTGCCGCCACGACGACGGTGGCGCGCTCGTGCTCAGCGAGTTCACCGGGGCCTGGCACGAGCTGCGGCAGGCCTTCGTGTGCAACCCGCACGACATCGAGGGCCTGAAGCAGGTCATGTTGCGCGTGATGTCACTGCCGGCCAAGGACAAGCGCCGGGCCATGCGCGCGCTGCGCCGGCGGGTCGCCGACAACGACGTGCAGCGGTGGGCCGACACCTTCCTGGCCAACCTCGAGACGGCGCCGGAGCGGCCCTCCCGTGCCACGACGAAGGGGGCGTGAGTGCGCCCCGGGATCAGCGAAGCCATCGCGAGGGTCGCCGCGCGTCCCCGACTGCTCGTGGCCACGGACTTTGACGGGGTCCTCGCCCCCTTCGTCCTCGATCCGTTGGACGCCCGACCGCAACCCGGCACGATCGAGACGATCACCACGTTGTCCGCAGCCGCGGACACGTGGACCGCGGTCGTCTCCGGGCGCGACCTCGCCACCCTCACCGACCTCACCGGTCTCGGCGGGTCCGCGACGACGCTCATCGGCAGCCACGGCGCGGAGACCAGTCGCACCCGTCAGCGGCCCAGCAGCCACCAGTACGACGCCCGCCTGGCTGCGCTGCGTGCCTATGTCGAGCCCACCGTCGCCGCACGTGACGCGCGGATCCGCTTGGAGCACAAGCCGACCGCGCTCGTGATGCACACCCGCGAGCTGCCCGCGGACGCGGTCCGCATCGCCGAGGAGGTCGCCACCGAGGCCGCCCGGATCTCCGGCGTCCACCTGCTCACCGGCAAGGGCGTGCACGAGCTGAGCGTGGTGGACGCGGACAAGGGCACCGCCCTGCGGGCCCTGGCCGGTGACCTCCGCGTCGACGCGGTCGTCTACCTCGGCGACGACGTCACCGACGAGCACGTCTTCACGGTGCTCGGCCAGCAGGATCTGTCCATCAAGGTCGGGCCCGGCGAGACCGCTGCCCGGGCCCGCCTCGACGACTGCACCGAGGTCCCGGCGGTCCTCACCGCCCTCGCCGCCGCCCGGACCGACTGAGGAGGACAGACGTGCCCCTGGACATCTCCGCCGCACGTCCCGACCCGGCACTGCTCGACCTCCCGTGGTCACTCCCCCTGCAGGAGTGGCCCACTGACCTCCTCGCGGCCCTCCCCCGTGGCATCTCCCGGCACGTCGTACGTTTCGCCCACCTCTCCGGCGGCATCGTCGCGGTCAAGGAGATCAAGGCCGAGCTCGCGCGCGGGGAGTACCAGATGCTGCGCACGCTGCAGCGCCTCGACCTGCCGTGCGTGGAGCCGCTCGCCGTCGTCTCGGGGCGCAGCGACGCCGACGGTCACCCGCTGGACGCGTGCTTGGTCACCCGCCACCTGCAGTTCTCCCTGCCCTACCGCGCCCTGTTCAGCCAGCACCTGCGTGCGGACACCACGACCCGGCTCGCCGACGCCCTCGCCGTGCTGCTCACCCGGCTGCACCTGGCCGGCTTCTTCTGGGGTGACGTGTCCCTGTCCAACACGCTCTTCCGGCGCGACGCGGGCGCGTTCTCCGCCTACCTCGTCGACGCCGAGACCGGTGAGCTGCACGACACGCTGAGCACCGGGCAGCGCGAGCACGACCTCGACCTCGCCCAGGTCAACATCGCCGGGGAGATGATGGACCTCGCCGCAGCCGGCCTGCTCCCCGAGGGACTCGACCCCATCGCGGTCGCGCACGAGATCATCGAGCGCTACCGGGCGCTGTGGCAGGAGCTGACCGGGGACGAGTGGTTCGAGGCCGGGGAGCGGTGGCGGGTGGACGAGCGGATCCGCCGGTTGAACTCCCTGGGCTTCGACGTCGACGAGCTGGCCATCACCACCGACCTCGACGGTACCCACGTGCACATCGAGCCCAAGGTCGTCGATGCCGGGCACCACAGCCGCCGGTTGCTGCGCCTGACCGGGCTCGACGTCGAGGAGAACCAGGCCCGTCGCCTGCTCAACGACCTCGACTCCTACCGGGCGGCGACCGACCGGCAGGGTGACGACGAGTCGATCGTCGCCCACGACTGGCTCGCCCACATCTACCAACCGACGACGCGTGCGGTCCCGCGTGAGATGCGCGGCAAGCTCGAGCCGGCCGAGGTCTTCCACGAGATCCTCGAGCACCGGTGGTACATGGCCGAGCGGGCCGGCCACGACATCCCCATCGAGGACGCGCTCGCCGACTACCTCCGGGAGGTCCTGCCCGGCAAGCCCGACGAACGCGCCGTGCTGGGGACGGACACCCAGGAGCAGCACGTGATCAACCAGGAGGACGTGTGACGCAGCCACCACCGCAGGCCACGCCGGAGTCGATGGCGCGGGTCCACCCACGACGCGGCAGCGTCGCCGGGCTCGCCGACCGGGCCGTACCCGCCCTCATCGACTTCGGCCTGGCCGCGCTCGCCTTCGCGCTCCCCTTCGGCATCGGCATCGGCCTCGTCGCGCTCGGCGCCCCCGACGGCTACGCGTGCGGGCCGGCGGGCACGGACACGTGCAACGTCCCCGACAGCGGGCATCCCCTAGTCATTCTCGTGGGTGCCCTGATGTTCCTGGTGGCCATGGTCAGCATGGTCGGATTCGTCCTCTTCAACCGCGTGTGGCGTGTGGTGCGCACCGGTGCGAGCCTGGGCAAGAAGTTTGCCGATCTGCGCGTCGTCGACGCCGCCACCGGGGCCGACCCGGGGCTCGTGCAGACGTGCTTCCGCGAGCTGATCCTGCACGCCGCCGGGCCCTTGTCCCTCATTTCCCTGCTGCTCGACCCCTCCGGCCGCAGCTTGGGGGACGTGGCCGGTCGGACCCACGTCATCCACGACGTCGGACGGTCAGGGCGATGACGAAGGGGAGGGGCACCCGCATGGGTGACCCTCCCCTTCGAGGCTCCTGCGTCGCACCTCAGGACAACGTCTTCACCTCGTGACCCGGGTGGTCAGACCCGCTTGTGGGCCCGGAACCAGGCCGTGGAGTCCTTCTGCCAGAGGAAGAACGTCGCCGCCGCACCGGCGATCAGGACCAGGAGGCTGATGACGAGCGTCAGCGCCTGCGTGGGCTGCGCCAGGCTGATGAGGAAGGAGATGATGTAGAACGCGAAGAGCACCGTCGCCACGACGCGCGCCCAGCTCTTGCCCTTGCCGTTGAGCCAGGCCATGAGCACCCACAGGATGACCCCGACCACACCCACGAAGACGCTGAACCCGATCCCCAGGGCCACCGCCGCGTCGACCGTGTTGTCGGTGTAGGAGACTCCCTGCCGGTCCAGCTCCTCCCTGACCTGCGCGCGCATGTCACCCATCCCCACGAACGAGGTCAGGATCGTGATCAGCTGCAGCACGGCACCGGCCCACATCGCGTACTTGGCGCGGACGATCGACGGAGGCGCCGTCGTCATCACCGGGCCCGATCCTCCCGGGGCCGCGAACTCGGGCGCCGGCTGGAATCCGGACGCCTCGCCGCCGTCGGAGGGTGGGGGTGGAGGCATGGCTGACATCGAGAATCCCTTCTGGCATGGCGAGGACCCCTGCGACCCCCGCTCTGCCCCAACCCCATCATGCGAGGTGTGTTCGGGCAATTACGCCTCGGCGTTGCGCAGACGGGCGATCTCGTAGAGCGTCACGCTGGTCGCGATGCCGGCGTTGAGGGACTCCACGGCGCTGCTCATCGGGACCGAGACGATCTGGTCGCACGTCTCGCGCACCAGGCGCGTCAGGCCCTTGCCCTCCGAGCCGACGACCACCACGAGCGGCGAGGTCGCCAGGCCCAGACCGGGCAGCTCGACGTCCCCGTCCATGTCGAGCCCGACGACGAAGAAACCGGCCTTGCGGTAGTCCTCGAGCGCACGGGTGAGGTTCGCGGCCTGCGCTACCGGCAGGCGCGCGGCAGCACCGGCGGAGGTCTTCCATGCCGACGCGGTCATGCCGGCGCTGCGCCGCTGCGGGACGACGACCCCGTGGCCACCGAAGGCGGCCGTGGAACGCACGATCGCACCCAGGTTGCGCGGGTCGGTGATCGAGTCGAGCGCGACGACGAGTGGGACGCCCGGCAGTGAGGAGTCGATGAAGTCCTTCGGGTGCGCGTACTCGTACGGCGGCACCTTGATCGCGATGCCCTGGTGCACGGCGCCGTCGGTGAGTCGGTCCAGCTCCTGGCGCGACGCCTCCAGGATCGGGGTCCCGGCGGCGACGGCCATCTGCAGCGTCTCCTTGACCCGGTCGTCGCTCTCGATGCGGTGCGCGACGTACATCGTCGTCACCGGCAGCTGCGAGCGCAGGGCCTCCAGGACGGAGTTGCGCCCGGCGACGACCTCGGTGGAGGCGGACTTCTTGCGGGGAGGCTTCGCGGGGCGCTTCTGCTCCGTCTTGGGCTTGTACGCCTTGTGGTTCGGGCGTTCGCTCGCCTTGGGCGTCGGTCCCTTGCCCTCGAGGCTCTTGCGGCGCTGGCCGCCCGTGCCGACCTGCATGCCCTTCTTCGACCCGGACCGGCGCACGGCACCACGTCGCTGACTGTTGCCCGCCATCAGTACTCCTTCTTCAGGCTCCACCGGGCGCCGCCCGGTGTGTCCTCGACGGTGATCCCGGCCCCGACGAGGCCGTCGCGGATCCGGTCCGCGGTCTCGAAGTCGCGCGCGGCGCGGGCATCCGCGCGCGCGTCGACCTGCAGGCGCACGAGGGCGTCGAGGGCCTCGTGCAGCTCCTCCTCGCGGCTGCCGTTGGCGCCGCCCCAGGTGGCCGACAACGGGTTGATCCCGAGGACGTCGGTCATCGCCAGGACCGTGGCGGCGATCTCCGCGGCCTCGCCCCGGCTCCCTTCGTCCAGCGCGGTGTTGCCCTTGCGGACGGTCTCGTGGATCACGGCCAGTGCGCCGGCGACACCGAGGTCGTCGTCCATCGACTCGGCGAACTCCTCGGGGATCTCCACCTGCGGATCGGCCTCGACGACCGGCCGGCCGGGCAGCGCCCGCCGCAGGAAGCCGGCAATGCGCTCGACTGCGGAGCCCGCCTCGTCGAGCGAACCGTGGTGGTACTCGATCATCGAGCGGTAGTGCGCGGCGGTGAGGAAGTAGCGCACGGTCAGCGGGTCGTGGTCACGCACCAGGTGCTGGACCTCGAGGGCGTTGCCGAGGGACTTGCCCATCTTCTCGCCCTTGACGGTCACCCAGCCGTTGTGCAGCCAGTGGTTGGCGAAGTCGAGCCCGGCCGCCCGGGACTGGGCCTGCTCGTTCTCGTGGTGCGGGAAGCGCAGGTCGATGCCGCCACCGTGGATGTCGAAGGTGTCACCGAGGTACTTGCGGGACATCGCGGAGCACTCCAGGTGCCAGCCGGGACGACCCTCGCCGTAGGGCGTCGGCCAGTTGGCGCTGGCCGGCTCGTCGGCCTTGCGTCCCTTCCACAGGGCGAAGTCGCGCGGGTCGCGCTTGCCCCGCGGGTCCGCGTCGTCGGCGGCGACCATGTCGTCGAGGCCCTGGTTGCTCAGCTCGCCGTAGTCGGGCCAGCTGCGCACGTCGAAGTAGACGTCGCCGCTGCCGTCCTGCGCGGGGTAGGCGTGCCCGCGCTCGATGAGGGTGTCGATCAGGGTGACCATCTCGGGGATGTGCCCGGTGGCGCGCGGCTCGTACGTCGCCGGGAGCACGCCGAGCAGGTCGAGCGCCTCGGTGGTGTAGCGCTCGTTGCGGTAGCTGAGGGCGAACCAGTCCTCGCCGCTCTCGGCCGCCTTGCGCAGGATCTTGTCGTCGATGTCGGTGACGTTGCGCACGAGGGAGACGTCGTAGTCGTGCCCGCGCACGAGCCAGCGCCGCAGCACGTCGAAGGCCACGGCGAAACGCAGGTGGCCGATGTGCGGGGCGCCCTGGGTCGTCAGCCCACAGATGTACATCCCCACCCGACCGGGGGTGACGGGGACGAAGTCCCGCTGGGTGCGTGTGGCGGAGTCGAACAGTTGCAGGGTCACGCGCTCAAGGCTAACCGGCGGGTCGGGTTAAGTTGGAGCCGTGATGGAAGAGATGCCCCAGTGGTTCACGCTGAGCCTCCTGGCGGCGCTCCTGATCGTGACCGTGGTCGTGAGGTTCTTCATCGCCGAGCCGTTGGACGGGTGGCTGGTCCCGCGGGCTCGGGGGCGGCGCGGTGGGGCGGCCGCGCGCACGGCTGTCCTGCACCTCGGGCTGTGCGTCTGGTTGGCCGGCTTCACGGCCGCGGCCGCCGCGGTCCGGGACCTGGCCGGTCCGACGACGTGGGCGGCGGGCGCGCTGACGCTGGTCGCGGTGCTGCCGGCCGCGCCGGTCACCGCCCACTTCCTCCCCTCCAGCGCGGGCTCCCTCCCTCGCGCGGGTCTGACCGCCGCGGGTATGACGAAGGGAGAGGCCCATGCCACGCGCTGGGTGGGCCTCCCCTTCGCCGTCATCGAAGTGGTGCTCGGGCTCGCCGGTGGGTTCCTGGCGCTCGCCCCCTGACGGGGTCTACGCCCCCTCGGGGCGCTCCCATCCCGGCTCGCGGGCGGCCTCCGCGGCGATGGTGGTGTCGTCGCCGTGGCCGGTGTGCACGACGGTCTCGTGGGGCAGCGTCAGCAGCTTCTCCCGGATCGAGGTGACGATGCGGTCGTAGTCGCTGTACGAGCGGCCCCCCGTCGCTCCCGGCCCGCCGTTGAAGAGCGTGTCCCCGGAGAAGACGACGCCGAGCTCGGGCGCGTGCAGGCAGCACCCGCCGGGCGCGTGGCCGGGCGTGTGCAGCACGTGCAGCTCGGTCCCGGCAACGGTGATGACCTGACCGTGGGCGAGCGCGCCGTCGGGCGCACGGTCCGGGTAGGTCATCCGCCACAGCGGGGCGTCGTCCGGGTGCACCCAGATCGGCGCCTGCTTGGCGTCGGCGACGTCGGCGGCGGCATTGACGTGGTCGTTGTGCGCGTGCGTGCACACGACCGCGAGCAGGGTGCGCTCCCCGATCGCCTCGAGGATCGGGGCGGACTGGTGACCGGCGTCCAGGACGATGCACTCGTGGTCGTCACCGACGATCCAGACGTTGTTGTCCACCTCCCAGGAACCACCGTCGAGCTCGAAGGTGCCCGAGGTGATGACCTTGTCGATGCGGGCGGCCATCAGAGGATCACCACCGAGCGCAGCACCTCACCGGAGTGGATCTTCTCGAACGCCGCCTCGACATCGCCCAGACCGATCCGCTCGGTGATGAAGGCGTCGAGGTCAAAACGCCCCTGCCGGTAGAGGTCGACGAGCATCGGGAAGTCGCGGCTGGGCAGGCAGTCTCCGTACCAGCTGGACTTCAGGGCGCCCCCACGGCCGAACATCTCGATCATCGGCAGGGTGACCTCCTTCTCGGGGGTGGGCACCCCGACGAGGACGAGGGTGCCGGCGAGGTCGCGGGCGTAGAAGGCCTGCTCGTAGGTCTGCGGCAGGCCGACCGCCTCGACGACGACGTCCGCACCGAAGCCGCCGGTCAGCTCACGGATGCGCTCCACGGTGTCCTCGCTGCTCGCGTCGACGGTGTGCGTCGCGCCGAAGGTCTTCGCGGCCTCGAGCTTCTTCGGGTCGAGGTCGACGGCGATGATCGTCGTGGCCCCGGCGATGTGCGCACCGGCGATGGCCGCGTTGCCGACGCCGCCGCAGCCGATGACGGCGATCGAGTCGCCGCGGGTGACGCCGCCGGTGTTGACCGCTGCCCCGTAGCCGGCCATGACACCGCAGCCGAGCAGGCCCACGGCCGCCGCGTCGGCATCGCCGTCGACCTTCGTGCACTGGCCGGCCGCGACGAGGGTCTTCTCGGCGAAGGCACCGATGCCCAGCGCCGGCGTCAACTCGGTGCCGTCGGTCAGGGTCATGGCCTGCGTCGCGTTGTGGGTGTCGAAGCAGTACTGCGGCCGGCCCTTGGCGCAGGCGCGGCACTGGCCGCACACGGCGCGCCAGTTGAGGATGACGAAGTCACCGGGGGCGACGTCGGTGACGCCCTCGCCCACGGCCTCGACGGTGCCGGCGGCCTCGTGGCCGAGGAGGAAGGGGAACTCGTCGTTGATCCCGCCCTCGCGGTAGTGCAGGTCGGTGTGGCAGACCCCGCAGGTCTGCACTGTGACGACGGCCTCGCCCGGCCCCGGGTCGGGGACGACGATGTCGACGAGCTCGACCTCGGCCCCCTTCGAGCGGGCGATGACTGCCTTGACGGTCTGCGACACGACGCGACTCCCTTCGCTGATGGGGATGACCCCTGTGGTGAGGCCTCCATCCTGACCCACGAGCGAAGGGGGGAACACCCTGGCAGCACGAGTCGGCGCTCGGGCGGCCGTCGGGGCGCGCGACGTCGGTCTTTCCACGCAGGCAAGTCACCTATTCTGGGGCCATGCCACGCCCGCTCTTCGACCCGGTGGTGCACCAGCCGCACCGGCTGCAGATCTGCGCGATCCTCGCACCGACCCGCGGGCTGCCCTTCGCCCGGATCCGCGACGAGGTCGACCTGTCGGACTCGGCGTTGAGCAAGCACCTGAGCAGCCTCGAGGGTGAGGGGTACGTGGTCCTCTCCCGACAGACGGTCGACGCTCGACGTTCGACCCGGGTGGAACTCACCGAGCAGGGCCGAGAAGCCCTCTGCGGACACGTCTCCGAGCTGCAGCGGCTGGCACGTCTCGCATCACCACGGGTGCGCCTGCCTTCGCAGCGGGAACCGAGGACGCCGGGATAGCCTCAAATGCATGGCCGTCCTCGTCGTCCAACACCAGAAGACCTGCCCGCCCGGTCGTGTGGGCGTTTGGCTCACCGAGGCGGGCGTCGAGCTCGACGTCCGCCACCCGTATGCCGGGGACGTCCTGCCGCACGACCTCGCCGGCCACGACGGACTGCTCGTCCTCGGCGGACAGATGGGGTTCGCGGACGACGAGGTCGCCCCGTGGCTGCCCACCACGCGTGGGCTGATCCGCACGGCGGCGAAGGGATCGCTCCCCACCCTGGGCATCTGCCTGGGACACCAGCTGGCCGCCTCGGCGCTGGGCGGGACGGTCGGGCGCAACCCCCGGGGCCGCACCCTGGGCATGTTCTCGGTGCTCGGCTCCGAGGGTCTGTCCACCGACCCCGTCCTCGACGCTGCCGATGCCGCTCCCGTGGTGCAGTGGAACGACGACATCGTCACCGAACTACCCTCCCGCGCAACGGCTCTCGCGACCAATGAGCACGGGGACCTACTGCTCGCCCGACTCGCACCCACCGTGTGGGGCGTGCAGGGCCACCCCGAGGCCGACCACACGATCGTCTCCGACTGGGCGAGCAAGGACGCGGACACCCACGAGCTGGCCGACGTCGACGTCCCCGCGGTCCTGGCCGAGATCGAGGGTGCCGGACCCGCCGTCGAGGCTGCGTGGCGCCCGGTGGCGGCCGCCTTCGCTGCGCTGTTGCAACGGTGACCGCCTGTCGGCACGACCACTGTCTGTTCATGACTCCCACGAGCGGCATGTTCGGCATTTTCTGACATCGTCTTGGGCAGCGGCCCTGACTAGCGTGCGAGCATGTCCTCATCTCGACGGCTGACCGTCCACGACCTCTTCAACGCGGTGCTCGACCGCGGGACCTTCGAGTCGTGGGACGAGCCCATTGACATCAGTGGCCACCCCGAGGACTATCAGGCGTCACTGCGCCGTGCAGCTGAGCGCGCTGGTACCGACGAGTCGGTCCTGACCGGCAGCGCCCGGGTCCGCGGCAGGCGGTTGGCCGTCATCGCCAACGAGTTCTCCTTCCTGGGGGGCTCCATCGGCGCGGCTGCCGCTGATCGGATCACCCGGGCCGTCGAGCGCGCCACGGCGGAGGGGCTGCCACTGGTGGCCTCCACCTCCTCCAGTGGCACCCGGATGCAGGAGGGCACGCCGGCCTTCGTGCACATGATCCGCATCTCGCGCGCCCTCGTGGCCCACAAGGCGGCCGGCCTGCCGTACCTGGTCCACCTGCGCCACCCCACCACTGGCGGCGTCCTGGCCTCCTGGGGCTCACTCGGCCACATCACGGTCGCCGAGCCGGAGGCGCTGGTCGCCTTCCTCGGACCGAAGGTGTACGAGCTCCTCGAAGGCACACCCTTCCCCCCGGGGGTCCAGGTGAGCGAGAACCTCGTCAAGCACGGAGTCATCGACGCCGTCGTCCCGACGCAGGATCTTGCCGAGGTCCTGGACCGCACACTCGCACTCCTGCTCGACCCGGCCACCACCTCATCCCGTCAGGAGCGGCAGGTCCCCCCGCAGCAGCGCCGAACGCCCTGGGAGTCGATCGAGATCACCCGCCACGGACAGCGAGCCGGGGTGCGCGACCTCCTGCGACACGGCAGCGACGCCACCGTGCGACTGCAGGGCACGGACGAGGGCGAGAACGACACCGCGATGATGATGGCGGTCGCCCGCATCGACGGCATGCCCTGCGTCCTCGTCGGACAGGACCGGACGCGCCAGTCCCCGACGACACCGATGGGCCCGGCCGCCCTGCGCGAGGCGCGCCGCGGCATGCACTTGGCGAACCAGCTGCGGCTTCCCCTCGTGTCCGTCATCGACACGCCCGGCGCCGAGCTGTCCCCGCAGGCCGAGCAGGGTGCGGTTGCCGGGGAGATCGCGCGGTGCATCGCAGAGATGAGTTCGCTGACCGTCCCCAGCGTGTCCGTCCTGATCGGGCAGGGCTGCGGCGGAGGAGCGCTGGCTTTGCTGCCCGCAGACCGCACGATCGCTGCCGAGAACGCGTGGCTGTCGCCCTTGCCCCCGGAAGGTGCCAGCGCGATCATGTACGGCGACGTGGAGCACGCACCGCTGATGGTCGAGCAGCAGCAGGTCTCGGCCTTCGACCTCCTGGCCGACGGCACCGTCAGCCACCTCGTCGCGGAGCCCGACGGCGACACCCCCGAGGCCTTCGCCGACGCCATGGCCGCGTCGATCGGCGCCCGGCTGCGCGAGCTCCTCGCAGGCTGACCGGCGAAGAACTCAGACTGAGCGCACGACCTGCAGCAGCTCGTCGAAGGCTGCCACCGAGTGCCCCTCCACCATCCCGTCCAGGTGGGGCCGGGCAGCCACGATCCCGCTCTGCACCGGCGCGTAGCCGGGCTTGCCCTGGTGCGGGTTGGCCCAGACCACCGCGTGCGCCAGACGTCGCAGCCGGGCGACCTGCTCCCCGAGCAGCTCCGCCCCGCCGCGCTCCCACCCGTCACTGGCGATCACCACGACCGCGCCGCGCACGATCCCCCGCTGCCCCCAGCGGTCCACGAAGGCCTGCAGCGCCTCGCCCAGCCGCGTCCCTCCCGACCAGTCCGGCACCATCGAGCCGACCTCGGAGAGAACCACGTCCGGGTCGTGGTGGCGCATGGCCGGCGTGACCCGGGTCAGGCGCGTACCCAAGGTGAAGGCCTCGGTCGTCCTCGGCGCTGCCGACACCGCCCGGTGGGCCAACCGCAGCAGGCTGTCGGCGTACGGCTTCATCGATCCGGAGACATCGATCAGCAGCACCACCCGACGGGGGCGGTCACGACGCCGACGATGTCGCAGCGGCCCCGGCTCACCACCCCGCCGCAGCTGCTCACGGACCGTTCGGGGAATGTCGATGTCACCGCGGGAGGAGACGTACCGGCGCCGTGACCGACGCACCGGGCCCCGGGCGTCCAGCCCCTCGAGCAGAGCATTCAGGCGCTGCCGCTCGCCAGGGCTCAGTTCAGCAACGTCCCGGTGCCGCAGCTGCTCCACCGACGAGGCCATCGCGGCGACCACGTCCTCCTCCGACTCCTGCTGACCACCCTGCGGATCGGCGTCGAGGGGCGCGACACTCACCTGCTCCGCAGTGGTGGTGGGCAGTTGCCTCGCGTCCACCAGCTCGGCGGCGAACCACCTGGCGAAGACACGGTCGTAGATGGGGATGTCCTCCGGCTCGTCGCACAACGTCGCCCGGCCGGCCCAGTAGACGTCCTCACGCCGTGTGACATCGAGGTGCTCGACCGCCTCGATGAAGTCCTTCGCCCGGTGGGCCTGGACTCCTGCGGCGCGCAACGCCCCCGTGAAGCCGACGAGCCCGGCTATCGGGTCAGCGACCGGCTCGGGCTCCGGTGCCACGCGGGCTCACCCGCCGACGAGCTCGGGCAGCAGGGAACGCACCCGATCGGTGTCCTCGCGGTACTTGCACAGCGCGCCGATGGTGGCCGAGGCCGACGCCAGGTCGACATCGGTGCGTCCGAGCTCGTGCAGGGCCCGGACCCAGTCCAGGGTCTCGGCGACGCCGGGCGGCTTCATCAGGACCCCTTCGTGGCGCAGTCGTTGCGCGATGCGCACCACCCGGTCGGTCAGCGCCGCACTCGCCTGAGGCAACCGCGCCCGCACGATCGCGGTCTCCCGCTCGATGTCGGGGTGCTCGAGCCAGTGGTAGAGGCACCGCCGCCGCAACGCGTCGTGCAGGTCCCGGGTCCGGTTGGAGGTGAGGATGACGATGGGTGGCTCGACGGCCCGCACCGTGCCCAGCTCCGGGATGGAGACCTGGTAGGTCGAGAGCACTTCGAGCAGGAAGGCCTCGAACTCGTCGTCGGCACGGTCGATCTCGTCCACCAGCAGCACGGCCGGGCTCTCCCGCAGGGCGCGCAGGACCGGGCGGGACATGAGGAACCGGTCGTCGAAGAGTGACTCCTCGACGGCCTTGGGGTCCACGGCACCACCGGTGGCCTCCAGGGTGCGCAGATGGAGGATCTGGCGGGTGAAGTCCCAGTCGTAGAGCGCTTGGCTGGCGTCGATGCCCTCGTAGCACTGGAGGCGGATCAGGGGCAGCTCGAAGGACTCGGCCAGGGCCTCGGCGAGCGCGGTCTTGCCGGTGCCGGGCTCGCCCTCGAGCAGCAGCGGACGCTGCATCGCCATGGCGAGGTGGGCGACGGTGGCCAGTCCGTCGTCGGCGAGGTACCCGACCTCCCCGAGCCGGGACCGCAACCCTTCAACGCTGTCGAGACTGCTCATGACGTCACCACGCTACGACATCCCACCTGCTATCGGCCCGGTCCGTCGGCCTCGGTCTCGTCGAGCCAGCGACGGATGGACTCGTTGTGCTGACCCAGGGTCGGCGGCGCGATGTGCTCGCGTCGCGCACCGGCATAGTCGTTGTCGTCCAACCGCAGCACCGGACCCGGAAGGGCCAGGCGCCCCTTCGTCGCGTGGTCCACCTCGACCTTCAGCCCCTGGGAGATCACCTGGTCCCAGTCGTAGACCTCGTCGATGGTGCGGACCTTGCCCGAGGGGATACCGGCTTCGGTGAGCAACTCGAGCCAGTGCTCGGCCGGCTTCTCGGCGAAGATGGCCCCGAGTACCTCGATGAGCTCGTCCTTGTGCGCGACCCGGTCGCCGTTCGTCGCGAACCGCGCCTCGTCGGCGTCGAGGCCCAGTGCCGGGGCGAACCGCTGCCACAGCGTCTCCGAACCGCACGACAGCTGGATGGGCGACGTGGCGGTGTGGAACAACCCGTAGGGCGCGATCGACGGGTGGTGCGAGCCGGACAATCCGGGCACCTCCCCACCGACGGTCCACCGCGTGCCCTGGAAGGCGTGGATCCCGATGATGCTCGCGATGAGGGATGTACGCACGACGCGTCCGCGTCCGGTGCGCTCACGCTCGTAGAGCGCGGCGACCGTCCCGAAGGCTCCGTTCATCCCCGCCAACAGGTCCGCGATCGGCACGCCGACCTTCGTCGGCTCATCGATGCCGGTCAGGCTCATCAGTCCTGCCTCGCCCTGCGCGATCTGGTCGTATCCGGCGCGGCTGGCCTCGGGGCCGTCGTGGCCGAAGCCGGTGATCGACAGGATCACCAACCCGGGGTTGAGCTCG
Organism: Janibacter cremeus; assembly: GCF_013409205.1. Taxonomy (NCBI): domain Bacteria; kingdom Bacillati; phylum Actinomycetota; class Actinomycetes; order Micrococcales; family Intrasporangiaceae; genus Janibacter; species Janibacter cremeus. The sequence goes on from NZ_JACCAE010000001.1 coordinate 1,390,596, forward strand.
TGCAGGTGCTCGACGCTGAACCCGAGCCGGGCCAGGACACCGACCCGGAAGTTCTCCATCAACACGTCGGCGCGGCGCACCAGACGGGTCATCAGGTCGCGGTCGTCCTCGGACTTCAGATCGAGGGTGATGGACTCCTTGTTGCGGTTGGCCGACATGAAGTACGTCGACTCACGCTCATCCCCTTCGCCCAGGAAGGGCGGGCCCCACCCGCGGCTGTCGTCACCGGTCGGACTCTCGATCTTGATCACCCGGGCGCCGAGGTCACCCAGCATCATGCCCGCATGGGGCCCGGCGAGCGCCCGGGTCATGTCCAGGACCAGGGTCCCGTCCAATGGCCCGGCGCCCGCCGTGCCCGCGGTGGTGTCGCCGTCAGTCACGCTCGCTCAGCCCAGGTCCACGATCGCCGCGACCGGACCGCCGCCCTCGGGTCCCTGGTGGGCGGCAGAGACCGACACGAACACGGCCGGGTCACCGGTCACCGCCGAAGTCACACCGCCGACCGCGGCCTTGATCTGACGGTGCCAGTGGACGTCGGAGTCGTCCAGCATGGCATTGCGCCGTCCTCGCACGTAGCCGTTCTGGCTGGCCTCGCACTTGAGGAAGACATTGACCAGGCGCTCGTCCAGGTCCGACGGGCGCGGACGCTCAGGCAGCTCGAGACCGGCGTCCTTGATCGCGTCCCAGATGCCATCGGCGTCCAGGGCGTCGTCCATGACCGAGTGGCCGATGCGGTAGTTGCCGCCGACGCCCCGGGCATTGCCGACCACGACGATCTGCGCCCGGTCCAGCTCGACACCGGAGGAACAGGAGGCGACGGCCGAGTAGAGGTCGCGGTTCTCCAGCACGTCTGCGTCGGTGGGCATCTCGATCTCACCGAGCGCGACGGCGATACCGAGAGCGGTGACGCCGTTGGACAGATCCATCGACTTCAGGGTGTCGTCGGTCCAGACCGTCTTGCCGCGGCTCTTGGCGTCACGGATGGTGTCGATCGTCAGCAACGGAGTCTTCGTCTGGACGTAGTGCACATCCGCGGGGTCGGTGATGCCGGCCTGGCCCATGGCCTCCTTGACCGCAACGGCAACCTTCTCGATCATCGGCGTGCGGCCGATCTCCTCGGGCAGCAGCTGATCGCTCATGGCGAAGCCCACGCTGAGCCGCGGCTCGTCGGTCGTGGTCGTCTTCTCCTCGGGCAGCGTCGCGAAGATCGTGGCGTGGGGGCTGATGACACCATCGGTGCCACCGGACCACACGATCGGGATCTGGCGCACGTCCTCCATCGGACGGGTGCCCTTTTCCTGGATGACCTCACGGAACGCGCGGTCGGCAATGATCCGGGTGTAGTCGTTGACTCCACCGTTGCCCTCGGTCTTGCCGATGATGGCGATGACGCGATCGGCTTCCATGACACCGTCGTCGATGAGCTTGGCGAGCTCACTGGCGTCGGCCACGGAGTGGATCGGGACCTTGCGAACTTCGATTGCTGACGGCACTGGCAGTTCCTTCCGTAGTGGTGACTGTGGTTCGTGGTGGGCTATGCGGCGCGGACGACCCGCGTGCCTGCCCGCCCCTCGATGGCCGCAGTGATGCGCTCGAGGGAGGTGATGACGCCGGTCCCCGTGCCGGACTCGGCGAAGGCGGTCACCGCGTCGACCTTGGGGCCCATCGACCCGGACGCGAAGCCCTGGTCTGCCGCGATCTCGCGCATCTGCCCGGCCGTGACCTCACCGATCGGCCGGGCCGAGGGGGTCCCCCAGTCAGCGACGACGGCCTCGACGTCAGTGGCGATCACGAGGTAGTCGGCACCCACCTGCTGGGCGATCAGCGCGGCCGTCAGGTCCTTGTCGATGACGGCTTCGGCGCCCGAGTAGACCCCGTCGGAGTCCTTCAACGTCGGGATCCCGCCTCCTCCGGAGCAGACGACGACGAAGCCCGCCGTCATCAGCGCGTCGGCGGCCGGACTGTCCAGGCTCTCCACCGGGGCGGGGGAGGCCACGACGCGGCGCCATCCCCGATCGGGCACCTCGATGAAGTGCTGCCCCTGCTCGATCAAGGGCTGCGCCTCGTCCTGACCGAGGTAGCGACCGATCGGCTTGGTCGGATCGATGAAGTGTGCGTCACCCGGGTCAACGAGCGTGCGGGAGACGAGGGCGGCGCTGCGCTTGGCGATGTCGCGCGCCGCGAGGATCTCGTCCAGGGCATTGATGAGGAGCATCCCGATGGTCCCCTGGGTCTGGGCACCGCACCAGTCGAGGGGGACGGGCGGGACGTGCGCTGCGGTGAGCTCGTTCTTCACCAGCAGGTTGCCGACCTGCGGTCCGTTGCCGTGCGTCACGAGGACTTCGTGACCCGCCGCGACCAGATCGACGATCGGTCCGGCCGCCTGACGGATGGCCGACCGCTGGTCCTCGGGCCGAGCACTGCCGTCCGGGGAGGTCATGGCGTTACCGCCCAGAGCAATCACGAAGCGCATGTGATGAACCTTACGAGCCGACCCACGACCGTGCATTGTCAATACCCCACGTATTCAATGCGCTGTGGGGCAGCACGTGACAATCAGGCCAGTTCCCGTCGTAGGACTGTCCCGACGTCGCTCGGCGGGTGGTCGAGCAGGGCCCTCAACGGGCCGCCCCCAGTGGGCAATCCGTAGGCGTCGTAGTACGAGAACATCGCCAGCAGCCACTCCCGCTCGCGCGGGTCGAGGTCGGCTCCTGGTCCGGCCGACCACTGCCCGGTCGTGAGCCGACCCAACCGGACCGGCCTCGCCAGGACCTCCTCGGCGATCGCCGCGACGGTGCGCATGCTGACCTGGTCCGGTCCGCCGAGCTCGTACGTCGCCCCGACGTGCTCATCAGCAAGCAGCACCGTGGCTGCCGCTTGCGCCACGTCCTCGAGATCGACGAGTCCGAAGACGCGGTCCGGGTCGTAGGCGATGTCGATGGCCGGGCGCTCACCCTGCAGCCCGGGCAGCACGTTCTGGATGTAGGCGCAGGGCTGCAGGATGGTCCAGTCGGCGCCGCTGCGTCGCACGAGGTCCTCCACCACGGCCTTGTTGAGGTGGTGGGGCATGTCCGGGGCGTAGGGAGCAGCCACCGAGTGGTGGACGACGCGGGTGACCCCGGCGGCGCGGGCGGCGTCCAGCACAGCACGCGCCAGCCCCGGCTCATCAGCCGCCATGTTTGGCGCCATCAGGTAGAGCGCACGGCAGCCGGACAGGGCTGCGGGCAGGTCGGCCATCTCGGCGCGGCCCAGGGCGCGGGCACTGCTGCCCGCGCCCTGGAGCGCCGAGATCACCGCACGACCGGTCTTTCCCCGGCCGCCGAGTACGGCGACCTCGGCGTGCGTCGACATCAGAGCCAGTCGACCTCGGCGCTGAGGCTGCCGCCGCTGAGCCGCTCGTACCCCGGGCCGCGGTCGAAGAACGGCTCCTCGGGCCGAGCGTCGCGGATCCGCTGGCGCTCACGCTCGGTCGCGTCCGCGTCGTGGGCGAGGTCATCGGTCCGGACCGACCCGGTCAGGACGACGCCGTAGTCATCCAGTGCCGCATCGGTGGAGACCTTGGCCCACGTCACATCGCGCACCACGAGGTCGGGGTCACGCTCGAGCGGGTCACCCCAGCCACCACCACCGGTGGTGCGGATGCAGATCACCTCCCCGGCGGCCACGAACTCGTCGTCGGCGAGCGCGTCGACCCGTCGCTCCTGCGGCGTGTCCGGGTTGATGATCACCTGGAAGGGGGATCCGGCCTTGCCGCCCTTGACCCCCCAGCACGCGAGGATGGAACGGTCGGCGATGGACATGAAGTGCGCGTCCTTGAGCATCCGCAGACGCTTCTCGTAGCCCAGCCCGCCACGGAACTGGCCCGCGCCTCCGGAGTCCACGGCCAGACCGAGACTCTCGACGATGAACGGGAAGCGCGACTCCGTGAACTCCGTCGGCAGGTTGCGCGAGTCCGGGACGACGTGGATGGTGTCCTCACCGTCCGCGTAGTACCGACCACCGGACCCGCCGCCCAGCACCTCGCGCATGAGGTAGGAGCGGTCCTCGAGGTCCTTGCCGTAGACACCCGTGTACCGGATGGTCTCCTGGTCCGCCGGCATCCGACCGTCGACGGCCTTGGCGATCACCCCGGAGAGCACCCCGAGCAGGCGCAGGATGACGAAGGTCCTCGCGTTGGTCGGTGCCGGGAACTCCGGGGTGAGGAGCGTCCCCTTCGGCGGGAAGCGCATCTCGATGAGCGGCACGATGCCCTCGTTGACGTCGAGCTCGGCCATCCGCTCGGGCGTCTCCGCCAGGTTCCGCAGGATGGGCGCGAGCCACTTCTTCAGGAAAACGCCGTCGGAGTAGTCGCCGCAGTGGTTGATCGGGCCCTTCGCCTGGGGTGATGTCCCGGCGAAGTCGAAGATCAGGCGCTCCCCCTCCGGGTCGTCGGCCGCAGTCTTCGTCAGTGTGATCCGCTGCGTGTGCAGCTTCGGCTCGTCGACCCCGTCGTGCTCGGCGTAGTCCTCCCACACCCACGTCCCGACCGGGATCTGGCTGAGGATCTCTCGGCGGTAGGTCTTCGTCGTGTTGTCGATGATCGCGTCGAAGGCGGACTCGACCGACTCACGGCCGTAGCGGTCGAACAACTCGCCCAAGCGCTGTGCCCCCATCAGGCAGGCCGAGCACTCGGCATCCAGGTCGGCGGCCAGCGCCTCGGGCATACGCGAGTTGCGCGTCATGATCCGCAGCGCGGACTGGACCGGCGTACCCGCGTCCCACAGCTTGATCGGCGGGACCATCAGGCCTTCTTCGTAGACGCTCGTGGCACCACTGGGCATGGAACCCGGCACGGCACCGCCGATGTCGTCGTGGTGCCCGAAGGCCTGCACGAAGGCCACCACCTCGGGCTTGCCGCCCTGCGCAGAGGTGTGGAAGACCGGCACCGTGACGCACAGGTCCGGCAGGTGTCCGATGCCTCCCTCGGACTCGTAGACGTCGTTGTGGAAGAAGACGTCGCCCGGCACCATCTCCTCGAGCGGGAAGTCGCGTGCCACGGGGTGGACCAGGGCGCTGTACGAGCGACCGGTGAGCTTGCGCATCTTGCGGTCGTGGATACCGGCCCGGAAGTCATGGGCGTCGCGGATCATCGGTGAGCGCGATGTGCGTCCGATCGCGGTCTCCACCTCCATCTCCACGGCGGCCAGGCTGCCCTGGACGATCTCCACGAGAACCGGGTCGGCGCCCGCGCCGGAGTCGGGAGTCAGCGAGTCGAAGGGGAAGTCGGTCGGGGCAAGCCTCGAGGTGGTCATGAGTCGGCTCCTTCGCGGGTCACAATGATGTTCCGGTACTCGTCGACGCGAACGACGAAGCCGGGGTGGATGGGCACGGTGGAGCCGAACTCCTCGATGATCGCCGGCCCGGCGAGCGTGGTCCCGGGGGCGAGGTCCTCGCGCCAGTACACCGGCGTCTCGACGCGCCCGAGGGTGGCGTCGAAGCAGACCTGTCGGTGTGAAATCGGCTCGGACCGCGGGTTCTCCTGCAGTTCCTCCCGGAGCAGCTCCGGCCGCTGGATGGGGCCGATGCCCGACACCCGCAGGTTCACCCACTCGACCTGCTGGTCCGGGTTGCCGTCGAAGTCGTAGCCGTACAGGGCACGGTGCTCGGCGTGGAAGCGCTGGGCGACCGCGTCCACCAGCTCACGAGTGATCGGTCCGTCATCAACGGCCACCCGCACCTCGAAGGCCTGGCCGAAGTAGCGCAGGTCGGCAGTGCGCACGAGCTGGTGGGTCTCGGGGGCGAAGCCCTCTCGGGTCAGGGCGTCGACCGCCCGCTCGCCCAGCTCGTCGTAGATCGAGGCCAGCTGGTCGACCTGGATGGAGTCGTGCAAGGTGACCGAGGTCTGCACGTAGTCGTTCTTCACGTCGACGGTCAGCAGCCCGAAGGCGGAGAGGTTCCCGGGGTTCAGGGGGACCAGCACCGTGGAGATGTCGAGGATGTCCATCAGGCGGCACAGGAGCAGCGAACCCGAGCCACCGAAGGTGGTCAGCGCGAAGTCGCGCACGTCCAGGCCGCGCTTGACGGTGATCTGCCGAAGCGCGTTCGCCTGGTTCCATGCCGAGATCTCCAGGACCCCGGTGGCGCAGTCCTCGACCGACATGTCGAGGGTCTCGGCCAGCCGCGTCAGGGCCACGCGGGCGCTGTCGACATCCAGGCCGATCTCGCCGCCGAGCAGGTGCGCCGGGATGCGTCCCAGGACCACGTGTGCGTCGGTGATCGTCACCTCGGTGCCCCCGTTGCCGTAGCAGACCGGCCCCGGGTCGGCACCTGCCGAGGCAGGACCGACCTTGAGGGTGCCCTCGGGAGAGAGGGAGGCGATGGAGCCACCCCCGGCACCAACCGTGACGACGTCGATCATCGGGATCTTGCTCGGGAACACCCCGACGGAACCCTCGGTGGTCAGGGTGGGCTCACCGTCGATGACGACCGAGACGTCCGTGGAGGTACCACCGCCGTCGCAGGTGAGGACACGGTCGAAGCCCGCGATCTCCCCGATCATGGCTGCACCGAGCGCGCCGGCCGCCGGGCCGGACAGCACCGTCGTGATCGGCTGGTGGACGACCTCGTCGGCACTGAGCACGCCACCGTTGGACTTCATCACGTAGAAGGGCACCGCGCCCGCGCCCTCGGAGGTGAGCTCGTCCAGGCGGTTCTTGATGTTGTCGACGTAGCGCGAGAGCTTCGGCTTGACCGCAGCGTCCACGAGGGTGGTCATCGAACGCTCGTACTCGCGGTACTCGCGCAGCACCTCGGAGGAGACCGAGATGATCGCCTCCGGGTGCTCCTCGGCGAGGATCTCGCGCATCCGCTGCTCATGGGCTGGGTTGGCGTAGGAGTGCATGAGGCAGACGCCGAGCGTGTTCACCTCGTGCGTGCGGAACCAGCGAGCCACCTCGCGGGCCTGCTCCTCGTCGAAGGGGGCGATCTCCGCCCCGGTGTAGTCCATCCGTCCCGTGACGCCCTTGACCAGGTGTCGCGGGACGATCCGCTCGTCCTTGACCCAGAAGTAGGAGTTGCCATACCCGTCGGGCACGGACTGGCGGGCGATCTCCAGCACCGACTCGTAGCCGGTGTTGGTGATGAAGCCCATCCGCTCGATCTTGCCCTCGAGCAACTGGTTCGTGGCCACGGTCGTGCCGTGGCTGATGGCACTGAGTGAACTGACGTCGAGGGCGAGCGTCTCCAGCACCTTGGAGATCCCGGCCAAGAAGCCGTCGGCCGGATCCCCCGGCGTCGAAGGGGTCTTCGTCGTGATCGTCGTCCCGGTGGACTCATCGAAGGCGACGACGTCCGTGAACGTCCCGCCCGTGTCGATCCCGATCCTGATATGGCTGTCGCGTGGCACCTGTGGGCCTCCTGGTTGTGTCGTTGCCGTCACATTTCATCGCGTCAGCATGCGACAAGCCATGACAGGAAATGACGACGAATCGTAGTATTGCTGTCATTTATCGACAACTACAGCGTGGGGCGTCGGGCTCCGACATTGGTCAGACGCTCATAGGCGTGAGCGATCGACAACAGCCGTCGCTCACTGTTGGCAGATGTCACGATCTGCAGTCCGACCGGCCATCCCTGCGCGGTGAATCCAGCTGGGACCGACATGGCCGGGCACCCGGTCACCGTGATGAGGAAAGCCGAGCGCATCCAGTCCAGATACGTCTCCTGCACCTGACCATTGATGTCGGCCGGGTACTCCTGGTCGGCGGGGAAGGGCGGCACCTGGCTGACCGGCAGCACCAGGGCGTCGTACTCCTGGAAGAACAGCCGCATCCGCTCGGCCAGGGTCGAGCGCTGCCGGTACCCGCGGGCGATGTCTGCTCCGGTGAGCGCCTCGCCGGCGCGGATGTTGTCGGCCAAGGACTCCTTGAACTTCCCGGGATGCTCGGCCAGCAGCTGACCGTAGGACGCCTGGAAGTGCCAGGCCCGCAGCGTGCGGAAGGTGTCCTCGGCCTCGCGCAGGTCCGGCGCCGTCTCAGCGACCCGGGCGCCGGCCTGCTCGAGGGCCTCCCCCTGGGCCCGCACGATCGCCGCCACGTCCGCATCGACCTCGAAGGCGCCACCCAGGTCGATCGACATCGCGATCCGCAGGTCGCCGAGATCGATCGGGTCGATCACATCGAAGACCTCCCCCGGCGCCTGCTGGGAGATCGGTACCCGTTCGGTGGGCCCCGCCATGACGGACAGCAGCAGGGCCAGGTCGTCGACGCTGCGAGCCAGCGGCCCCTGCACCGAGATCGCCTCCCAGTGATTGGGGTTGGGCCACTGCGGCACCCGCTGGAACGAGGGCCTCATCCCGACGACATTGCAGAACGACGCCGGGTTGCGCAGCGAACCGCCCATGTCACTGCCATCGGCGAGCGGGACCATGCCGCTGGCCAGGGCCGCGGCCGAACCCCCGCTCGACCCTCCGGCGGATCGACTGAGGTCGTAGGGGTTGTAGGTCGTACCGAACAACGGGTTGAAGGTATGGGATCCGGACGCGAACTCCGGTGTGTTGGTCTTCCCGACGGTGATCGCACCGGCGGCCCTGACCCGCTCGACGAGCAGTTCATCGCGCTCGGGCACATGGTCGGCGCGGACCGGCGACCCGGACGTCGACAACCAACCGCCGACCTCGTGCGTGTCCTTGACCGCGAAGGGCAGTCCGTGCAACGGCCCCACGTCCTCGCCGCGGGCGAGCTGCTCGTCCGCCTGCGCCGCTGCCGCCCGGGCGCGCTCGGGATCCGCGCTGACGATGGCGTTGACGCGCGGATTGGTCTGCTCGATGCGATCGAGGTGGAGCTCGAGCAGTTCCCGGGCAGAGACCTCCTTGGCCCGTACCGCGTCACGCATCGCTCGCGCGCTGGAAAAGTGGTCGATGGGCTCACTCATGGACTCGTCCTCTCTCAGCGGCGGCGCGACGTCAGCGCACCCGCCACGACGCCTGCCAACATGACAGCGGCACCCACGACGACACCCTTGAGGAAGTCGTCGGTGGACCCGGCCGGCGCAGCCTTCGCCGGAGGCGCGTAGGTGGCCCCCACACCGGCGACCTGCTGCGGTGCAGCAGGGGTCTCGGCGCCCGCGGCCGTGGGCTCGACGACCGCAGCCGGGGCCTCAGTGCCCGTGAGCACCTTGTTGATGGAACCGAAGAACTCTCCGGCCAGGCGCTTGCTGACCGAGGTCAGCATCCGTTGACCGACTCCGCCGACCATGCCGCCGACGGCCGCATCGGCGTCATAGCTGAGAGCGGTGGTCCCGCCCTCGCCGGGCTCGAAGCGCACCAGGACCGTCACACCGATGGTGCCGGCCGATCCGGCGGCGTCGACGCGCATCGTCAACGCGGAGTGCGGCTCCAGATCAGTCAGCTGCACCTTCCCCTTGTAGGTGCCCTTGATCGAGGCCACTCCGGCCGTGACGGTCAACGCGTAGGCGTTCTCCCCGGTGGACTCCAGCAACTCACAGCCGGGGATCGTTCGGATGAGGACCTCGGGCGACAGCAGTGCGTCCCAGACCTTCTCCGGTGGGGCTTCGAGCTGTGCTGATCCGGAAAGCTTCACTTGGCGGGCCTTTCAACGTCTTTGTCGTGTTCGTGTTCGAGTCGCAGCGCGTACAGCTCCGACGGGGAGATGGGCATCGCGGTGATCGGGAAGCCCTCGGCGTCCTCGATCGCAGAGGCGAAGACCGCGGAGGTGGGGATGACCCCGGCCTCCCCGGCACCCTTCAGCCCCAGCGGGTTCAGCGGGGAAGGAGTCTCCTGGTGGTCGACCTCGATCTCGTCGGGCACCTCGGTGACGTAGGGCATCAGGAAGTCCATGAACGAGGCGTTCTGCAGCTGGCCGTACTCGTCGTAGGCCATCCGTTCGTACAGGGCGCCACCGACGCCCTGGGCCACGCCGCCGTGGATCTGTCCCTCGACGATCTTCGGGTTGATCAGCGTGCCGCAGTCGTGGACCACCGCGTACCGCAGGATCTTGATCTCGGCGGTCTCGGGATCGGTCTCCACGATCACGGCGTGGATCCCACTGGCGAAGGTGCAGCGCATCGGCGAGTAGTAGTCCTTGCCCTCCAACCCCGGCTCGTCGTCCTCATCGACCGGTGGCTTGTTCGGGTCACCCACCGCGAACTGGGTCGCGGCACTGGATGCCTCGTCGAAGGCGTAGCGCAGCGGGTTGGAGAGCACGGCCAACGTGCCCAGCTCGATCTGGCTCTGCGGCGCGCCCTTGACCCGAACGATGCCGTCGGCGATCTCCAGGTCGTCGACGTCGGCCTCGAGGGCCTCCGCAGCAATCCGCAACGCCTTCTCCCGTGCGTTGCGAGCGGCCAACGCGATGGCCGAGCCGCTCATGACGGCCGCTCGGGAGGCGAAGGTCCCCACGGAGTACGGGGATCGTCGGGTGTCACCGGTGACCACCTCGACGCTCTCGAAGGGCACCCCGAGCTCGTCCGCGACGATCTGCGCGAACGCGGTCTGGTGGCCCTGCCCCTGGCTGGTCAGACCGGTGGAGACCTTGACCTTGCCGGTGGTCTCGACGTGCACGTGTCCGCCCTCGTAGGGTCCGACACCGGTGCCCTCGACGTAGCAGGCGATCCCGATGCCGACCTTGCGGCCAGCGGCTCGTGCCTCCTCGCGATATGCCTCGAAGTCCTCCCAGTCGATGAGGGCCTTGGCCTTGTTCATCAGCTCCGGGTAGTCGCCGGAGTCGTAGATCAGCGGCCGGCCATCCTGGAAGAGCAGATCGCCCTGTGCGTACGGGAAGTCTTCGGGTTGGATGAAGTTGGCCTCGCGCACCGCGACACGGTCCTTGCCCAGGTGAGCGGCGATGGCATCCATCGTGCGCTCCATCGCGTACACGCCTTGTGGCCTGCCGGCGCCGCGGTAGGGGGTGACGATCACCGTGTTGGTGTACAGGCTCTCGAAGGTCACCGAGTAGTTCGGCGGCTTGTACGGCCCGAGCAGCTGGGTCGAGGTGATGATCGGGACGATGAGGCCATAAGGGGTGTAGGCACCGTTGTCGTGCCAGAAGTACACCGAGAGGCCCTGCATCCGCCCTTCGTCATCGAATCCGACCTCGATGTGCTGCTCCTGGCCGCGCTCGTGGGCAGCGGAGATGAAGTGCTCACGCCGGTCCTCGATGAACTTGACCGGATGGCGTAGTGCCTTGGCAGCCATCGGGACCAGCAGTTCCTCGGGCCACGGGTGCATGATCTTGACGCCGAATCCGCCGCCGACGTCGGGGGTGACCACATCGACCTGACCGAGGTCGAGGCCGAGCTTGGACGCGACGGCCGCGCGCACTCCGGTGGACGTCTGGGTCGAGGTCCACACGCTCATGCGGTTCAGGTCCTCATCCCACCGGGCGACCGTCCCACGCCCCTCCAGAGGCATCGACGCACTGCGCTCGATGGTGAAGTCCAGACTCAGACGATGGGGCGCCGCGTCGATCGCCGCGTCGGCGTCACCGAAGGACTGGTGCATCGTGGCGGCCTTGTTGGCCGGCACGTCCGCGTGGACCAGGTCGCGCGCAGCGCGAGCCGCTGGGATACCCACGACCGGAGTCAGGAGCTTGTACTCGACCTCGATGCGGTCGACCGCGTCCTCGGCGATGTACCGGTTGTCGGCGACGACGACGGCGATCGCCTCGCCGACGTAGTTGACCTCGTCCTTGGCCAGCGTGTACTGGGTGCGCCCGTGGGTGAGTGTCGGGTGTGGGATGAGCAACGGCAGCGGCTCGGCCAGGGCGCCGGTCAGATCCTCGTAGGTGTAGACCGCATGCACCCCGTGGAGGTCCAGTACCGCTTCGACGTCGATCGAGACGATCTGCGCGTGCGCATGCGGACTGCGCAGGACGGCCATCTCCAGGGCGCCGGGCACCAGGTCATCGGAGTAGCGGCCATTGCCGGTCACCAGGCGGTCGTCCTCGACCCGCGGGACGCGCTCGCCCATCATCTTCGTGGTCATGATGCGTCCTCCTCTCGCTGGAGTTCCGCCGCGCGCAGCACCGAGGCCACGATGTTCTGGTACCCGGTGCACCGGCACAGGTTGCCGGCGATCATCTCGCGCGCCTGCTCCTGATCGGGGTCGGGGTTGTCGCTGATCCCGGCGGCGATGGTCGTGAGGAAGCCGGGGGTGCAGAAGCCGCACTGCAGACCGTGGCAGTCCTTGAAGGCCTGCTGCACCGGCGCCAGGGTGCCGTCCTGACGGGTCAGCCCCTCGACCGTCGTGATCTCCACGTCCTGGGCGCCGATCGCGAACATCAGGCATGCTCGCGTCGGTTTGCCGTCGACGAGGATCGTGCAGGCTCCGCACACGCCGTGCTCGCAGCCCACATGGGTCCCGGTCAACCCGATGTCGTGACGCAGGGCGTCACTCAGCAGACGTCGCGGCGGGATGTCGATGTCGTAGCTGATGCCATTGACCCGTAGCCGGACGGGGTGGGTCTCTTCACTGATCGGATCGGTCATGCTCATGCACTCACCTTCTGCGCCCCACGGGCGCGTGCGTCCTCGTGCGCCGTCCGCAGCACGCGAGCCGTGAGCGAGCGCGCCAGTTGCGCGCGGTAGTCGGACGTGCCGTGGATGTCGGTCTCCGGGTCGAGCTGCCCCAGGGCCAGCTCACCGGCAGCAGTCAGCGACCGCTCGTCGACCTGCCCCTCGTCGAAGCACTCGGTGACGTCGACGATGACCGGCGTCTCCGACACCGAGACGTACCCGGTGCGGGCATGCGTGACCCGTCCCTGCTCGTCGAGGGTCACCACCGCCCCGACACCGCACAGCGCATAGTCACCGTGTCGGCGCGCGATCTCGTCGTAGGCGATGCCACTGCCTGCGGCGAGCGCCGGCATGAACGCCTCGACGGCGATCTCCTCCGCCTCGAGGCTCGTCTCCAACGGTCCGATGAAGAGGTCGGTCGCGGCGATCTCGCGCCGTCCCTGCGTCGAGGCCACCGTCAGGCTCCCACCCGTCAGGCACAGGATCATCGGCATCTCGCCCGAGGCATCCGCGTGGACGATCGAGCCCACCGTGGTGCCGCGGTTGCGGATCGTGGGGTGGGCCACGTGGGCCAGGGCCGCCGCGATCAGCGGCTGGACCTCCCGCGCGCCACCGTGCTCCAGCAGGTCGCTGTGCCGCACGATCGCGCCGAACCTCACCCCCGTCTCGTCAACGGTGATGTGGGCCAGGTCCGACAGCCCGTTGATGTCGATGAGCAGGGGCACGGAGCTCAGCCGCATCGACATCAACGGGATGAGGCTCTGTCCGCCCGCGAGGACCTTGGCCCCGGGCTCGGCCGCGAGAGCGGCCAGAGCCCGGTCCAGGGTCTCCGGGCGTTCGTATCGGAAGGGGGCTGGCTTCATGTGTAGGTCGGGTCCGATTCGTCGATGGTGCGGGTGTCGTCGCGGTCTGCCGAGTCCACGGAGTCATCCTTGCGATTGACCAAGTGGTAGAGGACGACGACGAGGATGGTGCCGAAGGCGATGCCGCCGAGCTGGAAGTCCTCGGTGATCTTCAGCGTCACGTCACCGATACCGACGATGAGGCCGGCCGCCAGCGGGACGATGTTGCCGGGGTTGCCGAAGTCGACCCGGTTGTCCACCCAGATCTTGGCGCCGATGAGACCGATCATTCCGTAGAGCACGACCGTGATGCCGCCCAGGACTCCGCCGGGGATGGCGTTGATGATGACACCGAACTTGGGCACGAGTCCGAGGATGATGGCCACGATCGCGGCGACGTAGTAGGCAGCCGTCGAGTAGATCCTCGTGGCCGACATGACACCGATGTTCTCGGCGTACGTCGTCGTCGGCGAGGCACCGACCGAGCTCGCGATAACGGTGGCCAGACCGTCGGCACCCAGCGCCCGCCCCATGTAGGGGTCGAGGTCGTCGCCGGTCATCTCACCGATGGCCCGCACGTGGCCGGTGTTCTCGGCGATCAGGGCGATCACACCCGGCAGCGCCAGCAGGACGAAGACGAACGAGAAGCTGGGCCCGTGGATGGCCGAGACGCCGTCGGCCAGCTGCCCGCTGGGCAGCCCGAACCAGGCTGCGTCGCCCAGACCCGCCAGGTTGACCCTGTCGTGGGCAACGGCCTCACCGCCGCTGGTGGGGGTGACCGAGGTGATCTGGCCGAAGACCAGGTCGGTGATCCAGGACAGGGCGAAGCCGAATACCAGACCGAGGAAGACCGCGATACGGGCCCAGAAGCCGGGGAACAGCACCGCACCGACCACCAGGAACAGCGTGGTCAGAATGGCGATCCACTGATCCTGCGGCCAGTAGACGTTGGCGACCACCGGAGCGAGGTTGAATCCGATGAGCATCACGACGCCACCGGTGACCGCAGGCGGCAACACCTTCTTCAGCATTCTCGGGCCGGCGAAGTGGACACCCACGCCGACGAGCAGCATCACGACACCAGCGGCCATGATCGCGCCGGTGACGTCTGCCGAGTCACCGCCCTGCGACCGGATCGCCGCGACGACGGCCACGAACGCAGCGCTGGTGCCGAGGTAGCTGGGGACCCAGTTCTTGACGATGACGAGGAAGAGGATCGTCATCAAGCCCGAGAAGAGGATGGCGAGGTTGGGGTCGAGCCCCATGACCACCGGGAAGACGAAGGTCGCGCCGAACATCGCGACCACGTGCTGGGCACCGATACCGATGGTGCGTCCCCAGCTCATGCGCTCGTGGGGTCCCACCGATTCTCCGGGTGGAGGCGTCTTGCCTCCGTGGACCACCGTCCACTTGAACATGTTCGCCATTGAAAGCTCCTAGGTCGTGAGCGGAAGTTACCCCCGCAGTAGCCAGAGCCTAGTGTGAGGCGTCACGTGACTCATTGGCGATTGGTGACAAGGGAGTCGGCGATACTATGTAAAGTTCACATCCACAAGCATGCTGGGCACATGGATCCACCCAGCAGCGCGTTGTCGCGCTGCTGGGTGGATCCCTGAACGGCCGATCGTGGCGGGAATCAGCCTGAGAGGCGGCTCTCTCGGTTGTAGTTAAGTCCCAGGTACTTGGGCTGGCGAGCCCACCGAAAGGCAAACATCATGACGACGAGTGTTGCCACGTACGGCAACATCAGCACGAATTGATGCGGTATACCAATACCGGCGACCTGCGCTCGCAACGCCAGCACTTCCATCCCTGCGAAGAACGCCGCACCCGCGACGACGTACTGCGGGCGCCAACCACCAAGGAAAGCCAACGCAATGACCAGCCATCCACGTCCGCCGACCATGCCCTCGGTGAAGGTCCCGGTGTAGACCATGGGCAGGTATGCACCTGCCATCGCCATTAGCGCACCACCAGCAACACCAGCCCACATTCGCGTGGAAATCACGTTGATCCCGAGACTGTCGGCCGACTTGGGACTTTCTCCGACGGAACGGAACCGCAACCCAGCATTCGTCCGGTACATGAACCAGTAGAGACCAAAGGAGAGGATGAACGCGAAGTACACGACAAGGTCATGATCAAAGAGGACGGGACCGAAGAAGGGAATGCTCGACAGGCCCGGGATAGCGTATTGCCCGAGAGTTGGGATGAGCGGTGGTTCCAAAGTCACACCTACCACGGCACGGTAGAGCAAGGTGCCCAACCCCAGCGAGGCAAAGTACAGGGCAAGCCCAACGACGAACTGGTCGAGCCGCAGCATAGTTGTCATGTAGGCCAAGATCAGACCGAACACCCCGCCAATGGCGGCCGCCGCGACGAGTCCTGCAGTGTTGCTCTCGACCTTGAAGCTCACGAGGAAGCCGACCGAAGCACCGAGAACCATAAGGCCCTCCTGCGACACGTTGAACACGCCAGTTCGACCGCTGATAACAGTTCCTTGTGCGGCCAAGAGGAACGGCACCATGGCAGGGATCATCAGAGCGAGGAAATCAATAGCAGCACTCATCGCGAGCTCCTCAAGCGTGCACGAAGGACGTCGGAAAGCAAGACAAAGATCAGAATCAATGCCTCGATGATCAACACGACTTCAGCTGGGACCTGGGCCGTGCGCTGCATCGAGCTCGCGCCCACTTCGAGGACGGAGATGCCGAATGCCACGAAGAGGACGGCGAAGTTGTTCCCGCGTGCGAGCAGACCGACGATGATGCCGAGGATCAGGAAATTGGAGGACATTCCTTCAAGCATCTTGCCGTGGACCCCCGCCACCTCAATTGCGCCTGCCAGACCAGCAATGCCGCCACCGATCACAAGACCAGCGCCGGCCATACGTGACGTCCGAATACCATGCACTCGTGAGGCACGCAGATTCGCTCCCACGGCACGCATCTCGAACCCCATGGAGGTGCTGCGGACGGCTACAGCGACAACAACGCAGAGGACCAGCGTGATCAATACACCGAGGTGCACGCTCGGCGCAGCACCAAAATGCGGCAGAAGCGCACCATCACCCACCCTGATCGTAGCTGGGTGGCCCGCTCCCCGGTCCGGCCACACGTGCGAGGCCACGTAGTCGACGATCTGGAAGGACACAAAATTCAAAAGAACGGTGCTGAGGATCTCATTGACACCGAATCGCACCAGAAGGAAAGCGGCAACCCCCGCCCACAGGACCCCGGCGAGCACACCTGCGACCAGCACTGCGGGCAGGAGTGCAACCATCGGAAGGTCAGACCACACGATGCCAACGGCCACGCCCGCGGTAGCGCCCACAAGTAACTGGCCCTCCGCGCCGATGTTGAACTTCCCTGTAGCCAGCGGGATGGTAAACGCCAAAGCGCACAGCACGGTGGGGACCCATTTGTGCAACGTTTCGACGATGCCAAACTTGGTCGAGAAGGAGGTAGTCAGGACCGACTCCAAGGCCCTGACCGGGTCATGGCCCAGGGCCAAGATGACGAGCGCGCCGACAGCGAATGCGGCCACGACAGACAACACGTAGGGAAGCACCGTCCAGACCAGCAGGTCCACGATCTTGCCCCGTGGCTGCGATTCCTCCGGTGGAGTTGGAGGAGGGACTCCTTGGTGAAGTTCTTCCGCCTGCGTCGTCATGTCTGCGCCAATCCGGTCATAGATCGTCCAATGTCGTATGGGTCTGCCGCTGCACTGCTCCAAGCCCCGGTCTGCCGACCTGCGTAGAGCGCGACAATCCGATCGGACAGCGCGATCACCTCGTCCAGGTCCTCGGACAACAGCAGCACGACGCAGCCCTTGGAAGCCGCAGCACGCACCTGCTCGTACACAAACTGGGTAGAGCCCATGTCCAGCCCCCGGGTGGGATTGTGCAGCACGAGGAGTTTGGGCTGGTGAGCGAAGGCTCGCGCGAGAATGACCCGCTGGATGTTGCCTCCGGACAGGTCCCCAGCCATCGCCTGGGGGCCACTGGCCCGCACGGAGAACCGCTCGATCACGTCCGCCGCTCTCTGACGCGCCTGCCCCCAGTCGATGAGGCCGAATTTCTTGACATCCGCATCCCGATGAGAGCCGAGGAGGAGGTTCTCCGTGATGGAGGAAGTTGGGAGGATACCGTCACGGTGACGGTCCTCGGGCACATAAGCCACGAAGGCCGAGAGCCACTTTGCTGTTGCCTGGCCCGCGAGTTCGGTACCGCCCAATGTGACGGTCCCTTCTTCGATCGGGCGCACCCCCGACAATGCCTCAGCCAGTTCAACCTGACCATTGCCGGCAACCCCGGCCACACCTAGGATCTGACCCTCGGGAACAGTGAGATCGAAGCCATCAAGCAAGCGGACACCATGATCATTGTTGATGACGAGGCCACTAGCCGCGAGCCCCGACCCGGGCGAACTCACTTCAACTGGCAGCTTCTCGGGAGCGACAACTGCATCCTGCAGACCGATGACAGCTTCGACGTCCGACTCACGGGTGTCCACTGATTCACCGACCATCAGCGAGGCGAGCTGCTCCGCATCAGTCTCAGACTTGTCGACAGTGACGACATTCCTACCATTGCGCATCACCGTCATCCGATCGCACACACCCATGGTCTCGCGGATCTTGTGCGTGATGAGAATGACGCTCATACCCTCATCGACCATCGTGCGAATCGAGTCGAAAAGGTCATCGACCTCTTGGGGCGTCAGGTTGGTCGTCGGCTCGTCGAGAATGAGGATTTTCGACCCTCGATAGAGGGCCTTGAGGATCTCCACTCGCTGACGAACACCCACGGGGAGGTCCTCGACGACGACGTCAGGGTCCACCGACAACCCGAAGTGCTCGCTGAGTTCAACGACCCGCGACCGAGCGTCCGACAGGTCCATCGAGAAGGCACTGCCGGTCTCGCTCGTTCCCAGGACAATGTTCTCCAGCACGGTGTAGGTGTCGATCTGGAGAAAGGTCTGGTGAACCATGCCGACCCCGGCCTCGAGCGCAGCGCGCGGAGAGTCGATGACCACCGTTGCGCCATCGATCTTGATCGTCCCGCCTTCGGCTCGGTACAAGCCGTAAAGGACGTTCATGAGTGTCGTTTTGCCTGCACCGTTGCCGCCGAGCAGTCCGTGGACCTCGTTGGCCTCAACCTTCAGGTCAACAGAGGACAGCGCACGAACCGGACCGAAACTCTTTTCAACGGCCTCCATGTTCAGCCGAGGGTGCGCGACAGTCATCACCTACTTCGTCTCAGACTGGTCGAGCTCGACCTCGATCGACCCGTCGGTGATGCCCTTAACGGACTCGTCGACCTTCGCGCGCACGTTCTTCGGGATCGCGTCTGCCATCTCGACGCTCGCGCCCTTGCCGAAGGTGATCTGGTAATACCCGCTGGTCGTGCCGTCGCTGATGTCGGTGACGATCTCGTTCACGGGAGCCTTGAAGTCGTACAGAACGGTCGCGGCGTAGTGATCCGGGTCGTTCTTGGACTTGTCGGTGTACTTGACGGTCAGCCATGCGTCACCGGGGTCGACCTTACTCATGGCCTTGAACGAGCCGACCGCACCCAAGTTCAGCGAAGTCACGATGACGTCGTTGTCCTGCGACAGCAGTTGTGACGTCAACTGTTGGGCCTTGACCGTGTCGTTGAAGTCACCACTCCACACCGTGTTGAGTTCGACCTCCTTGCCGCTGTCCTTGATGGCCTGGCGCATGGCGTGCACCTCGGAATATGAGAACGGAAGGGATAGCCCACCGAGGTAGCCGACCTTCCCGGAGTCAGTCAGGTTGGCAGCCAGAGTGCCAATGGGATAGAAAACCGTGTGGAAGTTGCGATCAAGGACCCACACGTTGTCCGGCTGGCCCTCGGGTTCGCCATCGAACTCACCGATGAAATTAACGTCAGGGTTCTGCTTGGCGATCTTCGCCGTAGCCTCGTAGAACTGGGATCCGTGGGTCCACACAACGTCATAGCCATCCGCGACGTACTCTTGGAGGACCCTCTCGATGTCTGGGACCGGCACACTCTCGGAATAGGACACTTCAGCGCCGTCTTCTTCCAGTTCATCCAAAGCTTGGAGGCCCAGGGCGTTGTAGTCGGCGTCGGTGGTGGGGCCAGAGAAGATTCCTGCGACCCGCAGGGGATCGCCTTCCGATGAGCCCGAGTCGCCGCCACACGCGCTGAGCGCCAGCGCTCCTAGGATGGATGGGACGACAAGGAACTTCGTTGTTCTGCGCATATCGGCGAACCTCCGCTGGTGGTGTGATAGCACTCACGTCCATTGCGGCTCCAACGCTAGAGAGACGTCAAGCAGGCTGTCGCCAGCAAGACGGTCCACCTTTACGCCTAGCCTCCAGCACAAGTTGCCAGTTCACGCAGGCCAAGTTTGCTGTAAAAGGCCCTGACTCAGAGCTGGATTCTGCGCACCTGCAGGGCCACCGCGAGGTTGAGCCGCAGAGCCGGGTCGACGGTGAACTTGCCCAACATCTGCTCGAGCTTCGTGATCCGGTAACGCATCGTGTTGTAGTGCACGTACTGCAGGCGGGAGGCCTCGGCGACGTTGAGGTTGGTGTCGAGGAGGACCTGCAGCGTCTCGCGCAGGTCCTGCGACTCGGCACCCTCGTCCGCGAGGTCCCCCAGGACGTCCTTGGCGAAGGCGTCCATCTCATCCCGGTCCGGGATGAGGCCGATCAGGCGGTGGATCCCCAGGTCATCGAAGTGGGAGGTCCCGCTACCGCCGGTGAAGCGAAAGCCGACCTCGTTCGCCCGACGCGCCTGCCCATAGGCGGCAGGCAGACCCTCCCAGGCGTGCACGAGACGGCTGGTGCCCACGGAGAAGGGCCGCCGACGCCCACCGCGGTCTCCCGCCACAGCCGTGACGATGTCGGCCACCTGTGCCTGCAGGTGGGCCGTCGCGGCCTTGGGCTGGCCACGCAGCCCCTCGGGTGCCGAGAGGACGGTGACGACCTCGTCGAAGAAGTCGGCCGATGGGTACTGGGCGCCGTGCGAGGCCACCACCTTGTTCCAGGCGAGGAAGAACCGCTGCTGCCACTCCCTTCGCATGCTCGTCGGCACCTGCTCCGCCTCCGCGGCCGGCGGATCGAGCTTGGCCGTGACCACCATCGCCGGGAGGTCGATGCTCCACCCCAGGCCTGCCGCGTACTCCTGGACCCGGTCCTCGTCGCCGGCCCGGCCACTGAGGACGTCCCTGAGGAAGTCGCCGCGGTACTTCGACTCGACCGCACTGACCGCCTGCTGCTGGCTGATCAGCAGTGCCGCCACCGCCGAGGCCCGCTGCAGGGCGTAGACATCGTCCTTCGGCACGACCCGCTGCGGGTCGAAGGCCACGAGACGCGCCAGGTCACTGCTCGCCGCGACGACCGGCTGGACCAGCACCTGCCCGCTGCCGATGCTCATCGGCCGCACCCGCAGACGTTCGACCCGGAACCGCCCGGTCGCGTCGAAGGCGTCCGACTCCGTGAGCGCCCGACGCATCTCCTGCGTCAGGGCGCCCGCGAGCTCACGCCCGTCGACCGTCGTCACGAGGATCCCGATCCCCAGCACGTCCGCGATACGGGTGGCGATCTGCTCCAGGCCCGCCCCCTCCAGGACGAGCCCCTCGAGCGCGGCATGCAGGGCGTCCGTGCGTTGCAGGACGTCAGCCTGCACATCGGTCAGACGGACGTGGACCTGCTCCAGCAGGTCATCGAAGGCCATGTCCACGGACAGGTCCAACAACGGGAAACCGAGGTCGTCGGCAACGTCGAGGACCCGTGCGGGGACCTCCTCGACGTACCTGCCGACCTTGATCCCCAGCGCGGCGACTTCGCGCTCGTCCAGCGCGCGCACCAAGTCGATGAACCGGTCCTCGTCCAGACCGACCAGCGGATACCCCGCAGTGACCAGCAGGGCGTGCGGGCGGACCCAGTCGACGATGTCGGGGACCTCCATGACGTTCAACCGCGTGACCACCCGGTCAAGACCCGACCGGCCGGCCAGGACCGAGGTGTCGGCCATGGTGTCGATCTTCAACACATCACGAAGTGGAACACGGTACGCATGTGTCACGAAAAGATGTCAATTCTGCTAGAAATGATTGGCACTTCCTGCCTTAACTCAGGCTAGCAGGAGCGACTACGGTCACAATATGACCCCAGGGATGTTGTTGTGAGCGCCGCGACGCACGCCGTCGCCGCCGCGGCTCCCCAGTGGGTTCGCGACCTGCTCACCAGTGGGGCGACGGACGCACTCGTACTGCATTCGGGGTCCGACGCGGTGTACCTGCAGGTGGGCGATCCGCCGCGCAAGGACGTCGTCGCCGTGCTGTCACGGCACGCGATCGCGGTCCCCTGCGCACTACGCACCCAGTTGTCGGGCACCGGGGAGCTGACCCTCGACCGGCGCCCGCCCACTCCCGGCGACCGGGTGGCGATCAGCCACGCACGCCTGCACTTCACCGGAGCGAGTGTCCACGTCGGCCGCCTCGTCAGCCACACCTCACCGGCAATCGATCCCGCCCTCGCCCCCCTGATGTCGCAGCGACTGGCGCTCGCTCTCGACCCGAACGACGCCGGCCGTGCCGAGCTCCCGGCGAAGGGGTTGGGTGCACTGGTCGCAGCCGACCCGCGTTCAGTGGACGTGCTGCTGGGGCTCGGCAGTGGACTGACGCCACTGGGTGACGACGTCCTCTGCGGCTGGCTGGCCGTCATGGTCGCCGCTGCACACCCCTGCTCAGCAGGTGTTGCCGAGCGGGCGCTCGCCCTGGCCGACCACCGCACCACCGCACTCTCGGCAACGCTACTGCGCCGAGCCGCACGCGCGGAGGTGGTCCCGCAGTTCGCGGAGCTCCTGCGGTCGCTCACCGTCCAACCAGACGCGGTCTCCACGGCCGTGCACGACCTGACACGCATCGGTCACACGTCTGGCTTCGGCCTGGCGCTGGGACTCGCGCTCGCCCTCGACCACCTCGGATCAAGGAGTACCTGCTCATGACACGTTCTACCGCCGACACCGACTTCGACCACGTCGAGTGTCGTCCCGGCGCCTACGCCGACTCCGTCGCCCTGCTGCAGGTCAGCAAGGACGTCGCTGCCGTCGACGGCGTCCGGGCAGCACAGGTCGCCATGGCAACGCCGTTGAACCTCGACGTCATCGCCTCCATGGGCTTCGACCTGCCCGAGACCTCCCCCAACGACATGGTCGTGGCGCTCCGGCTCGAGTCCGAGTCGCACCTCGACAGCGCACTCGCCGCGGTCGATGCGGCACTCGTCGCCGTGACCCGGCGCACGGAGTCCGCCGGCAGCGTCGAGGAGCCGCCCCGGACCATCGCGAGCGCGATCAAGCGGTCCGAGGCCGCGATGGGCCTGGTCTCGGTCCCCGGCGCGAACGCAGTGGTCGAGGCCATGGACGCTCTCGACGCCGGTCACGACGTGATGGTCTTCAGTGACAACGTCCCGGTCGCCCAGGAAATCGCGCTGAAGCAGGTCGCTGCAGAGCGCGACCTGCTCGTCATGGGGCCGGACTGCGGCACCGCGATGGTGGATGGAGTGGGACTCGGCTTTGCCAACACGGTCCAGCCCGGGCCCGTCGGCCTGGTTGCCGCATCCGGCACCGGCTGCCAGCAGCTGATGTGCCTCCTCGACCACGCCGGCGTCGGTATGACGGCCGCACTCGGTGTCGGTGGGCGCGACCTGAGCGTGGACGTCGGTGCCATGGCGACCAGGCAGGCGATGCGGCGCCTCGACGCGGACCCGGCAACGGAACTGATCGTCGTCGTGTCCAAGCCGCCGGCGGCCCAGGTCGCCAGCGAACTGCGCGACTTCGCGAAGACACTGGGCACGCCCGTGCACTTCGCGCTCCTGGGGGCGGGCCAGCCGGACCTGACTGCCTCGGCCGAGGAGATCCTGCAGACTCTGGGACGACCGGTACCGCAGTGGCCGACGTGGGGCGCCTCCGCCGCCACGGTGAGTCCCGGGCGCCTGCGCGGCCTCTTCGCCGGTGGCACGCTGTGCGACGAGGCGATGATCATGGCCACCGACCAGCTCGGCCCGGTCCACAGCAACATCCCCCTGGACCCGCAGTACGCGCTCGACTCCACACTGACCGCTGACGGCACCGTGATGATCGACTTCGGCGATGACACGATGACGGCGGGGCGCCCGCACCCGATGATCGACCCGACGATCCGCCTGGAGTACCTGGCCCGCACGGCCGCGGACCCCGCTACCTCGGCCGTGCTCATGGACGTCGTCCTCGGTCACGGTGCCGACGCCGACCCCGCCGCCACGACCGCCCCGGCGATCCGCGCTGCCATCGCTGCGGCCCGGGACGACGGCCGCGAGCTGGCCGTGCTCGTGGCCTGCGTCGGGACCGCCAGCGACCCGCAGGTCCTCGACGACCAGGCCGCAGCGCTGGCGGATGCCGGCGCGGAGGTCTTCCTGTCCAATGCCCGGGCCGCCGGCCGGGCGATCTCGCTGATCGGAGCCACAGCATGACGACCACGCACAGCCCCACGACCGGTGTCGCCTCCGCCGGCGCCAGCATCTTCGCCGATGCCCTGGACGCCCAGGCCGTACCCGTCACCCGGGTCGACTGGCGCCCTCCCATGGAGGGCACCGAGTCCGACCTGGCGACCGTCGCGACCGACCCCCTTCGTCAGGAGGCGAACCAGCGCGCCCTCGAGGCCGTGCTCGCCGTCCAGGCCATGGTGGTCGACGTGGCCCCCGCCCACGAGGTCCTCGGTCTCGAGCGTGGACAGTTCCTGCATGCCGGCCCCCCGCTGGCGTGGGAGAACGCATCCGGCCCGATGCGCGGTGCGCTCATGGGAGCTGCGGCCCTCGAGGGCCTCGTGGACGACCCGGAGGACGCCGCCACACTCTTCGCCGCCGGTGACCAGGTGAGCATGGAGCCGTGCCACCACCGTCAGGCCGTCGGCCCGATGGCCGGCGTCATCTCCGCCTCCATGTGGATGTGGGTGCTCGAGGACCCCGTGGACGGCCGCCGTACCTACTGCTCCCTCAACGAGGGCCTGGGCAAGGTGCTTCGCTACGGGGCGTACTCGCCGGAAGTCCTCACGCGGCTGCGGTGGATGTCCGAGACCCTCGGGCCGCTCCTGGCCGAGGCGGTCCGCGCGACGGGCCCCATCGACGCGACCGCCATCCTCGGTCAGATGCTGCAGATGGGCGACGAGGCCCACAACCGCAACCGGGCCGGCACGCTCATGCTGCTGCGGGACATCGCCCCGGCCCTCGCACGCAGCAGCGCCGACCCTGCCGACGTGGCCGAGGCGTTCGCCTTCATGGGTGGCAACGACCACTTCTTCCTGAACGTGGCGATGCCTGCCTGCAAGTTGCAGATGGATGCCGCCCGTGGGATCGAGGGCTCGACCATGGTCGTGGCAATGGCGCGCAACGGCACCGAGTTCGGCATCCAGGTCGCCGGCACCGACAACGAGTGGTTCACCGGCCCAGCCCAGGTCGCGGACGGCCTCTTCCTCGGCGACTTCGGCCCCGAGGACGCCAACCCCGACATCGGCGACTCCGCCATCACGGAGACGGCGGGCATCGGTGGCTTTTCGATGGCCACCGCACCGGCCATCGTCCGCTTCGTGGGCGGCTCGGTCCCCGATGCCCTGGCCACCACCCGTCGAATGGGTGAGATCACCCTCGGCGAGAACAGCCGCTGGGCCATCCCCGTCCTCGACTTCCTCGGCGCCCCCACGGGCATCGACGTGTCGAAGGTGTGCCGCACGGGCATCCTGCCGCAGATCAACACCGGGATGGCCGGTCGGCTCGCCGGCGTCGGCCAAGTGGGTGCCGGCCTGGTCACGCCCCCCGGGGAGATCTTCCCGTCGGCCCTTGCCGCTTTGGCTGCCCGTACCCGAGCCCGCGCCGCCAGCTGACCAGCAGATCAGCCCGACGAGACCGTCCTGCTCCGACCCGGAGCAGGACGGTCTCGTCTCAGCGGACGGGGGCAGCGACGACCACGGCAGTGGCGATGGCGGCAGCACCCTCGCCCCGGCCGGTGAGGCCCAGCGCATCCGAGGTCGTGCCGCTCAGGCTGACCGGCGCGCCACACGCATCCGACATGGCCGTCTGGGCCTCCCCACGCCGGGGGCCTATCTTGGGTCGGTTGCCGACGACCTGCACCGCGACGTTGCCGATCTCGAAACCGGCCTCGCCCACCAGTCGCGCCGCCTCGGCCAGCAGCACGAGACCGGACGCACCGGCCAGCTCCGGCCTCCCGGTACCGAAGTGGGTTCCGAGGTCACCGATCCCGGCCGCCGAGAAAAGCGCGTCGCAGGCAGCGTGGCAGGCCACATCGGCATCCGAGTGGCCCTCGAGGCCGATCTCCCCCGGCCACAGCAGGCCCCCCACCCACAGCTCTCGGCCGGAGTCGGGCCCGGCGAAGGCATGGACGTCGACACCGATCCCGGTCCGCGGCAACGCAGTCATGACGTCAGTCTCGCAGGGTCGGCCCAGCGCGGGAGGGTGACTAGCGTGGCGTCCGTGCAGATCCACGAGTCGGTCGTCATCGGTGCGGGTCAGGGGGGCCTGTCCGCGTCCTTCCACCTGCGCCGACTCGGTATCGAGCACGTGGTCCTCGACGCGAACACCCGACCCGGTGGCGCGTGGCAGCACCGTTGGGACTCACTGTCGATGGACGACGTCCACGGTGTCGCGGACCTGCCCGACGCTCGCGCTCCGGACGAGTCCGGCGACCGGGCCAACGAGGTCATCGCCAGATGGTTCGACGAGTACGAGGACACCCACGAGCTCCCGGTGCTGCGGCCGGTCCACGTCGACCGGGTCACGGACGAGGACGGCCTGCTCGTGGTCCGTGCGGGAGAGTCCTCCTGGACCTCGCGCACGCTGATCAACGCAACGGGGACGTGGACACGCCCGTTCGTCCCGAGCTACCCCGGCCAGCGGGACTTCCGCGGCGAGCAGTGGCACACGGTCGCCTACCCCGGGGCGGAGCATTTCCGCGGCAAGCGTGTGGTCGTGGTCGGGGGCGGTGCGTCCGCCGTGCAGTTCATCGGCGAGATCGCGACGATCGCCGACCTGACGTGGGTCACTCGGCGTGAGCCGGTGTGGAACGACGGGGACTTCTCCGGCCGCGAGGCGATCGAGCTCGTCCAGGAACGGGTGCGCGAGGGCCGCCCGCCGGCCAGCGTCGTCTCAGCCACCGGGTTGCAGCTACGTCCCCAGGAGATGGATGCGGCCCGGACGGGCGTCTACGGCCGGCGGCGCCCGATGTTCCAGCGGATCGAGCAGGACGGGGTTCGGTGGGCCGACGGCAACCACGAGCGGGTGGACGCGATCCTGTGGGCCACGGGCTTCCGCGCCGCGGTGCGCCACCTGGCACCACTCGGCCTGCGCAGTCCCGAGGGCGGCATCGCCCTGCAGCCCGGGAGCACGGACGTGCAGACCTCGGTGACGAGCGCGGTCGACCCACGGGTGCAGCTCGTCGGCTATGGCCCCTCCGCGAGCACCATCGGCGGCAACCGGGCCGGCCGGGCCGCTGCCGTGGCCGTGCGTCGCCACCTCAACCGGCAGTCAGCCGCAGCAGCCGCTCGGCGCGCTCGAGGTCCTCGGGTGTCGTGATCTTCAGCGAGCGGTGGTCGCCCTCCACAACGAGCACGGGATGACCGAGCGCCTCGACGAGCGCGGCGTCGTCCGTCGCGGCCACCGCGCAGGCGTGGGCCTGCTCGAGCACCTCCCGCCGGAACCCCTGCGGTGTCTGCACGGCGCGCAGCGAGTCCCGGGAGGGAGTACCGGTCACCAGCCCCTCACCGTCGATGACCTTGATCGTGTCCACGACGGGGACACCGGGGACCGCCCCCGCCGCTCCCCCGTCCAGCGCCTCGAGCACGCGCTCGAAGACGACCACGGGAGTCAGGCACCGAGCGGCGTCGTGGACGAGGACGATTCGCACCGCACCGGAGAGTGCCGCCAGCCCGGCGGCGACGGAGTCGGTGCGCTCGGCTCCGCCGGGCACGACCTGCAGGGTCGGACCCGTGGGGCCGGTCATCGGTGCCGCGACCGCCTCCGCCCCGGCGACCAGATCGGCCGGGACGACCACGATCACCTCGTCGACACCGGCGGTGGCGACCACGCCGCGCAGCGCATGCTCCAGCAGCGTCATCCCCGAGAGCTCGACGAAGGCCTTGGGTCGCTCGGCGCCCAGACGGGTGCCGGATCCGGCTGCCACGACGACGACGCCCACACCGGAGTCGGTGTGGGCGTCGTCGTTCTGCCTGTGGTTCAGGACCCTGTCCTTCAGGAAGCCAGGACCTCGTCGAGGATGACCTCGGCCTTGTCCTCGTCCGTCTTCTCCGCGAGCGCGAGCTCGGAGACGAGGATCTGGCGCGCCTTGGCCAGCATTCGCTTCTCACCTGCGGACAGGCCGCGATCCTTCTCACGACGCCAGAGGTCGCGCACGACCTCGGAGACCTTGATGACGTCACCGGAGGCCAACTTCTCGAGGTTGGCCTTGTAGCGACGCGACCAGTTCGTGGGCTCCTCGGCGTGCGGCGTGCGCAGCACCTCGAAGACCCGATCCAGCCCTTCCTTGCCGACGACGTCGCGGACACCCACGAGGTCGCAGTTCTCGGCGGGAACCTCGATGGTCAGATCTCCCTGTGCCACCTTCAACTTGAGGTACTGCTTGTCCTCGCCCTTGATCTTTCGGAACTTGATCTCTTCGATCAAAGCAGCCCCGTGGTGGGGGTACACGACCGTCTCGCCGACCTTGAAATCCATGTGGAGATTGCCCCTTTCGCGACCTCCAGTTTAACACGGCGTGTCGTGAGTCGCACAGGCGACCCTGACCGACAGAATGCCCCGCGCGCGCACGGTGTGTGGGAGCCGACGGGCGCCCCTGTCCTCCTGACACCGACGCCCCGCTACGATGTGCCTCGTGAAGCACAATCTCCGCACCCGTGGCCGCGCCCTCGCCCTGACTGTGGTCCTGGCCGCCAGCACCGCCGGCTGCTCCGTGTACTCCCCGTTGCAGACGACGAAGACGCAGTCCATCACCGACGGCGTCGTCGTCAAGGGACTGCCCGACCACGTCCAGTTCGAGAACCTCGCCCTGATCAGCAGCGAGGACGGTGGCACCGCGGTCGTCACCGGTTCGGTCGAGAACGCCGGCACGAATCCGATCACCGTCACCATCGCCGGCGGCTCGGGCAAGGCATCGACCAAGGTCGCCCCCGGGACGCTTCTCACCCTCGGCGACGAGGACCTCATGCTCAAGGGACTCAAGGAGGGCGCGGGTGCCATGACGGACGTCGAGGTCACCGTCGGCGACAAGACCGTCCCGCTGCAGGCCCCCGTCCTCCCGCCGACCGGCTACTACAAGGAGTACGCGCCGAAGGGGTGACCCGCCCCCCTTCGAGGCGCCCACGCAGAACGTGGGACCCCTTCGTCGCACCTCAGAACACCGCCTTCGTCAGGGTTGTCCAGTGATCAGCTCTCGAACTTGTAGCCCAGACCGCGGACGGTGACGATGTGCACCGGCTTGGCGGGGTCCGACTCGACCTTGGCGCGCAGCCTCTTGATGTGCACGTCCAGGGTCTTGGTGTCACCGACGTAGTCGCTGCCCCAGACCCGGTCGATCAGCTGGACCCGGGTGAGGACCCGGCCGGCGTTGCGCAGCAGCATCTCGAGGAGCTCGAACTCCTTCAGCGGCAGCTGGATCTGCTCCCCGTGCACGGCCACGACGTGCCGGTCGACGTCCATGCGCACGGGCCCGCCCTCGACCGTCGAGGGCAACAGCTCCTCCGGCTCGGCGCGGCGCCGCAGCACGGCCTTGATCCGGGCGAGCAGCTCGCGCGAGCTGTAAGGCTTGGTGACGTAGTCGTCGGCGCCGATCTCCAGCCCGACCACCTTGTCGATCTCGCCGTCCTTGGCGGTCAGCATGATCACGGGCACGTTGGAGCGCTGCCGGATCGTGCGGCAGACGTCGATGCCGGACAGGCCCGGCAGCATCAGGTCGAGCAGGACGAGGTCGGCACCGTCGGACTCGAAGGCACAGACGGCGTCGGGGCCGTTCTCGGCGACCGCGACCTCGTACCCCTCCTTCTCCAGCAGGTAGGACAGGGGGTCGGAGAAGGACACTTCGTCCTCGACCACGAGGATGCGTGTCATCGGCGGAACTCCTTTGTGGGGGTTGTCGGGTCAAGACTCTGGTCGGGCGACTCGAGCGTCTCAGGGGCGACGGGGACTCGGATCGTGAAGGTCGAACCGTGCTGGCCGTCGCTCCAGACCCGCACGTCGCCACCGTGGTTGGCGCAGATGTGCTTGACGATCGACAGGCCCAGCCCGGTGCCACCGGTGGCGCGGGAGCGGGCCATGTCCATGCGGTAGAAGCGCTCGAAGATGCGGGCCTGCTCGGCCTCGGGGACACCGGAGCCCTGGTCGGTCACGGCGATCTCGATCGTGCCGTCCTGCAGCCGTGCACCCACGCCCACCGAGGTGTCGGCGTCGGAGTACGCGATGGCATTGCCGACGAGGTTGCGCACGGCGGTGACGAGCATGTCCTCGTCGCCGCGCACGTACAGCTCGTCGGCGACCTTGTCGGTCAGGGTGATCCGCTTGGCCTCGGCCTCGAGGTGCACGTGCTCCAGGGCCAGCTGGATCACTTCCTCGATGTCGACCAGCTGCGGGTCCTGCAGCACCGGTGTGCCCTGCAGGCGGGAGAGCTCGACGATCTCCTTGATCAGGCTGGACAGGCGGGTGGCCTCGCCCTGCATGCGGCGGGCGAATCGGTAGACGGCCTCGGGGTCGTCCTTGGCGTCCATGACGGCTTCGGCAAGCAGGGAGATGCCACCGACCGGGGTCTTCAGCTCGTGGCTGACGTTGGCGACGAAGTCGCGGCGGGTCTCCTCCACGCGCCGCCCCTGCGTCTGGTCCTCGACGAGCAGGAGGAGGTGTCGTGCACCCAGGGGCGCCACCCGTGCCGAGACGTACACCGAGGAGCTCAGGCCCTGCCGGGTCAGCTCGAGCTGGGCCTCGCGGATCACGCCGTCGCGGGCCACCTTCTCCGCGATCTCGCGGATCTGCGGGTGGGCGAGGCGCCCGGCGCGCACGAGTCCGTAGGTCACGGCTGCCGGCGACGTGGTGATGACCCCACCGGTCGGATCGAGGACCACCCCGGACGAGCGCAGCACGGCGAGCACGTCTCCGACACCGCGGGGCACCTCCGGCTCCGACTGCGGCTCGACGGCACGCTCGCGGTCGGTCATGGTGATCGCGGCCCAGACGAGGAATCCGATGAGCAGGCCGGCCAGGCCACCCAGAATTGCCGCGGTCGTTGGCTCCACGACACCGAGAGTACTTCTCGAATCAGGCATGCTGGCACCAGGACACCGTGTCCGGCGTGCATCTCGCGATGTTCATCTTCCGGCCCGAGGGCGTTCACGCAGGCAGTGTTCAATCCACCTCAGACAGCGACACCCACCACGAAAGGCGACCCATGCGTCAGGTCTTCCACGACGAACTCGAGCAGGTGTCCACCGACCTGGTGGAGCTCGCCCACCTCGTCGGCTCGGCCATCCGCCGCTCCACGTCCGCGCTGCTCGATGCCGACGTCCAGCTCGCCGAGCAGGTCATCGAGGCCGACCAGGAGATCGATGGCCGGCGCAACCAGCTCGACCTGAAGTCGATCGACCTGCTGGCCCGCCAGGCCCCGGTCGCGAGCGACCTGCGTGCGGTCGTCACCTCCATGCGCATGTCCAGCGACCTGGAGCGGATGGGCGACCTCGCCCGTCACGTGGCCAAGGTCGCCCGGCTGCGCTACCCGGAGAGCGCCGTGCCCGACGAGATGCGCGCGTCCTTCCTGCAGATGGGGCACGTCGCCGAGCGGATCGTCGCCAAGGTGGCCGACATCCTCGTGTCGCAGAGTCTCCAGGGGGCCCGCGCCATCGAGGAGATCGACGACGAGCTCGACGAGCTGCACCGCTCGATGTTCGCCCGGCTGGCCGACAGCCGCTGGGAGCACGGCAGCAGCGCGGCCGTCGACGTCGCCCTGCTCAGCCGCTACTACGAGCGCTTCGGCGACCATGCCGTCACCGTTGCGCGCCGCGTGCGCTTCCTGGTCACGGGCGAGATCGACGGGGTCGACGACGAGGAGGTCGACGTCGACGACGGAGTCTGAGCCGGACTACCTGCCCTGGCCGGCGACCTTCGCGGCCTCGGCGGCCGCGGCCTCGGGGTCGAGGTACTCGGCCGGCCCGGTGGGCATGAAGTCCTCGCCGAGGTCGTAGACCAACGGCATGCCGGTCGGGATGTTCAGCCCCGCGATGTCCTCGTCGCTGATGCCGTCGAGATGCTTGACCAGGGCCCGCAGCGAGTTGCCGTGCGCGGTGACCAGGACGGTCCTGCCGGCGGCGAGATCCTCGCGGATCGGGCCCTCCCAGTACGGCATGAGGCGCTCGATGACGTCCTTGAGGCACTCGGTGCGCGGGATCTCGATGTCGGCGTAGCGCGGGTCACCGGTCTGGGCGTACTCGTCGTCGGTGTCGATCTGCGGCGGCGGGGTGTCGAAGCTGCGGCGCCAGAGCATGAACTGCTCCTCGCCGTACTTCTCCCGGGTCGCCGCCTTGTCCAGGCCCTGCAGCGCGCCGTAGTGGCGCTCGTTGAGGCGCCAGTCGCGGCGGACCGGGATCCAGTGCCGGTCGGCCTCGTCGAGCGCGATGTTGGCGGTGGTGATCGCCCGGCGCAGCACGGAGGTGTGCACGACGTCCGGGAGGAGCCCCGCCTCCTTCATCAGCTGACCGCCGCGGACGGCCTCCTCACGACCCCGGTCGATCAGGTCGACGTCGACCCAGCCGGTGAAGAGGTTCTTTTCGTTCCAGTCGGAGCGCCCGTGGCGCAGCAGGATGAGTGTCGACATGGGGCCAAGGGTAGCTGCGGCCGAGGGGGCGGGCCGATGGGTATGCGGCCCGACTCAGGGAGTGAGGAACGAACGACCAAGGGCCGTGTGCTCATCGGTGTGCACCCGTCAATGCTCGAGCACGCTGCGGAAGGCCTCGAGGTTGCGCAGGGACTCCCCGCGGGAGACCCGCCAGTCCCACTCCTTCTGCATCGAGCTGCGGAAGCCGATGAGCAGCAGCTCGTTGAAGGGCTCGTCGGCAGCCTCCAGCAGGACACCGAGGACCTGGTCGACCACCTGCGGCGACACGGCGCGAAGGGGGATCCTCCCGTTGACGTAGACGTCGCCGGAGGAGTCGATGGAGTAGGCGAGCAGGGGCATGCGCAGGTTGCGACGCAGCAGGAACCGGTAGAACTCGCCGTGGTTCTCGTCCGCGTTGCGGATGACGAAGGCCGTGACCGACAGCGCCTGCTCGCCGACGACGAGCGAGGCGACGGTCTTCAGCTTCTTCTCCCCCGGGAGGGAGACGACGAGCTCGCCGTCCCGCGTCCCGGGCTCGCTCTCGATCCCGGTCTCGGCGATGACCGAGCGGACCACCTCGAGGGCCTGTTCCTTGTCGTTCATCGAGGCACCTCCACGAGCATGTTGTGACGTTCGGCCACGGCGCCAGCGTAGACATCGAGGAGACGGTCCACCGTCACCGACCACCCGAAGGCCTTGGCGTGCGCACGGGCGTTGCTGCGCAGCCGCTCGGCCCCGGCCGGGTCGTCGATGAGGTCCTCCAGCTGCCGGGACCAGTCCTGCGGGTCGTGCCCGTCGACCAGGACGCCACCGTCCCCGACCGCGGTGCGCAGGCCGCCGACGTCGGCCGCGACGACGAGCGCCCCGCTGGCCTGCGCCTCGATGGCGACGAGACCGAAGGACTCGGTGTGCGAGGGCACCGCGACGAGGTCCGCGGCCCGGTACCAGTCGGCCAGCTCGGCCCGGCTCACCGGCGGCGCCAGGTGCAGCACGTCGGTGACGCCGAGCTCCTCGCCGAGCTGCTGCAACCGGTCCGGCGCCACCAGGCCCCGTCCGGAGGCGCCGCCGAGGACGGCCACGACCAGACGCCCACGCAGCTCGGGTCGCCGACCGAGCAGCTCCGCCGCGGCCCGCACGAGGACGTGCGGGCCCTTCAGCGGCTGGATCCGGCCGACGAAGAGCAGCACGACCGCGTCCTGGGGCAGGCCGATCCGCGATCGTGCGTCGTCACGGTCCCCGGGGGCGAAGGTGGTCAGATCCACCCCGGGCGGGACGACCTGGACCTTGTCCGGGTCGGCGTCGTAGTACTCGATGAGCTCGTCGCCCTCCTGCAGGGTGTTGGCGATGAGTCGATCGGCGATGTCGACGACCTGCGCCTCGCCGATCTCGCGACCGGGGGGCTCGGGGACGTCGTCCTCGGCGAGCTGGCGGTTCTTCACGCGAGCCATCGTGTGCATCGTGTGCACCAGCGGCACCTGCCAGCGCTCGGCGACGAGCCAGCCGACCTGACCCGAGAGCCAGTAGTGCGAGTGCGCCAAGTCGTAGTGGCCGTGCGGCACCCGGGCGATCTCACGCATCATCCCCGCGGCGAAGGCGCACAGCTGGCCCGGTAGGTCTTCCTTCAGCAAACCCTCATAGGGCCCGGCGTCGATGTGGCGCACAACCACCCCGGGCTCCATCTCGACCGCATCGGGCAGGTCCGCCGCGGTGCGCCGGGTGAAGATCTCCACCTCCACCCCGCGCGCTGCCAGCTCGCGGGCGGACTCGACGACGTAGACGTTCAGGCCACCGGCGTCACCCGTGCCCGGCTGCGCCAGCGGCGAGGTGTGCACGCTGATCATGGCCACGCGGCGGATCGGCTGATCGCTCACCGGATCACCCT
This sequence comes from Janibacter cremeus, assembly GCF_013409205.1. Classification (NCBI taxonomy): domain Bacteria; kingdom Bacillati; phylum Actinomycetota; class Actinomycetes; order Micrococcales; family Intrasporangiaceae; genus Janibacter; species Janibacter cremeus. The sequence goes on from NZ_JACCAE010000001.1 coordinate 1,424,737, forward strand.
TCACTCGTTCGTCCACCCCGCCAGCGTAGTTGTGCCCGGGGTCGGCCTACGCTGCGTGGGTGTCCAGCCAGCGTCCCGTCGGGAGCATCACCCGCGGAACGACCAATCCCAACCGATTGCGCCGGTGCGACCGGTGGCTGACCTCGACCCACCGTCGCGTCCTGCGCGTCGGGGGACCCCCGGTCATCATCGACCTCGGCCACGGCGCCAGTGGGGTGACGACGGCGGAGTGGGCCCAGCGGGTGCGCAGCGTGCGGCCGGACGTGCGGGTGCGGGGCCTGGAGATCGACCCGGCGAGGGTCATGAGCGCCCAGGCGTGGGCCGGGCCGGGTGTGGAGTTCACCCTCGGCGGCTTCGAGGTACCCCTGCCCCACGGTCAGCGGGCCCGGGTCATCCGCGCCTTCAACGTGCTTCGGCAGTACGACGAGGGCGAGGTCGAGGCACCCTGGGCGACGATGCTCGCCCGTCTGGACGACCACGGCCTCCTCGTCGAGGGCACCTGCGACGAGCTCGGCCGGCTCGGCAGCTGGATCACGCTCGACCGTGGGGGACCGCGCACGCTCACCCTCTCGTGGCGGCTGCGCGACCTCGGCCCGCAGAGGAATCCCTCGGCCGTCGCCGCCCGCCTGCCCAAGGCGCTGATCCACCGCAACATCCCGGGCGAGCCGGTCCACGACCTGCTCGAGCGGCTCGACGACGCGTGGCGGTGGTCGGCCCCCTTCGCCCCGTACGGGCCCCGGCAGCGCGCGGTGGCGGCCATCGGTGAGGTCGCGAAGGAGGTCCCGGTCATCGGCCGGTCGGACCGGTGGCGCCTGGGTGAGCTGACCGTGCCGTGGTCGCTCGTGGCGCCACGCTCCGGCCCGCTGGCACGTCCTCAGCGGCGGTAGTCGTCCTCGAGTCGCACGATGTCGCTCTCGTCGAAGGCGCCGTACCCGATCTCGAGGATCCGGGCGGGGCGGTCGCCGCTGTTGCCCATCCGGTGGACGGCGCCCGGGGGAACCCACACCTTCTCGCCGGTCTGCGCCGCCCAGGACTCGTGCCCGACGGTGACGTCCAGCGGCCCGTCGAGGACCTGCCAGAACTCGCCCCGGTGCTCGTGGGTCTGCAGCGACAGCCGGTGGCCGGGCTCGACGGTGACGACCTTGACGGTCGTCTCCTCGTTGCTGGTGAACTGCTCGAACTGGCCCCAGGGGCGCTGCGAGACGAAGATCGAGCGTCTCGGGTCAGGCGGGTTGCTCACGGACTCTCCCCGGGTACGGATGCTGGAGCAGACATTGTGCCGCAGCTCAGCGGCGGCGGCCCATGACAGCATCTATGGCGGGCCTCACATCGGCGAGGTAGACACCCGCGACGACGATCCCGATGATCGCGAGCAGGCCGAGCCCGCCGCCGAGCACCGCAAAGCCCAGGAGCGTCGCGATGGCCAGGGCCACGACCCAGAAGGTCTTGGACTGCTTGCCCGCAGCCGTGAAGGCGTCCGGGCGCTGCCGGACGGCGTGGAGGAGGGCGTAGACCTCCATGGCCAGGGCGAGCAGCCCCAGACCGAGGATGATCCACGCCTGGATCTGACCGATGATCTGCACGGGTCCAGACTAGGCGGGCGCGTCGATGATGAGCGTCACCGGACCGTCACCGTGGATGTCGACGGCCATGTCGGCGCCGAACCGCCCGGTGGCCACGGTCAGGCCGCGCTCGCGCAGTCCCTCGGCCACGGCGTCGACGACCGGCTCGGCGACCGGGCCCGGGGCGGCGGCGTTCCACGACGGACGGCGCCCCTTGCGGATGTCCGCGTGGAGGGTGAACTGGCTGACCACGAGCACGGCGCCGCCGCTGTCGGTCACCGATGTCTCGCCGGACATGATTCGCAGCTCGGCGATCTTGCGCACCGTCGTCGCGATCTCCCGCGGTCCGTCCTCGTGCGTCACGCCGACCAGGGCGACGAGGCCGGGTCCGATCTCGCCGACCGTCTCTTCGCCGACGCGCACGCGGGCGGAGCTCACCCGCTGCACGACCGTCCTCATGAGGTCAGCCCGACGACCTCGACGGAGCCCACCCGGCGGCCGTGGCCGAGCACCGGCTGGTCGGCCAGGGCGCGCAGGCCTTCGGAGTCGAGGTCGAGGGCGAGCAGGGAGTGCGCGAGCAGGCCACGGCGGGCACGGGGCTGGGACGAGCCGTCGGCGACCTTGATCGCCACGCCCCGGCCGTCGGCGAGGCCGGCCGCGTAGACCGACTCGGCGCCGTCCTTGGCGACGAGGCCGGGGACGGCCTCCATGAAGGCCGTGACGTCCCGGCCGGTGCCGCCCACCATGTGCGGTGCGGTGCGCATGGCCGTGGCGACCCTCCCTTCGGCGGTGTCCTCGTCCGCGGCTGCGAGGACCCCGAAGGCCGCTGCCAACCCACGCAGCGGGACGGCGAAGAGCGGTGCCCCGCACCCGTCCACGGTCGTGTGGGCCACCGGGCCGACGACCTGCGCGGTGGTGTCTCGAATCGCCTGCTGGAGGGGGTGCTGTGGGTCGAGGTAGTTCTCGATCGGCCAGTCGTTGACCGTGCAGGTGATGAGCATGCCGGCGTGCTTGCCGGAGCAGTCCTGGGCGACCGACTCGCTCGCTCGACCGGCGACGAGCCAGCGGGCGTGCTCGAGTTCACCCAGGGGCAGGGCCGGGGTGTTCTGCAGCGCGGACAGGTCGAGGCCGACGCTCGCGAGCGCCTCGGCGACGCCCTCGCGGTGGACGTCCTGCCCGGAGTGGCTCGCGCACACGAGAGCGAGCAGGTGCGGCGGCAGGTCAAGCCCGGCGCGGACCATCGCCAGCGCCTGGATCGGCTTGAGCGAGGAGCGTGGCAGGACGGGGTCGTCGACCCTTCCATGACGAAGGGGGGTCCCTCCCGCGGGGTCGGTCGCGACGAGCGTCGCTCGCTGGGCGGACTCGATGAAGCCCCCGCGGGTCACGTGGACCAGCACGGGGGCCTCGTCGAGACTGGTGGTGTCAGGGGCCTGGGCGGTCATCCGCCGCAGGCTACCGCCTCACCACAGCATCGGTTGGTGCGCTTCGGGGCTCGGCTGCGAACGGCCGCGCCCCGGAGCACCCGGAACGTCAGAAGTTCTGCTCCGAGGTGTGGCGGAGGAACTTCGAAGAGTTCAGTCGCCGACCTTGTCAGCAGCCTTGTCGGCGGCCTTCGCGGACTTGGTGGCCGTCTTCTTCGCGGCGGTCGACGTGGACTTGGTCGCGGTGCGGGTGCGCGTCGCGGCCTTCTTCGCCGTGGTGCTGGTGCCCTTGGCGGCGGAGGTGGTGCGCTTGGCGGAGCCGGCGACGGCCTTCTTGGCCTTCTCGGTGTCCACGTCCACGTCCACGTCCACCGAGTCGGCGACGGCGTCGGCGGCCTTGACGGCCTCCTTGCGACCAATGGTCAGCGTGCGCTTGGCGGACGCCTCGACGTCCGAGACGGCCTTGCGGACGGTCGTGACCAGGCCCTTGCCGAGCGCGACGGTGGCCTCGGCCTGACCGACGAGGTCCTGGGTGGCCTTCTGCTTGCGCACGCGGGTGACCAGGTCCTCGCCGCGCTTGGTGAGGTCGCTGTAGTAGCCCTGGACCTCGGCCGGAGCGGCCTTGACGCGGGCCTGGACCTTCTTCGGCTCGAGCTCGGCACCGAGGGCAGAGATCTGGGTGGTGTAGCCGCGGAAGGTCTCGACGGCGAGGTCGGTCGCGCCGACGGTCGCGTAGGTCTGGCCGGTGACGACCTTCTTGACGGTGTTGGTGACGCTCATGGGTTTCTCCTTGGTGTGGACTTCGAGTTCTTCGAGCCCGACGCCTTCGGCGAGCCCTTCGTACGGGCCGACGACGAGGTGCCGCCGCCCTGGGTGGAGGCCGCCCGGGAGGCCGAGGCCTTCGGGGTGGCCGACGTCTTCGCAGTGGTCTTCTTCTTCGCAGTGGTCTTCGTGGCCTGCTTCGCATCCGACCTCGAGGACGTGGTCCTCGTGGCGGAGGAGGACGAAGCGGATCCCTTCGGGGTGGAGTCCTTCGTCCGGCCCCGGTCGGCGCCGACGAAGGACTCGTAGATCTCCAGCAGGGTCTGCCGCTGCCGCGCCGTGAGCGCCGGGTCCGACCGGATCGCCGAGCGGGTGTTGTCCCCGGCCTCGGCACCCGCGTCCTTGGGGTCGAGCAGACCGGCCTGGACGTAGAGGGTCTCGGCGGAGATCGACAGGCCCTTGGCGATCTGCTGCAGGATGTCGGCGCTCGGGCGCTTCACACCCCGCTCGATCTGCGACAGGTAGGGGTTGGAGACCCCGGCCAGCGCAGAGAGCTGCCGCACGGAGAGCTTCGCGAGCAGACGCTGCTCGCGAAGGTACTCACCCAGGTGGTTCCCCAGGTTGCCCGGCAGTGCGTCGAGCGGGTTCTTGGACATGCCTCAAGTATGCTTGCTCCAGTTAGCAGGTGCAAGCCAGAGATAGCACACGTGAGCGACGTCTCACACCCACACTCAGCTGACTACGCTCCTGCTCCACCACACGGGCAGCGGCCCACGAGATGGAGCAGGAGCGTAGTCGCGAGACCTTGCCCCACCGCCCCGCCGCGGACGGTCAGGTCAGCGGGCGACGATCTGCGTCTGCGCGGCAGCGATGTCCCCGTCGACGAGCAGGTCGGCCTCGGCGTCGGTGTTGCGCTTGAGCACCGCGAGCGCGATCGGGCCGTCCTCGTGGTGGCGGGCACGCGAGGTGATCCGGCCGACGACCTTCTCCCCCAAGCGGATCTCGGCTCCGGCGTCCGGCAGGACGTGCCCCGAGCCGTCGAGGTGGAGGAAGGCGATCCGGCGCGGCGGGCGACCCAGGTTGTGCACCCTCGCGATCGTCTCCTGACCGCGGTAACAGCCCTTGTGCAGGTGCACGGCGGTGCGCAGCCAGTCGAGCTCGTGGGCGATCGTGCGGTGGTCGGTATCGGCTCCCAGACGCGGACGCCAGGCCGCGACCCGCAGGGCCTCTGCGGCCCAGGTCCCGGCGAGCTCGCGGTCGCCGACGGCGGCGGTCATCTCCTCGACCGGCACGATGACCTCCCGCCAGCGCCGATCCCGACCGGGGTGCTCCTCTGGCTGCGGGCCGTACGTCGCGGTGTCCCCGACCACCCGCGGCCACGGGTCCAACCACGTCGGCGGCTCCCCTTCGACGCCCTCGCGGTCCACGCACTCGCCGAGGACGGCGTAACGGTCGCTGACGTCCTCGACCTCGACCCGGAGCATGAAGCGCATCGAGTCCAGCCAAGCGGCCAGGTCCGAGGAGGTGCCCGGCTCGAGCGACAGCCAGGTCCGCTCACCGTCGTCGACGACGTGCAGCGCGTGCTCGACGTGGCCCTTGGGGGTCAGCACGAGCGACTCCGCGGAGGTGCGCGGCGGCAGATCGGTCAACTGTTGGGAGGTCAGCGTGTGCAGCCAGGACAGCCGGTCCGGACCGGAGACGGTCACGACCCCTCGGTGGGAGAGATCGACGACGGCGAGGCCCTCGGCGAGCAGCCGCTGCTCGCGCATCGGGTCGCCGTAGTGGGCGGCGACGCCCGCGTCGAGTCCTTCGCCGGAGACGGCGCCGGGCGCCTGGAGCAGTGGTGAGGCAGTCATGCCCCTCCTTCGGTGTCGGTGTCGCCGGCGCACTCGGCGCAGCGACCGTGGATGGCCATGTGGGTCAGGTCGGCGACGAAGCCGGTCGCGCCGCGCACGGCGTCGGCGAAGGGAGTCGCCAGATCCGGGTCGACCTCGATCACGCGCCCGCAACCGCGACAGCGCAGATGGAGATGACCGTGCCCTCCCGCCCGGTGGTAGGTCGGCGCACGGTGGTCGAGGTGCGTGTGCTCGACGAGGCCGACCTCCTCGAGGGCGTCGAGGGTCCGGTAGATGGTCGACGGAGGCAACTCGGGCCCTCCGTCGGCCGCCACGAGGACCGCGACGGCATCGGGGGTCAGGTGCGAGCGCCGGGTCAGGGCACCCAGCACGCGCCGTCGCTGCTCGGTCATGCGCAGCCCGTGGCGGCGCAGTACCTCACCCGGATCGTCCATACCCCCAATCTACGGGCTCGATGCGGGCGCGGGCAGGGGCCTTCGGCCCGTGCCCCGTCGCCACCCGCCGAGCTCCTGCACCCTTCAGCCTTCTTCCGGTCGGCAGCCGTACTCTGTGCCCATGCTCGAAGACTTCGATGACGCCGCGGACACCTCGCACGCTCCGCGGCGCCGGCGCCGGCGGATGGGCCGGGCCGGCCGTGTGGGCGTCACGCTGATCGCCCTCGTCGTGCTCCTGTGCGTCGGCGTCGGCGGGTACGGGTGGTTCATCAGCAGCAAGGTCGACCACGGCCTCACCCACGAGAAGCTCCTCGGCGACTCCAAGGACGACACGACGACGACCAAGGGCAAGGACCTCGTCGACGACGCGGGAGAGAACTACCTGATCATCGGCTCCGATGCCCGACCGGGCGAGACCTCCAGCCGGGCCGACGTCATCCAGCTGGTTCACGTCGACGAGGACCACGAGAACGTCTGGATCATCCACTTCCCCCGCGACCTGTACGTACCGATCCCCGGCCACGGCGAGGACAAGATCAACGCCGCCTACGCCTTCGGCCAGGCGCCGCTGCTCGTGCGGACCGTCCAGGACCTCGTCGGGGTCAAGATCAACCACGTCGCCAAGACCGACTTCGAGGGATTCAAGCAGTTGACCGATGCCCTCGGCGGCGTGACGGTCGACAATCCCCAGCCCGGCCCGGACTACCCGGCCGGCGAGGTCGCCCTCGACGGGACGCAGGCGCTGGACTTCGTCCGCGAGCGCAAGCAGTTGAAGGAGGGCGACATCTCCCGCGGTCAGCGCCAGCAGGCCTGGCTCAAGGCGATCATGCGCGAGACCCTCGACCCCCAGGTGCTGCTCAACCCCAGCCGTCTGAACGACGTCATCGAGGCCGGTACGGAGCACACGGTCGTCGACGACGAGCTCACCGGCGGGGTCATCCGCAGCGAGGCGATCAAGATGCGCTCGGTGCGCGGCGACAACATCCGCTTCATCACCGCGCCCTTCAGCGGCTACGGGACGACCGCCGAGGGTGCGTCCATCGACATCCTCGACGAGCAGGGGATGGCCGCGCTCAGCGACGCCCTGCGCACCGACGACCTCGCCGGCTACGCCGAGTCCGCCGAGTAGGCCCCGGAACGCGTCACTCGACAGGGCCTGACGGCGTTACACGCGCCCGTGTCCCGAAATACCGAGTGACAGGCGTGCACAACGCCGTCAGGTCCGCCGGGTGAGCGGGCGCCACACCGGGTCAGCACACGCCACTCACTCGACGCGCTTGAGCTCCGCGGACAGGTGGCTGGTCATCGGCTGGCCGACTGCGGCCATGTCCATGACCCACATGAGGTTGGAGTTGACCAAGCCGTACATCCGCTCGGCGGCCGCGTACTCCTTGGCGTGGGGGCTGCGGATGACGCCGTCGGTGGCCATCTCGATCCGGCCCGGCTCGATGCTGCCGCAGTACATCTCGACGAAGCCGGTCGGGTGGGTCAGCAGCAGCTCGACCTCGCCCTCGCCGCCGGGACGCCAGAAGCCGAGCTCGGTGCCGGCCGGGCGCACCTTCTCCCCCTGCTCGTCGAGGATCCACGAGCGGCTCTCCCAGCGCAGGAAGGGACGCTCGTCGTGGCTGACGATGATCTCCTGGCCGAAGTTGGCCGACTCGATCGTCGGGTAGCCCAGGACGCCGGCACCCTCCCAGCGGCCGACGAGCCAGGCGAGGGGGGCGATGTCCGGGTGGATCGTGGGATCGAGAGTGAACACCCGTCCATCGTAGGCGCCCGGGTCAGCCGAGTGGCAGTCGCGAGATCAGATGCAGCAGCGGGCCGACGAGGAGCACCGAGGCCACGCCGGAGGTGACCCCGCCGAGGGCCCCGTCCACGGCGCTCTGCTGAGACAGCGCCCGGCGCAGGGACAGCGCGACGCCGGCCCCGAGGACGCCGACGAGAGCGGCCCACGGCTCGAGCCGGGCGTCGAGGACCCAGTGGGCGGCCACACCCGCGATCCCGCCGACGAGCATGCCGATGGGCAGCATCCACCTCACGAGCCGACCGCGCTCGGTGGCCAGATCGACCAGGCCTGCCACCGCGAGCGCGATCCCGGCGATGACGACCGGGCTCGCGCTGTGGGGCACGGTGCTGGTCAGGACGGCGCCGCAGGAGATGACCAGGATGCCCGGGGCCGTCCCGGCCAGCCCGCGGGCGAGATCGGCCCGCGCCGAGGCCTGGACGAGCGGGTGCAGGCACATCGCGATGATCCCGGCCGCGACGGCGGCGGGGACCTGCTCGAGGAGGGGCTCCTCCCCCTTCGCCAGCAAGGCGGCTCCGAGCGCCAACGTCGTGACCGCGAGGACCACGGAGGAGCCCACGGGCGTCGGCGAGTCGACCAGCCGCGGCCAGCCGACGGCGACCACGAGCCCGGCGAGCACGACCACGGCGATCTCCAGGGCGCGCAGACCGCTCGCGGCGGACCCGGCCAGCACCAGGGCGCTGACGACGACCCCGGCGATGACGAGGGGACGCGGGCGGGGGACCGGCGCACCACGGTCGGCCACGCGTTCGGCAGCACGCTGGGCGTGCCGCGCAGCGCGCGTTGTCGGCTCGTTCGATGCGGAGGTGGTCACGACGCAGAGGGTATCTGGCCACGGACGCCCTATTCTTGGGGGCAATGGCCCGACTCCTGCTCCTGACGCACGACCCGGCGCCCGGCGACCGGGTCGTGCCGGGACTCGGCCTGCTCGGGCACGAGGTGCGCCCGCTGCCTCCTCATGCATCGGTCCTGCTGGACTCCCCCGACGCCGACGTCGTGCTCGTCGACGCCCGCCACCACCTGGCGCAGGCGCGCGCCCTGTGCCGGGTCATCCGCGCGACCGGGACCTCCCGGCCGGTCATCGCCGTGCTCACCGAGGGTGGCCTGGCCGCGGTCAACGCCGACTGGGCCGTCGAGGACGTCCTGCTCGAGAGCGCCGGCCCGGCCGAGATCGAGGCACGGCTGCGCCTGGTGACGAGCCGCCTCGTCGGGCCCGACGAGGAGGACGGCCGTATCGTCGCCGGTGACCTCACCATCGACGAGGCGAGCTACTCGGCCCGACTCGGGTCGCAGGTGCTCAACCTCACGTACAAGGAGTTCGAGTTGCTCAAGCACCTCGCCCAGCACCCCGGACGGGTCTTCACCCGCGATCAGCTCCTCCACGAGGTGTGGGGCTACGACTACTACGGCGGTGCCCGCACCGTCGACGTCCACGTGCGGCGACTGCGGGCCAAGCTCGGCAGCGAGCACGAGAAGCTCATCGGCACCGTGCGCAACGTCGGCTACCGCTTCGTCCTCACCCGCGACGAGGGCGTCGGGGCCACCGAAGGAGCGGGGGTGCCGGCATGACGACGGCGGTCACCCCCTTCGCCCGGCTCGATCCCGACCTGCTCACCTCGGTGCGCGCGGCGGCCGAGGAGGCCACCTCCGCCGACGGCGTCGCGCCGCTGAGCGAGGCCTTCCTGCTCGGCCTGCCCCGCGAGGGCGAGCACCTCGTGGCCACCGACGAAGGGGGCCTGGCCGGGTACGCGCAGATCGCCGACGACGGCTCGGTCGAGGCCTTCGTCGTCCCGTCCGCCCGGGCGAAGGGGGTCGGCACCGCCGTGTTGGCCGCTGTCCTGAAGCACCGTCCCGACGCCCGGCCGTGGGCACACGGCGACCTCCCCGGGTCCCGGGCGCTCGCCGCGTCGCTGGACCTGGCGCCCGTGCGCGAGCTGCTCGTGCTCTCCCGGCCGGTCGTCGACGGCGACGAGGTCGACCCGGAACTGCCGGAGGGCTTCGCCCACCGGACCTTCGAGCCCGGTCGCGACGACGACGCGCTGCTGGCGGTCAACGCCGCTGCCTTCGCCACCCACCCCGAGCAGGGCGATCTCGACACCGCCGGGCTGACCGAGCGGATGGAGCAGCCGTGGTTCGAGGCCGAGGGGCTGATCCTGCTGGAAGGCACAGCGGACGGCTCCGTGGCCGAGCACGGCCTCGCCGGGTTCCACTGGACCAAGGTCGACCCACCGGACGGCGACGTCGGCGAGGTCTACGTCGTCGGTGTGCGCCCGGACCTGCACGGGCGCGGTCTCGGCGGGCCGCTCACCGGGCTCGGGCTCGCCCACCTGGCCCGACGCGGTGTGCGCGAGGTCGAGTTGTACGTCGAGGGCGACAACCACCCTGCCCTGGCGACCTATCGCCGAGCCGGCTTCGAGCGCAAGGCAGTCCACGTCATGTATTCACGCGGGGTTCACCACACCGTGGAATGATGTCCGACATGTCCGACAGGTCCGCCGCCCAGGCCTCGCACGAGGACACCGAGCGCCGCCCCGGCACCGCCCACACCGGTGACGTGACGATCTCGTCGGCATCCCCGGCCGCGACTGCACAGTTGCGCCCTCGCGCGGCCAACGGGCGCTTCGTGCGGACCACCGGCACCCAGGACGAGGACGCCGACGACCTGCCGGGTGACCGCTTCCTCGACCGCGAGATCAGCTGGCTGCAGTTCAACGAACGGGTGCTCCAGCTCGCTGCGGACGAGAGCGTCCCGCTGCTCGAACGGGCCCGGTTCCTCGCGATCTTCGCGAGCAACCTCGACGAGTTCTTCATGGTCCGGGTCGCCGGACTCAAGCGCCGCATCGCCACCGGCATCGCGGTGCGCAGTTCCTCGGGCCTCGAGCCGCGCGAGGTGCTGGAGCAGGTCGCCCGGATCGCCCACGACCTCACCGGGATGCAGACCCGGATCTTCGAGGAGGGCGTGCGTCCGGCCCTGGAGGACGAGGGCATCAGCATCGTGCGCTGGGACGCCATCGAGCAGGTGGAGAAGGAACGCCTCGAGGAGATGTTCCTCAACCGGATCTACCCGGTGCTCACGCCGCTGGCCGTCGACCCGGCCCACCCCTTCCCCTACATCTCGGGGCTCTCGCTCAACCTCGCCGTGATCCTCATCAACCCCAAGACGGGCAAGGAGCACTTCGCGAGGATCAAGATGCCGCCCTCGCTCCCGCGTTTCCTGCAGGTGCGGCGGGCGAGCGCGACGGTGACCTCGGACCTCTTCGAAGCCCGCTTCGTCCCGCTCGAGGACGTCATCGCGGCCCACCTCGACGAGCTCTTCCCCGGTATGGAGGTCCACGAGCACTACTCCTTCCGGGTCACCCGCAACGAGGACGTCGAGGTCGAGGAGGACGACGCCGAGAACCTCCTGGCCGCGCTGGAGAAGGAGCTGACCCGCCGCCGCTTCGGCCCGCCGGTGCGCCTCGAGGTCGAGCGCGACCTGGACGACCACGTCATGGAGCTGCTCAGCCGCGAGATCGGGGTGACCGAGGACGAGATCTACCGGCTCCCGGGTCCGCTCGATCTGCGGGGGCTGAACGAGATCGCGGACATCGACCGGACCGACCTGCACTTCGCCCCCTTCGTCGCCGGCACCAGCGCCGACCTCGCCCCGGCGGAATCGTCCAAGGCGGCCGACCTCTTCGGCCGGATCGCCCGGCAGGACGTGCTGTTGCAGCACCCCTACGACTCCTTCTCCACTTCCGTGCAGGCCTTCATCGAGCAGGCGGCCGCCGACCCGTACGTCCTGGCGATCAAGCAGACGCTCTACCGCACCTCCGGCGACAGCCCGATCGTCGATGCCCTCATCGACGCGGCAGAGGCGGGCAAGCAGGTCCTGGCGGTCGTCGAGATCAAGGCGCGCTTCGACGAGCAGAACAACATCGGATGGGCCCGCAAGCTCGAGCACGCGGGCGTCCACGTCGTCTACGGCACCGTCGGTCTGAAGACGCACGCCAAGCTCGCGCTCGTCGTGCGCCAGGAGGCCGACGGGCTGCAGCGCTACTGCCACATCGGTACCGGCAACTACAACCCCAAGACCGCGCGCCTCTACGAGGACCTGGGGTTGCTCACCGCCGACCCCGAGGTCGGCCAGGACCTCACCCGGCTGTTCAACCAGCTCTCCGGCGTCGCGCCGCGCACGAAGTACAAGCGCCTGCTGGTGGCGCCGCGCACGGCCCGCGACGGGCTGCTCGAGCGTATCGGGAAGCAGGTCGAGCGGCAGGAACGCTCGGGGGACGGCTACGTCGGCATCAAGGTCAACTCCCTCGTCGACGAGGCGACCATCGACGCCCTCTACCGTGCCGGCCGCGCCGGGGTCCACATCGACATCTGGGTCCGCGGCATCTGCACCATCCGTCCCGGCATCGTCGGGCTGAGCGAGAACATCCACGTGCACTCCGTGCTCGGACGCTTCCTCGAGCACTCCCGGATCTTCCTCTTCGGCCGTGGCAAGGACCGCGAGGCGTGGATCGGCAGCGCCGACCTGATGCACCGCAACCTCGACCGACGCGTCGAGGCGCTGGTCAAGGTGGTCGACCCGCGCCACGTCGAGCAGCTCCACGACCTGCTCGAGCGGGCGATGTCCGGCGACTACACGCACTGGTCGCTTGCCGGCGACGGTCGCTGGACCCGGATCCACCAGGGGGAGGACGGCCAGCCCCTCCCCGACATCCAGGCGGCATTGATCGCGATGCACGCCAAGCGTCGCCGCAAGGCACGGCGCTGACGTGGCAGTGACCGTCCTGGCCGCGGGATCCCTGCCGTGGCGACGCCGTCGGGGCCGCCTCGAGGTCGCTCTCGTCCACCGTCCCCGCTACGACGACTGGTCCTGGGCCAAGGGCAAGCTCGATCCCGGCGAGGCCTTCCCCGCTGCCGCCGCACGCGAGACCCTCGAGGAGACCGGTCTGCGCGTGCGCCTGGGCCACCCCCTGCCGACGACGACGTACACCATCGCCCAGCGCGGCACTCCCGCCGTGAAGGAAGTGCGGTACTGGGCCGCAGAGGTGACCGGCGGGGACGGTGGGCTCGTCCACGAGGTCGACGAGGTCGTCTGGCTCGAGGTCGAGGTGGCTGCCGACCGGCTCAGCTACGCACACGACCGTGCCCAGCTCCAGGAGCTCGTCGCCGTCGACCGCCGGGGGACGCTGTCGACGTGGCCGCTGGCGATCGTGCGCCACGCCAAGGCGCGCTCCCGCTCGAAGTGGCAGCGCGAGGACGCACTGCGGCCCCTCGACGACGCGGGTCGCGCGCAGGCACAGGACCTCGTCCCCGTGCTCGGCGCCTATGGCATCAGCCGTCTGGTCACCAGTCCCTCCACCCGGGCCAACGACACCCTCGCTCCCTACGCGACCGCCAGCGGTGGCCGCCTGCGGTCCAAGCCGGGACTGTCCGAGGAGGGCCACACGCAGCACCCGGGCAAGGCCCGTCACCACGTCGAGCAGCTCCTCGAGCGCGGTGTCCCCGCCGCCGTCTGCAGCCACGGTCCCGTCCTGCCCGACCTCGTGGCCTGCCTCCTGCAGCGGGTCGACCCCACCTTCGCCCCCGGGCTCGTGGCCCGCTCCGTGGCCGAGGACGTCCTCGACCACGGGATGGCGAAGGGGGAGGTGCTGCTCGCACACGTCATCGGCACCGGCGAGGACGCCCGGGTCATCGCGGTCGAGCGCCACCACCCCCGCGACCGGGCCTGACTGCAGCCACCCGTCACGACCCGTCCACCCCTACCGCCGTCACGCCGGTCGCCCGGCTGCACCACGCAGTGTGCAGGTGCACTTCACCCGCTGTTCACCAAGGGGGGTCCGTCCGGTCACCCTCGCCGCCTAGTTTTTCTCGTGTACGACCACGGCGGTCGCGGCGGGAGAACCCGTCGTGCATCGTGGCCATCCCTCCAGAGAGGTCTGACAGACGTGATTCGTTCCACCCGCAGCCGCAAGGGCCTGACCGCGACTGCTGCCCTGGCACTCTCCCTGAGCCTCGCCGCCTGTGGCGCAGCCAACGAGTCGGCGGCGACCGCCGACTCGGGCAACGGCAGCCCGGGCGCCTCCGGGACACTCTCCGGCGCCGGCGCCTCCTCGCAGGCCGCCGCCGTCGATGCCTGGAAGAACGGCTTCCTGCGGGCCAACCCTGACGCCACGGTCAACTACGACCCGGTCGGCTCCGGTGGTGGCCGGGAGCAGTTCGTCTCCGGCGCCGTGCCGTGGGCCGGCTCGGACGCCTACCTCAGCGACGGTGAGCTGACGAAGGCGCAGGAGCGCTGCGGCGGCGAGGGCAACCTCATCGAGATCCCCGCCTACATCTCACCGATCGCCGTGCCCTACAACGTCAAGGGCATCCAGGACCTGCAGCTCTCCCCCGAGACGCTGGCCAAGATCTTCGACCAGCAGATCACGACCTGGGACGACGGGGCCATCGCCAAGGACAATCCCGACGCGGACCTGCCGTCGACGCCGGTCACGGTCGTCAACCGCTCCGACGAGTCGGGCACCACCGAGAACTTCGTCGACTACCTCTCCGTGGCCGCCGGCGACGCCTGGCCGCACGAGGTCTCCGGTGACTGGCCGGTGTCCGGCGGCACCGCCGCCAAGGGCACCACGGGCGTGGTCCAGTCCGTCGAGGCCACTGATGGCGCCATCGGCTACTCCGACGTCTCGCAGATCGGTGACCTCCCGGCCACGAAGGTCAAGGTCGGCCAGGACTGGGTCGGCCCGAGCGCCGAGGCGGCCGCCAAGATCATCGAGGCCTCTTCCCAGGTCGAGGGCCGCGGCGAGTTCGACCACGCCACGCAGATCGAGCGCAACACCACCGAGGCGGGTACCTACCCGATCGTGCTGGCGTCCTACGAGCTGGCCTGCGCCCAGTACGACGACGCCGAGACCGCCGACCTCGTCAAGGCGTGGCTGACCCACGTCACCAGCGACGAGGGCCAGCAGGCCTCCGCGAAGACGGCCGGTTCGGCCCCGATCAGCGCGGCCACGCAGGAGAAGGCCACCGCTGCCATCGAGGCGATCTCTGCCAAGTGATGCACTGACGGCCATTGGCGGTTCATGATCGCCCCTAGCGATCGTGAACCGCCGCAGCCGTGCCCGTCCCCCTTCACCCAGGAGTCCCACTCGTGAGCTCAGTCCCCCAAGCTCCCGGCGACACCGGTTTCACCAGCACCAGGAGACGCCCCGGCGACGCGATCTTCGCCGGTCTCTCCCTGTCGGCCGGCGTGACCATCCTCGTCGTGCTCTTCCTCGTCGCAGCGTTCCTGCTGTGGCAGGCGATGCCCGCCCTCACCGCCGCACCCGAGGAGGTGCGTGGCGGGCAGGGCCTCGTCCACTACATCGCCCCCCTGCTCTTCGGCACGGTCGTCTCCTCGGCCATTGCCCTGATCGTCGGCACCCCGCTGGCGATCGGCATCGCGCTGTTCATCTCGCACTACGCCCCCCGCCGGCTCGCGGCGCTGCTCGGCTACG
Source organism: Janibacter cremeus (assembly GCF_013409205.1). Taxonomy (NCBI): domain Bacteria; kingdom Bacillati; phylum Actinomycetota; class Actinomycetes; order Micrococcales; family Intrasporangiaceae; genus Janibacter; species Janibacter cremeus. The sequence continues at coordinate 1,440,066 of NZ_JACCAE010000001.1, forward strand.
TCATCGACCTGCTCGCCGCCGTGCCCTCGGTCATCTTCGGCCTGTGGGGCTTCTACGTCTTCGGCCCGTGGATGATGCCGACACAGCAGGGGTTGATCGAGTACCTCGGGTTCATCCCACTCTTCGGTGGGCCCGCCAGCCCGAAGTCGATCCTGGTCACCGGCCTGGTCCTGGCCATCATGATCCTGCCGATCATGACCGCCGTGAACCGTGAGGTCTTCCTCCAGGCGCCGCGCCTGCACGAGGAGGCCTCGCTGGCCCTCGGTGCCACCCGGTGGGAGATGATCCAGCAGGCGGTCATCCCCTTCGCCAAGTCCGGCATCATCTCCGGTGCGATGCTCGGTCTTGGCCGGGCGCTCGGCGAGACGATGGCCGTGGCCATCATCCTGTCGGCCTCCGCCCGCTTCACCCCGGTGATCACCAGCTCGGCCAATCCCGGCACCATCGCCGGCGACATCGCGCTGCAGTTCCCGGAGTCGAGTGGCATGGACGTCAACACCCTCGTCACGAGCGGTCTGGTGCTGTTCTTCCTCACCCTTCTGGTCAACATGTTCGCCCGCTGGATCGTCTCCCGGCGTTCCGAGTTCTCGGGGGCCAACTGATGACCGCGACCAACACCCGGGCCCCGGCACCGGACCGGGCCCCCGGCACTCGACCGGGCAGCACCCGTGGCCACACCACGTTGACCGACGCGACCCGCTGGGCCGTGCTCGCCGCCTCCCTCGTCCTGGGCATCCTCATCACGACGCTGGCGTGGGGATGGAATGCCATCGCCGCCGGGGCCGTCAGCGCGGTGCTCTACCTCGTCGGGATCTACACGATCTCCCGGTTCGTCGAGGGCCACCGCCATGCCGTTGACCGGGTGGTCACCGGGGTCGTCACGACGATGTTCCTCATCGCCCTCCTGCCGCTGGTGTCGGTCGTGTGGGAGGTCACCTCGATGGGCCTCGAGCGCTTCGACGCCCAGTTCTTCACGTGGTCGATGCGCGGCGTCATGGGTGAGGGCGGCGGCGCCTACCACGCGATCATGGGCACGCTGATCATCACCGGCCTGACCACGCTGATCTCCGTCCCGATCGGGATCTTCGCCGCGATCTACCTCGTGGAGTACAGCAACAGGAACGCGCTGTCGAAGGCCCTGACCTTCTTCGTCGACGTCATGACGGGCATCCCCTCGATCGTCGCCGGTCTCTTCGCGATCGCGCTGTTCACCCTCTTCTTCGGTCCGGGCGTACGCATGGGCATCATCGGCGCGGTCGCGCTGACGGTGCTGATGATCCCCGTCGTGGTCCGCAGCACCGAGGAGATGCTGCGCCTGGTGCCCAACGAGCTGCGCGAGGCCAGCTACGCACTCGGCGTGCCGAAGTGGCTGACGGTCGTCAAGGTCGTCCTGCCGACCGCGATCGCCGGCATCGCCACGGGGGTCACCCTGGCGATCGCCCGCGTCATCGGTGAGACGGCTCCGTTGCTGGTCACCGTCGGCACGACGGACTCGATGAACCTCAATCCCTTTGACGGGCGCATGCAGACACTGCCGATCTTCGCCTACTACAGCTACGCGACGCCCGGCATCCCCAAGGAGCCGTACTTCGCGCGGATGTGGGCTGCTGCCCTGACGCTCATCCTGATCGTCATGGCGCTGAACATCATCGCCCGCCTCATCTCCAAGTTCTTCGCCCCCAAGACCGGTCGCTGACCCGAGCAGACCAGATCAAGGAAAGCTGACGTGTCCAAGCGCATCGACGTGACGAACCTCGACATCTACTACAGCGACTTCCTCGCCGTGAAGGATGTCTCGGTCACCATCGAGCCCCGCACGGTGACCGCCCTCATCGGCCCCTCGGGCTGCGGCAAGTCCACCTTCCTGCGGGCCCTGAACCGCATGCACGAGGTGATCCCGGGAGCCCGCGTCGAGGGCCAGGTGGTCCTCGACGGGGAGGACATGTACGCGAAGGGGGTCGACCCGGTGCTCGTGCGCCGCAAGGTCGGCATGGTCTTCCAGAAGCCCAACCCCTTCCCGACGATGTCCATCCGGGAGAACGTCCTTGCCGGTGTCAAGCTGAACAACAAGCGGATCAAGCGCTCGGACGCCGACGACCTCGCCGAGTCCAGCCTCCGCGGCGCCAACCTGTGGAACGAGGTCAAGGACCGGCTCGACAAGCCCGGATCCGGGCTCTCCGGCGGCCAGCAGCAGCGCCTGTGCATCGCCCGCACGATCGCCGTGGAGCCGGAGGTCGTCCTCATGGACGAGCCGTGCTCAGCGCTCGACCCGATCTCCACGCTGGCGATCGAGGACCTGATCGAGCAGCTGAAGGAGAGCTACACGATCGTCATCGTCACGCACAACATGCAGCAGGCTGCCCGCTGCTCGGACCGGACCGGGTTCTTCAACATCGAGGGCACCGGCAAGCCCGGTCAGCTCGTGGAGTTCGACGACACCGGGCGGATCTTCAACAACCCAGGCCAGAAGGCCACCGAGGACTACATCTCGGGGCGCTTCGGCTGAGTCAGGCTCCCCCCGGGGGGACGGGGGAAGACGACGGCCGGTGGACCCGCAGGGGTCCACCGGCCGTTCGTCGTGACAAGCGTGGGTCAGAAGCCGAAGAAGATCGGCGTGAGGATCCACATGAAGATCGCGGCGCTGAGCCCCGCCCCGGGGAAGGTGAAGATCCAGGCGCCAACGATGTTCTTGGCCACGCCCCACCGGACGGCCTTGAGTGACTTCGTCGAACCGACGCCCATGATCGCGGAGGTGATGGCATGGGTCGTCGAGATCGGTGCCCGCAGCGCCGTCGCGACGTAGAGGATCGAAGCGGCGGTGACCTCGGCGGCGAATCCCTGCGGCGGGTCGAGGTGGATGATCCCGCGTCCCAGGGTGCGCATGATCCGCCACCCACCGGCGTAGGTGCCCATCGAGATCACGACGGCGGACATCACGAGAACCCACAGCGGGATGCTCTGGTCACCGCCGTCCTGGTAGCCGGCGACAGTCAGGGCGAGTACGACGACACCGGCCGTCTTGGCGGCGTCCTGCATGCCGTGGCCGAAGGCCATCGCGGCGGCCGAGGCGGTCTGGGCATAGCGGAAGCCCCGCTTGGTGCGCCCCGGGTTGGCGTTGTGGAAGAGCCTGAGGATCAGGCGCATCACGAGGTACCCGACGATGATGCCGACGATCGGCGACAGCAGCATCGGGATGATGACCTTGTCGAAGATGCCCATCCACTGCACGCCGGCACCCGCTGCCAGCGCCGCGCCACCGAGGCCGCCGATGAGGGCGTGCGATGAGGAGGACGGCAGCCCGAGCCACCAGGTGAGCAGGTTCCACCCGATGGCCCCGATCAGGGCGGCCGCGCAGAGCACGAGACCGAGCTGCCCGTCGGGCGCATCGATGATGCCCTGCCCGACGGTCTTGGCCACCTTGGCCCCGAAGAAGGCACCGAAGAGGTTCGCCACGGCGGCCATGGCCAGGGCGGCCCGCGGGGTCAGCGCCCGGGTGGAGACTGACGTGGCAATCGCGTTCGCCGCGTCATGGAAGCCGTTGGTGTAGTTGAAGCCCATCGCCAGGAGGGTGACGAGGGCGACCGGAATCCACTCCACGTCGGTCAGGCTTCCTTGATGGCGATGCCCTCGACGCGGTGGGCCACGTTCTCGAAGGCGTCGGCAGCCATCTCAAGGCGCTCGATGATGTCCTTGTGCTTGATCACCTCGATGGGGTCACTCACGGCGCCGCCGAAGAGGTCGCGGAGCAGGCCGCGGTAGATCGCATCGCCTTCGTTCTCCAGACGGTTGATCTCCACCCAGTAGTCCTTGAGTTCCTTCATCGTCGCCAACCGCGGCATGGCCTCGGCGGTCAGCTCGGCCATCCGCACGATGACCTCCATCTGGGCGGTGATCTCGGGCATGAGGCCGTTCATCCGGTACAGGACCACGGTCTGACCGACGGACTCGATGTGGTCGGTGCAGTCGTCGAGGGCAGCGGCCAGCTCCACGATGTCGCTGTGGTCGAAGGGGGTGACGAAGCTGGAGTTCACCTTGTGGATGATCGCGTGGGTCGCCTCGTCGGCCTCGTGCTCGATGTCCTTGAGCTGGGGTGCCAACTCCTCGCGCTCCTGGGCGCTCGTCCCCAACATCTGGGTGAGCATCTCGGCCGCGGCCACGGCGTGGCGGGCGCTGTCGGCGAGGAGTTGGTAGAAGCTGTCATCTCGGGATTTTGCTCGGAAGAAGCCCACTCGGTCTTGTCTCCAGGTCCAGGGGAGGGTCACGCTGTCGGGCCCAGCCTAGAACCGTCGGGCCACTTCTTCGCCATCGGGAGTTCACCGCAGGTCAAAGAGTGCGCCGGGCCGGGAGCGCCTCACGGCGCACGGCCGCTCGTAGCGGCGTTTTTTGGGACCCGGGGCTGCCGCGACCCGGCGCACTCACCCACCCTAACGGCGACCAAGGTCACGTTTGTTCCGCAGCGGCCCGGCGATCGTCGTCCGCAGGTTCGTCAGTCCAGGTGGCCGCTGCGCCACAGCCGCGCACTGGCCTCGAGGTTCTCGGCGGTTCCGATCATCGCCGAGGCGGCGGAGACGTTGCCGTCCTCCAGGTGCGCCCGGCCGGTCGCGATCACCCGGCAGAAGGCGGCGGCCCGCTCCAGGGCGATCGCCAGGTCCCCGTCGAAGACCCCGGAGAGGATCCGGTCGGACAGCTGGCGCATCTCGTCGACGCCCGGTGGCTCGACGACGCCGGCGATGACGTGGCTGACGGGGGCGGCGGTCATGCCGGAGCCATACTCCCGGGCAGCCTCAACCGGCTGGCGCTGGACCCACTCGCGCAGCAGGTACATCCGCCACAGCGCGCCCGGCAGGCTGCGCGCCGGCCGGTCGGACCACAGGTGGGCCAGGGTGTCGATGCCCAGCTCGTCGACGAGGCGCACGAGCCGGTCGGTCGTCGCCGGGTCGGCTCCGCAGCGCCCGGCCTCGACGACGGTCACCGCGGCCGCGTGGGCGGCCTCGGCCGCCTCGGCGGGGTCGGGGAGCGTGCCGCCGTACGCCTCCATGGCGTCCGGGCCGAAGTGGAGGGGGCGCCGCGGCCGGCCGGGGTCGCCCACGGCTCAGCGCCGCTGCTGCCGGTTGAGCAGTGCGCGCACGAGCGTGACCGCCTCGGACTGCGACAGCTCGGTGCGCGAGGTCTCCCAGGAGGCGTGCAGCAGGCGGCGCATCTCGGAGTTGGCCCAGAGGTGCTTGCCGCCGAGGTTCTCGGCGGCATCGCGCAGGGCCGCCGGCACGTCGCCGTCCGGCGCGAGCTCGGCGATGCCCCAGCCGTCTGCCGTGGCCGCGTCGAGCGTGCGGCCCCCCAGACCGAAGGAGAGCGCGCGCTGCTGGCCGATGGCCCGGGGCAGCAGCCAGGCCAGACCCGGGTCGGGGGCGCCGGTCCCTCCCTTCGGCGGGACGCGGAAGGAGGCGTCGCCGGAGGAGAAGGCGAGGTCCCCGGCGAGGACGAGCCCGAGGCCGGACCCGGCCGCGAGGCCCTGGACGCCGACGAGGACGAGCTTGGCGGAGGAGTTGAGGAGGGTGAAGAGCTCCTCCAGCGCAGCGGCGAGCTCGAAGACGGCGGTCGTCGGGTCATCCGACTGCTCGGCCTCGCTCGTGTCCGACCCGACGCAGAAGTCGGAGCCGTTGGCGGTCAGCGTCAGGATGTCGACGTAGGGGTCCGCCAGGGCGCGCCGGACCTGCTCGTGCAGCTCGCGTGCCATGTCGAGGTCGAGCGCATTGCCGGCCTCGGGCCGGTCGAGGACGAGTTGGGCCAGGCGGTTGGATGCTTCGTACGTGACTCCCACACCCTGAACCATAGCCACCGTCGCCCCGGACGCGCACGCCCCTGATGCGGCGCCGTCATGGGACATGGCGCACCCCCAGGGGCAGGTCGCTGCCCCGCGCCGCTGCGGTGGCCTGGTGGGTGATCCGACGCAGGCGCTCCTGCGGGTCGATGTCCGGGCACGTGCCGCAGGCGGTGCGGGAGCGGCCGAGCCGGATCAGGCAGCAGACGTGCCGTTCGTGGACCAGGGAGCGCCCGGTGGCCACCTCGACCTCGCGCAGGTCGACGAGCGGGCGGTCCGTCCGCCAGGCCGCAGCCGTCATGAAGCGGTCCGCGAGGTCCGCGAGCTCGCTCTGGCGCTCGGGTGGGGTCCTGCGGTGCAGTGCGGCGAAGGCGCTGGAGCAGGAGGCGGCGATGCACCCGTGGGCGACGCGTTCGGTGATCCGGGATACCTCCCGGACCGCAGCCACGATCGGCCCCAGGTGAGCGGTGATGATCGCGCTGGCGGCATCCTGCGCAGTGCCGATGTGGGTGGCGCCGGTGACCGGGGGCGCGACGCTCAACGTGTGTCCGGACTCGTCGAGCTTGACCCGCCAGGCGCAGTGGTCCATGTCCGGCAGCGTCGAGGTCTGCACCCATGCGCCGATGGCGGCCAGGACGAAGCGGCCGGCGTAGTGCTGTAGCCCGCACGCCCCACCAACGGCGAGATGACGCGTGGACAGGCCGGCGCTGTAGGCGGCAACCAGGTCGGACACGAAGGGGGTCTCGGTCAGCCTGGTGACCGGATGCCAGCCGACGAGGCCGGTCGGTGGATCGAGGTCAGGCGTCAGCGTCAGCGGCGCGCGGGTCGGCGCGCCACGCAAGAGATGAAAGGCGTCCGCCACGTGGGCGGCGCGCAGGGACGATGAGTCCACGCAGCTCCAAGATGCATCAGGGGCCCAAGTCGCGAGGCCCGAACGAATGTCGAGCGAGCCAGCAGGTTTTCGGACTCGGGATCGTCCCGACGGGGCTCCTTCCCGGGCTGGCAGCCCAGTGGTTCATACCCCGTCAGTCACCCTCACCGCTGCGCGACAGTTCCGGATTCGCACCGGATTCCCTTGCACTGGTGTGCGTCTGACTCAGATATGGACCATAGCAGCGGCACCACCCGCCACGACGGATCCATCCGTAGACTGCCTCCGGACCGGCTCGGAAGAAGGGGGCAGCACAGATGCGTGGACGACGCACCCGCGCCGTGGGCGCGCTCGTCGCCACACTGGCCATCTCCCTCGCCGGCTGCTCCCTCCTCGGTGAGGACGCCCCTTCGCCCTCGGGATCGACGTCGGCCACGGCCTCGTCCGGCTCGCCGGAAGGGGACCTGGTCGAGACCTTCGCCCAGCCGGCCGAGGGGCGCGACTGGGTCGTCCTCGTCGAGGACCCGCAGGACAGCGACCGGGTCGCCGACGACCTCAGGCAGGCCGGCCTCGCGCTGACCTCGGTCAATCGTGGCATCGGCATGGTGACGCTGCGCAGCACCGACGACGACGTGCGGACCACGGCCGAGGGCGTCGACGGGGTGGTGCACGCCGCGAGCGACCAGAGCGTCGGGTGGTCCCCCGAGGAGGAACCCACCCCCAGCGCCGAGGACACCTCCCCCGCGACCGGCACGCTGCAACCCCCGCCCCCACCGGAGGGTGGCGACCCCTTCGACGGCTGGTTGTGGGGCATGTCCGAGATCAACGCCGCCCAGGCACGGTCGGTGACGGCCGGGGACCCGGACGTGCGCGTCGGCGTCATCGACACGGGCGTCGACTCGAGCCACCCCGACCTCGTCGACCGCGTGGACGGGGAGCGCTCGCGATCCTTCGTCACCGACATGCCCGGACTGGACGGTGCGTGCGAGCGCGACGGGTGCATCGACCCGGTCGGCAGCGACGACAACGGGCACGGCACCCACGTCGCGGGGACCATCGCCGCCTCGGCCAACGGCATCGGCGTGCAGGGAGTCGCACCGCAGGTCGGCATCGTCGACCTGCGCGCGGGCCAGGACTCCGGCTACTTCTTCCTCGGCCCGGTCGCCAACGCGATCACCGCCGGGGCCGAGCAGGAGCTCGACGTGGTCAACATGAGCTTCTACGTCGACCCCTGGCTCTACTCCTGCCCCGGCGGTGCCCCGGAGGACTCGCCCGCCCAGGCCGCCGCGCAGGACGTGACCATCGAGCTGATGCACCGCGCCCTCGACCTCGCCCACGAGCAGGGCGTCACACTCGTCACGGCAGCCGGCAACAACTCCCGAGACCTCGCCGACCCGGGCATCGACAACACGAGCCCCAACTTCGGCGACACGACGCACGAGCGGACGCTCGACGAGGACTGCCGGCTGCTGCCCCTCGACGGGCCGCACGTCGTCGGCGTCTCCTCGGTCGACGAGGACCTCACGCGCAGCGGCTTCTCCAACTACACGTCCGACCCCGCCTCGGACGACGTCGCGATCGCGGCACCGGGCGGAGCCGGCCCCGAGAGCGGCCTGCCCATCCTCTCCACGGCATCCCGAGACCTGCTGCTGACGCGGGGGGACGTCGACGACGAGGGGCGGGTGACCGTGTCCGGCTCGCAGGAGGGGATCGTGCGCAGCTGCCCCGAGGGCATCGGCGAGACAGAAGCCGACCCGGATGGGCAGTGCGGGCTGTACACGTGGCTGATGGGCACGTCGATGGCCGCTCCGCACGTCAGCGGCACCGCCGCCCTGGTCATCAGCGAGAACGGCGGCACGATGGCTCCGGACGAGGTCGTGCAGACCCTGCGCCGCACCGCCCGCGACCACGAGTGCCCGTCGTTGGGCAGCGACGCGGACGGTGGTGGCACCAGCGCGGTGTGCACCGGCCCCCCGGAGCGCAACGGCTTCTTCGGTGACGGCATCCTCGACGCGGCCGCGGCCGTGCGCTGACCGGACGACCTGAACCGGGGTGGGGCGCCCCCTTCGCCTCAGTCGTCGAGGACGTCCTCTGCGCTGTCCCCGGTGACGTCCTGCGCGTCCGGGTCCTGAAGGTCGAGGCCACCGAGCGGCTCGCTGGACCAGCCGGCGAGCCGCCAACCGGACCGCGGGTCGCCCTCGAGGACACCCATGCCGGTGTTCATGATGCTCAGGTCCGCGGCCGTGTCCCGGGCCAGGCCCGCGGCCACCGTCGCGAAGACGCGGATGGCCGCGCCGTGGCTGAAGAGCGCGACCGTGTCACCGTCGGCGTGCTCGCTCGTGATCGCCTCGACCGCCGAGGTGTAGCGGGTGAGGAAGACACGTCCGCTCTCGCCGCCGCCGAGAACATGATCGAGATCGCCGCGCATCCACCGCACGAGGGCAGCGATGTAGGCCTGGCGGGACTGCTCGTCCGAGCGCAGTTCCAGGGCGCCGGCGGAGATCTCCTGCAGTCCCTCGCGCACCCGGATGTCGACGCCGCGAGCGAGGGCGAGCGGCTCGGCCGTCAACTGGGTGCGCACGAGCGGGGAGGCGTAGACGCCCGAGACCGGTTCGGCCAGGACGTCGGGCACGGCGTGGGCCTGCACGCGGCCCAGCCCGGTCAGGCCGGCCCCCGGGTAGGCGGTGTCGAGCGCTCCCGTGACGTTGTGGGGCGTCTGGCCGTGACGGATGAGGAGGAGTCGCACGGATCGATCGTGCCACGCGCCCCGCGCAGGACACCGTCGCGTCCCCGTGCGCAGAGGTGTCTATGCGGCGCAGGACCCCGTGGACACCGGATCGGTGGCCCGTGCTGCCCGGTCGAGGACCGGCCGGGTCTCCTGGAGCGTGAGGGCGTACCCCGTGTCCCGGTGCGTCTGTGACTTCGCGAAGACCGTACCGACGACCTGACCGGAGGGTGACAGCAGAGGCCCGCCGGAGTTGCCGTGCTCCACGCGGGTGTTGACCGCGTAGACCTGCCGATCGACACCGGGGGTGCCGTCGATGCCGGCGCCTCGTGCGGTGATGAGATCACGGACACGGCCGGCCTCGAGGTCGTAGGGACCACCGAGGGGGAATCCGGCGACCACCACCTCGTCGCCGTGCGACTGCCGCTCACCGGTGGGCAGCGGCGGGGCCGCCAGGTCGGGCACGGCAAGCACGGCGACGTCCCGCCGCGGGTCGAAGGCGACCGTCGTCGCCGGGTAGGTCTCGCCGGTCCCGCCGACCTGGACCGAGGGTTGCTCGACGCCGGCCACGACGTGGGCATTCGTCACGACCCGGTGGGGTGCTCCCACCCACCCGCTGCCGGTCTGCCCGCGGCCACAGCCGGGCGCCGTACCGCTGACCAGCACCACGGAGCCGGCGGCCTGCTCGAGGCCGGGCCCCTTCGTCACCCCCGCCGGCGGCGGCTCGACCGGACGGATCGCCTCGGGCCGCACGCCGGTGAAGACCCGTGGGAACCCGTCGGTGCCCAACGCCCGGTAGACGCCACCGAGCACTCTGTCCGCGGGCGCCGGCATCGCCTGGTCGATCACCTGGATGACCCGCGACCCGGCCACGGGTTGGGCAGCGCCGGGGAAGGCACCCACGACGGCCGAGGCAGCCAGCCACACGACGGTCGCGCCGACGAGGAGGGCCGCGACGGCGCCCAGGAACGAGTCAAGGACCCGGGCTGGACGAAAGCGCACCCATGAGCGCACTCGGAGGCCGACCATCGCGCCGATCGCCTGTCCGAGAGCCGCAGCGATGAGGACGCCGACGACGAGCAGGACACCGCTGCGAAGGGGGTCTCCGCCGGCCAGGTCCGACCGGGTCAGGACCCCGGGAAGTCCCCACAGCGCGAGCAAGCCGCCGGCGAGGAACCCGATGAGGGAGAAGACGCCGGCGACGAGGCCGGTGCGGTACATGCGGACCGCGTAGGCAGCGAGCGCCAGGAGCAGCGCGATGTCCAGGGCGAGCGCTCCGGTCATGGCTGCTCCTCGGGCACGGTGGCAGGGTCCGTCGGTCGGGCCCCGGGCGTGCCAGCACGTCCGGGCACTGGGGACGAGATCCCTGTGGGCCCCGTGGGACTCGAACCCACAACCTACGGATTAAAAGTCCGCAGCTCTACCGATTGAGCTAGAGGCCCGGGGGTGGGGAATTCAGTGGGAACTTCCTTGGGAAGAACCTTGGGGAGAACTGACTGACCCGATCCCGCGGAAACAGTACCTGCCTGACCGGCCCGGCCGCGCCTTCGGCGCAGCCAGGTGACCGTGACTGCAGACGCCGCGACGCGCTGACATCGCAGGCCGGGCGCTCAGCCTGATCACGTCGCGGTGTGCGTCCCATAGGTTCGCTGCCAGTAGATCAGCGGCGCGTCGGCCGTGGCGTGGGCTGCGTCGACGGCGCCGATGACGAGGGTGTGATCGCCCACGACAATCAGTTCGGTGACGGTCAGCGCCAGCCAAGCGTGGGCGGCTGCGAGGCGGGGCGGGGTGCCGTCGGAGTGCTCCCACTCCACGGGTGCATCGTCCTTGCGTTGGCCTGCGAAGCGTGAGGCAAGGACCCCCTGATCGACGGTGAGCGCATTGACTCCGACGGTCACCCCCCGCTGGAGCTTGGCCAGCAGCGAGGAATCGTTGTCGAGTGAGATCAACATCGTGGGCGGATCGATCGAGAGGGACATGAATGAACTGACAGTGGTCCCGTGGGGCCCGTCGCCTGCATCTGTCGTGACGACGGCGACCGCCGCTGGGATCTGGGCCATGACGTCCCGGAAGCGTTGGGTGAGGACCTGCGTTGTGGTGTGCTTGAAGGTCATCGGTCAGCCGGGGTCAGTGGGGCGGGGGACAGGTGGTTCGCGATCCGGCCCAGGACGTCGGTGGCGCTGGCCACGCGCGACGGGTCGATCCCATCCATCGCCTGGTGGAGGGTCTCGCGCCGCGCCGCATGGACGCTCTCGAGAGCATGGGCCCCCTCGCCGGTGATGCTGATCAGGAACGCACGCGCATCGGTGGCAACGCGCTCTCGGCTCACCAGCCCGACGCTCTCCAACCGCTTGAGTCGCGGCGTGACCGAGGAGACGTCCACTCCGTGGCAGGCTGCGATGTCCGAAACACGCAGGGCCCCATGCGCGTCGAGGTACTCCAACAGCGCCCACGACGCAGGTGGCAAGTCGTAGCCACAACGCTCCGCCACATCCCCGGCCATGGCGCGATCGGACAGGAGACGCACCACCGTCGCGAGCGAACGCTCGAGATCGTCCGTCAGGGAAGGCTCATCGAATGTCGCGCTGTCGGCCATGGTCGCCACGGTAGCCATGCGGTGAGCGTTAAACAAGTTGGGGCCAACCAACTATCTGCTACGGTCGACCGATTCATCCCCACCAACGTCGAGGAGCGCTCACACGTGAAACTGTCCATCGTCGATCTCGGGACGGTCGCGCCCGGCACGACCGAAAAGGATGCTCTGGCGGACTCGCTGGAGAGCGCGCGTCACGCCGAGGACTGGGGGTTTGGCCGCTACTGGTTCGCCGAGCACCACCTCAGCCGGTCCGGGGCCTCGCACCACCCCGAGCTGCTGATCGCCGCCGCGGCCATGGTCACCTCCAGCATCCGGCTGGGCTCAGGGGCCGTGCTGATGAACCACTACAGCCCGTTCAAGGTGGCCGAGATGTTCAAGCAGCTGGAGGCGATGGCCCCCGGACGCATCGACCTGGGGATGGGCCGAGCCACCGCTGGCCCCACGCTCGACCTGGCGTTGCAGCAGAACCGGCAGAACCCGGCCCAGGTCGACCACCAGCAACAGATCCTGGAGACGATGGCCTGGCTGTACGAGGCCTTCCCCGACGATCACGCATTCGCTGGCCACCCGTTGATGACGAGTGTCCCCGAAGTCCCGCAGACATGGCTCCTCGGGTCCAGCCCGAACGGATCGAACCTGGCCGCCGGACTGGGCATCGGCTACACCTTCGCCGGTTTTATCAACCCAACGGGGGCGGCGCCGGCCCTGCGCAACTACCGCGAGGCGTTTCAACCCCAGGCTTTTGGGCTGGACTCGCCGCGGGCCATCCTTGCGGTCAACGTCACCGTTGGTGACACCACCGCTGAGGGTCTGCATCTGGCGAACTCCCCGAAGGGCTACTACTCCCGCCTGGCCCGAGCCGGCCGTGAAGCCGGCTCGGTCACGGTCCCGCTCCCCGACGAGGTCGCCCCCGAGATGACGCGGGCCGAGAAGGACGAGCCTGTCACCATCGAGGACGGTCGGTGGCCCAAGTTCGTTGCCGGTGGGCCCGACGATGTCCGCGCGACGCTTGAGCAGATGGCCCACGAGAGCGGAGCCGACGAGATCATGATCCAGGACATGATCGCCGACCCCACTGCGCGCCGCCGTTCCCATGAGCTCCTCGCGCAGGCCTTCGACCTCGTGTGACACCGCGCCGTGCGGCGCACCGGACTCGTCGGTCTCCGTGGGGACTTCAGCGAAGCAAGCCCGAGGAAGCCACGCACACGTTCCACAGGCCGGGGCGGCGGGGCGCTACGTGCCCCCCGCGAGGGCCCGCTGCAGGACCCGTGACGAAACGGCCCCGATGACCTATCCTGCCCAGAATTGCCACCCGTTCCCAGCATGGCCCGCGGTGGCCGACGCCACGCGACCGCAAGGAGAGACCATGACTGACGCCTACGCATCCGACCCCAACCTCCCACCCACCCAAAGTCAGGAGCGGCCGGCCGAGCTGCTCGACCGGTTCGTGGCCAAGTTGATCGACTTCGTGATCGTCGGAGTCGTCTACGCGATCATCGCCGCGATCATCGGCGTCGCCGTGGCGGTCGGTACGGGTTCGAGCTGGATCGTCGGCGTCGTGACCTCCGTGATCCTGGTCGCCCTGCAGCTGGGCTACTTCACCTTCCTGGAGTCCAGCCGCGGTCAGACCGTGGGCAAGATGGTGATGAAGTTGCGCGTCATGGGCCCCGATGCAGGACTGCCCACCACGGAGGAGGCCCTCAAGCGCAACATCTGGATGGCGATCTCCCTGATCGGGATCATCCCGCTCATCGGCTGGCTGATCCAGGCAGTGGCATGGATCGCTGCCCTGGTGACGATCGCCATGGGCATCAACAACGACACCGCCAAGCGCCAGGCCTGGCACGACCAGCTCGCCGGCGGGACCCGGGTCGTCAAGATCGGCTGACCGGACGGCAGGGGCACGACCCGCCTGCACCTGGCGAGATCGAGGCTCGGCCTGCTGCGGCAGGCCGAGCCTTGATGTACTTCACGAGCTCCGCCCCGACGAACCTCGTCGGGGCGGAGTTCTCACGTCCTTTGGTCGATCCTTCGTCGAGGCTCCCCAGTCCTGGTGTGTGCCGCGGAGCACCGCGGGGTGGTCGCGCTTGTCTTCACGGACAGAACTACGTATATTTATTTGCTTGCCACAAGTAAGGAGTTGGAATGGTCGCCCGTGAACGTGCCGGAGAACTACTGCTCGAGATGGTCACGATGGCCCGGGTCTTCCGAGTGGCCGGCAACCAGCAGCAGACATTGGCCGGCACGAAGACCGGGGTGCTGCAACGGCTGAAGTACAGCGACGCCCGGTTGGGAGACCTGGCCCGGCAGCTGTCGATCTCGGCGTCGGTCGCCTCCCGGACGGTCGACGCCCTGCAGGAGCGCGGCCTGGTCGAGCGGCGAGCCGATGAAACCGATGCCCGCGCCTTCCTCATCTCCCTCACCGATCGCGGCCGGGACGTCGTCGCGACCCGGGAACGACACATGGCCGACCGGTTCGCCGAGGTGCTCGGCGACTGGACTCCCCAGGAGAGCGATCAGGCACTCGATCTCCTGCACCGCCTGAACGCCCACCTCGACGAGCTCACCGCCGTCCTCGACGCCGACACCAGGAGCGACACCACCGAATGAGCACCATGACCCACGACGACCCTCAGGCGCTCCCGCACCGGGAGGTCCTGCAGGTCATGACCGGCCTGCTGGCGGCGCTCTTCACCGCCCTGATCTCCAACACGATCGTCTCCACGGCCCTGCCGACGATCATGGCCGACCTCAACGGCACCCAGCGGCAGTACACCTGGGTGATCACGGCCAGCCTGCTCACCATGACCGTGAGCACCGCCATCTGGGGCAAGATGTCGGACCTGTTCAACAAGAAGCTCCTCGTCCAGATCTCGATCATCCTCTTCGTCGCGGCGTCCATCGTCGCCGGCCTGTCGACGAACATCGCCACGCTGATGGGAGCACGTGCGTTCCAGGGCATTGCCATGGGCGGCCTGATGGCAATGGTCCAGTCGATCATGGCCACGATCATCGCCCCGCGCCAGCGCGGCCGGTACGCCGGCTACATGGGTGGCGTGATGGGGATCGCCACCGTCTCGGGGCCACTGCTCGGTGGCGTGATCACCGACGGGCTGGGATGGCGCTGGACCTACTTCGTCTCCGTACCGCTGGCGGTCGTCGCCCTGGTGCTCATCCAGAGCAAGCTGCACCTGCCGACCGTCGCTGCCCGCAAGGTGACGATCGACTACGCGGGCGCCGTCCTGCTCACCATCGCTGCCGCCCTGCCCATGCTGTGGGTGACCTTCGCCGGCAGCTCCTTCGCCTGGATCTCGTGGGAGTCGGGCGCATACGTCGCCAGCTTCCTCGTCGCCGTCGCGCTGACCGTGGTGGTCGAGCTGCGCGCCCCCGAGCCGATCGTGCCGATCCGGTTGCTGCGCAACAACACCGCAACCCTGATGATCGTGGCCAGCATCGCCGTCGGCGTCGCGATGTTCGGTCCGGCCGTCTTCCTCACCCAGTACTTCCAACTCGGCGAGGGCTACTCCCCCACCCAGGCCGGACTGCTCATCCTGCCGATGATCATCACCCAGACCGCATCGTCCGCGATCGGTGGACAGATCGTCAGCCGCACCGGCCGGTGGAAGCCCATCATGGTGGTGGGCAGCTTCCTCATGGTCATCGGACTCGGTGGGCTCGGGATGGTCGACCACACGACCGGATACACCTGGGTCGCCCTGTCCATGGCGACGATGGGTATCGGCGTGGGCACCCTCATCCAGAACATCGTGCTGGCCGTGCAGAACACGGTCGATGTCACCGACGTCGGGGCGGCGTCGGCGAGCATCGCCTTCTTCCGCTCACTGGGCGGCGCCATCGGCGTCTCGGCACTCGGCGCGGTGCTGACCAACCAGGTCGGCAGCGAGATCAGCGAGCGACTCACGCGGATGGGAGTCCCCGCGGACGCCATGGGCGGCGACTCCGGGGAGACCGACCTCGACCTGGGCGCGCTACCCGCACCGATCCGGGCCGTGGTCCAGGACGCCTATGCCGACTCCTTCGGGCACGTCTTCCTCATCGCCACGGCCGTCGCCGTCATCACGCTCGTCGCTGTCCTCCTCGTGCGTGGCACGCCCCTGCGCACGACGGTTGCGCTGCGGCCGAGCACCGCCTCACCGGCACCCACGGCTGCCGCCGCCGTCACGTCAACGAGTGGTCCGTCGGCACCGCAGGACGACTCGTCGGAGGGCACGCACCCCGAGGCTCCCTCGAGTCCGGCCTCCATGCACTAGGCGTCCGTGGGCCGCCCGGGGCGAGTCTGCTGGACCGAGTCGCCCGGGCGGTTCATCAGGTCCGTCTTTGCCACGGGGAAGTGATCTGCGGCACAGTAGTTCGGTGGGCCACCGGAGACCCTGGGGCCCTTGTCGAGAGGACGCGATGAACCATCCCACTCCACCTCCCACCAAGGTCGCCATCATCGGGGCCGGCATGGTCGGGCTCTCCACCGCATGGTTCCTCCAGGAGCACGGGGTGGAGGTCGAGGTCCTCGATCGCGACGGCGTCGCCGCCGGCTCCTCGTGGGGCAACGCAGGGTGGATCACGCCCGGGCTGTCGACCCCCCTTCCGGACCCGGCAGTCCTCTCCTACGGCATCAAGGCCGTCGTCTCCCCCTCCTCGCCCGTCTACGTGCCGGTGACCGGGGACCCGCGCCTGCTGCGTTTCCTGGCGAAGTTCACCCGCAACAGCACGATGCGCCGGTGGTCGAAGTCGATGCGCGCGCTCGTGCCGATCAACGAGTGCGCGCTACCGGCCTTCGACGAGCTCACCGCGGGCGGGGTCAGCTCCCCCGTCCACGAGGCGACGTCCTTCATCGCGGGCTACCGCACCAGGGCCGAGACCGAGTTCCTGCGCACCGAGTTCGAGCACATCGCCGCCTCCGGCCAGGAGATGGGCTTCGAGGAGCTCACGGGTGAGCAGGTGCGCGAGATCGAGCCCACCTTCTCCACCGAGGTCGGCGCCGGCATCCGCCTGCTCGGTCAGCGCTACCTCAACCCGATCGAGTACACCCATGCCCTGGCCGACTCCGTGCGCGCCAGGGGCGGCAAGATCCGCGACGGCGCGGACGTCACCGGCATCACCGACGAGGCGAAGGGGGTCCGTCTGGCCATCGCCGGAGGAGGCAGCGAGACCTTCGACCGGGTCGTCGTCGCCACGGGCACCTGGCTGGACGACCTGGTCCGGCCCTTCGGCGTGCGCACCCATGTGCAGGCCGGCCGCGGCTACAGTTTCAGCGTGCCGATCGACCACGTCCCGCACGGGCCGGTCTACCTGCCGAACGAACGGGTGGCCTGCACGCCGCTGGGCGACCGGCTGCGCGTGGCCGGGATGATGGAGTTCCGCCCGCCGGAAGCGCCACTGGACCAGCGGCGCGTCGAGGCGGTCGTCGAGGCGGCCCGCCCCTTCCTCAGCGGCGTCGACCTGGACGACCGTCAGGACGAGTGGGTCGGATCGCGACCCTGCACCCCCGACGGGCTACCGCTGATCGGCGCGTCGAGCTCGCCGCACGTGCACGTCGCCGGCGGCCACGGCATGTGGGGCATGACCCTGGGGCCGGCCACCGGTCAGCTCCTGGCCAAGACCATCGTGACGGGTCGTCCGGCGCCCGAGCTGACCCCCTTCGACCCGCGGCGCTGATCCGGCACACGCACCCGCCTCCGGAAGGGCGCGCCCACCCTCTCCCGAAATGACGGGCCGTTACCTTTTCGTTATCGTTAAGGCATGGCTCGCACGTTTGGGACCGCGCTGGCCGGACGCGACAACTCCCTCAACGCCGTCCGGCTGGTGCTCGCGGCTGCAGTGATCCTCGCCCACTCGTGGACGATCGGCGGATACGGCGACACCATCTTCCGTTGGATCGGGGCCAACAGCGTCAACGGCTTCTTCGCCCTGTCCGGCTTCCTCATCGCCGGCAGCCGACTGCGCCACGACTTCCGGCACTACATCACCCGCCGCGCCCAGCGCATCTTTCCGGGATTCTGGGTCTGCCTGGTCGTCATCGCCTTCGTCTTCGCCCCGATCGGGGCTCTGCTCAGCGGTGTCAGCTGGCACCCCGGCGAGGCCCTCGGCTACATCCGCAACAACGCGAGCCTGGTCATCTTCGACCGGGACATCGGGCAGACCCTGACGACCTCCCCGGAGGGCGCCAACTGGAACCGGTCCCTGTGGTCGTTGATGCACGAGTTCATCGCCTACATCGTGTGCGGCGTCCTGCTCGGCGTCCTGTGGGTGCGCCGCAACCTCGCTCTGGCTGCCGGCATCGTCGTCGCCGTCCTCCCGTTGGCCTATGTGGCCGTCCCCGACCTGGACGGACCGGCGCACATGCTCAACGACAGCCTGCGACTGCTCTCCTTCTACTTCGCCGGCGTCCTGGCCTACGCACTGCGTGACCGACTCCGCACCTCGCACGCCCTGGCCGGCGTCGCGGCGGTCACCGTGCTCACCGCCGGGTTCACCTCCGAGACGCTCCTCTACGCCATCACGCCGATCCCGCTGACCTACCTGCTGCTGCACATCGGCTCGACCTGGCGCACGCAGCTCGCGGCGAAGGAGGATGCCTCCTTCGGTCTCTACATCTACGGATACCCCGTCCAGCAGGTGCTCGCGATGCTCGGCCTGGGCGCAATCGTCCCCGTCTGGGCCTTCGCCATCGTGTCGATGGCGCTGGCCTTCCCGCTCGCGATCGCCTCGTGGCGCCTCGTGGAGAAGCCGGCCATGGCCCTGCGGCTGGTCCCGACCCGCGTCCCGGAGGTCAGCACGGCGGTTCCCACGCCGGCCCCCGACGGAGCCTTGGCCCAGCGCGAGTGGGACCACCACGTGCCCTCGACCCTCCTGGTCGGCCGCTGACCGGACAAGGCCGCCGCGGGCAGGACCGGTCGTCGGCTCGCGGGACGTCAGCTGATCAGCAGGCTGACCGCGTGAATGCCCAGGCCCGCGAGGGCGCCCACGACCGTGCCGTTGATCCGGATGAACTGCAGGTCACGCCCGACGAAGAGCTCGATGCGCTCACTCGCCTCGTCGGCGTCCCACCGCTCCACGGTCACGGAGATCACCTCGGCGAGCTCGTCACCGTAGGTGTTGACGAAGAACGCGACGACCTCGCTCAGGTGGGTCTCCAGACGTTCCTGCCACGCCCCGTCCGTGGTGAGGTGCTCCCCGACATTGACCAGCAGCTCGTCCCCACGGGTCCAGAAATAGGAGTCCCGGTCTGCCATCGCCCCGAGCAGCGAGGTGCGCAGCGACTGCCACACGGCGACGGCGCTCGTCGGCACCTGCGGGTGGGCGAGGAGCCGCTCCTTGAGCGACTCGGCACTGGCCATGACCTCCGGGTCGTGCTGCAGGTCGTCGGCCAGGCGCCGCAGCAGGTCGTCCAGCGCCACCCGGGCCGGGTGGGCGCTGTCCGCGCGCAGCTCGGCCAACCAGACCAGGGCCTGGTCGTAGGTCCAGGCGATGACGCGATCGTCCAGCCAATCCGGTGACCACCACGGGGCCTTCTCCCCGACGACGGCCGCGAAGTGGTCCGGGTTGTCCCGCAGCCACCGGTGGACCTCGTCGATGCCCAGGTCGACCAGGCCCCGGTGGTTGCCGTCGGCGACGACGCCGTCGAGCAGGGACCCCAGGATCGGACTGATCGGCTCCCGGGACAGGCGAGGCAGGAGCAGCTGGGCGAGGAAGTCGTGGACGTCCTCGTCGGTGATCCGCTCCAACGCACGCGTCCCGCCGGCCGCGACCTCGCCGAGGACACGCTGTCGGTTGGCCGGTTCTCCCAGCCATCGCCCGAGCCGTTCGGCGACGTGCGCTGCGGCCAGCCGCTCACGAGCGATCTCCTCGGTGAGGAAGTTCTGCGAGACGAATTCCTGCAGGCTGCGCCCCAGCTCGTCCTTGCGCTTCTTCACCAGCGCCGTGTGGGGCACGGGGATGCCCAGGGGGTGGCGGAAGAGCGCGGTGACCGCGAACCAGTCGGCCAGCGCGCCGACCATCCCGGCCTCGGCGGCCGTGTTGACGAAGCCCCACACACCGTCGTGGTCGAGGCGCACGGTCAGCACGTAGATGATCGCGGCGAGGACCAGCAGGCCGGTGGCGACCAAACGCATCCGGCGCAGTCCCGCCCTTCGCCGGACATCCGCGGGGGTCTCCTGGAAGAAGCTCACGCCCCAGATCCTCCCTCACCAGCGGCCCTAGACTGCACGTCGTGGAGTTCCTCAACGGCCTGCAGCCCCAGTTCGACCTGACCTACGACGACGTCTTCATGGTCCCGCGACACAGCGAGGTCGCCAGCCGGCACGGCGTCGACCTGCGCACGAGCGACGGCACCGGCACGACGATGCCGCTCGTCGTCGCCAACATGACCGCGATCGCCGGCCGGCGCATGGCCGAGACCACCGCCCGCCGTGGTGGCCTGACGATCATCCCCCAGGACATTCCGGCCGACGTCGTCGCCGAGGTCATCTCCTTCGTCAAGGCGCGCCACCTCGTGCACGACACGGCGATCACGCTCGACCCGGACGTCACCGTCGGCGAGGCCCTCGCCCTGCTGCCCAAGCGTGCCCACGGCGCGGGCGTCGTCATCGAGGGAGGCCGTCCCGTCGGTGTCGTCACGGAGCGCGATCTCGTCGACGTCGACCGCTTCACCCAGGTCCGCACCGTGATGACCCCCGACCCGATGACGTTGTCGGCCGACGCCGACCCGCGGGCGGCCTTCGACGAGCTGCACCGGTCCCGGCGTCGGGTCGCACCCGTCGTCGACGCCTCCGGGGCGCTCGTCGGCGTCCAGACGAGGAAGGGGGCGGTGCGTGCGAGCATGTACACCCCCGCCCTCGACGCGGACGGTCGGTTGCGGGTCGCCGCGGCCGTGGGCATCAACGGCGACGTGGCCGGCAAGGCCCGGGCTCTCCTCGAGGCGGGAGCCGACGTGCTCGTCGTCGACACCGCGCACGGCCACCAGACCAGGATGCTCCAGGCCCTCGCCGAGGTTCGGGCCCTCGACCCGCAGGTCCCGGTCGTCGCCGGCAACGTCGTCTCCGCCGATGGCACCCGTGACCTCATCGAGGCGGGCGCGGACATCGTCAAGGTCGGTGTGGGCCCCGGTGCGATGTGCACCACCCGGATGATGACTGCGGTCGGCCGACCGCAGTTCTCCGCCGTCCTGGAGTGCGCAGCCGCCGCCCGTGCGCTCGGCAAGCACGTGTGGGCCGACGGTGGGGTGCGCCATCCGCGTGACGTGGCCCTCGCCCTGGCTGCCGGTGCGAGCAACGTCATGATCGGTTCGTGGTTCGCGGGGACGCTCGAGTCCCCCGGCGATCTCGTCACCGACCCGGACGGCCGTCGCTACAAGGAGTCCTTCGGGATGGCCTCGGCCCGTGCGGTGCGCGGACGAACCGCGGAGGACTCTCCCTTCGACCGGGCGCGCAAGTCGCACTTCGAGGAGGGCATCTCGACCTCCCGCATGTACATCGACCCGGCCGGTCCGGGCGTCGAGGACGTCATCGACCAGATCATCGCGGGGGTGCGCAGCAGCTGCACCTACGCCGGCGCCTCGACGCTGGACGAGTTCCACGAGCGGGCCCTCGTCGGTCTGCAGTCCACCGCCGGTTTCGCCGAGGGCCGACCGCTCCACCAGTCCTGGTGATCCGATGCGCTCCCTTCCTCCGCTCGAGGCGCCCGTCGACCCGGTCGAGGCGCTGCGGCGCGTCGGGTTCCTCCTGGAACGCTCCCGCCAGCACAGCCGCCGCGTGGAGGCCTTCCGGGGCGCCGTCGGTGTCGTGCGCGACCTGGGCGAAGGGGAGCTGGCCCAGCGGGTCGAGGACGGCAGACTGACCGAGCTGGCCGGTATCGGCAAGTCCACCGCCGGCGTCATCGAGCAGGCCGTGCGCGGGGACCTGCCGGACTACCTCGCCCGCCAGCAGGAGGAGCACGGTGGACCCCTCGTCGAGGGCGGCGAGGACTACACCGCGGCCATCATCGGCGACTGCCACCTGCATTCCGACTGGTCCGACGGCGGCAGCCCCATCGAGGAGATGGTCCTCACCGCGGTCGAGCTCGGCCAGGAGTGGATGGTCCTGACCGACCACTCCCCCCGGCTACGGATCGCCAACGGCCTCTCCGCCGCGCGCCTGACGCAGCAGCTGGACCTGCTGGAGCGGATCAACGCCTCCGTGGGCGATGCCTTCACCCTGATGTCGGGCATCGAGGTCGACATCCTCGATGACGGCACGCTCGACCAGAGTGAGGAGATGCTCGGCCGGCTCGACCTGGTCACCGCGTCCGTGCACTCCAAGCTGCGCATGGCGAAGGGGGCGATGACCCGACGCATGGTGGCTGCGGTGAGCAACCCACGAGTCAACGTCCTCGGCCACTGCACCGGGCGTCTCGTGACCGGGGGGCGGGGCACGCGGCCGCAGAGCGAGTTCGACGCCCGCGCGGTCTTCGAGGCCTGCGCGGAGCACGATGTCGCCGTGGAGATCAACTCCCGGCCAGAACGGCGGGACCCGCCGGACGAGCTGATCGAGCTGGCACTGGAGATCGGGTGCCTCTTCGCCGTCGACTCCGATGCCCACGCGCCCGGGCAGCTGGAGATGAAGGCGTACGGCGCACAGCGGGCCGAGCGACTCGGGGTGCCGTTGGAGCGGATCGTCACGACCTGGGACGCCGAGCGCGTGCGCGAGTGGGCCCGACGCGCCTGATCGACTGCCCGGAGGCCCGGAAAACCGCCTCGGGGCCGCCGATTTGGGCGATCGACCATCTCTCTCGTATGCTTTCCGAGTCCTCGACGGATTCCGGTGCTGCCTGCCGCGTAGCGAGGGGTTCGTCGTGTACGGGTCCCCATCGTCTAGCGGCCCAGGACCCCGCCCTTTCACGGCGGTAGCACGGGTTCGAATCCCGTTGGGGATACGCAAGCAAGTCTTGCAGTGCCTTGCACCACAAGGCCGCGTAGCGCAGTTGGTTAGCGCGCCGCCCTGTCACGGCGGAGGTCGCGGGTTCGAGTCCCGTCGCGGTCGCTCGCTGGTCCACCACGGACCGGCTCGGCCAGGTAGCTCAGTTGGTACGAGCGTCCGACTGAAAATCGGAAGGTCGGCGGTTCGACCCCGCCCCTGGCCACCACCTCACGGCTTGTCGTCCGGCGTTCATCTCCGCCGACCGTGACTGACGATCTCCCCTTCCGCACCTCCCTCACACGGGAGCGCCGGCGCCCGGCTCCTTCTTGAGGCTGAGGTTGCCGTGCTTGGTGGCGTACACGTCGAAGCCGGCGAACGTCTGCGCCCCGTCCTCGACCAGCGATGCCGGCGCGGGCAGCCGGACACAGGCCCGCCCCGCCGCATCGTGGACCTCGAGGTGGGCGTCGAGGAAGGTGGTCCGGACCCACTCGAGATGCTCGTGACCGATGATCGCCCGGACGCGCAGACCGAGGCCCGTGCCGTCGACTGGGGTTGCCGGACGGCGCATCCGCACGGGCGCGGAGCGGCCCGCGATGCTCAGGTGTACTCGCGGCCGCTGCAGGGGGCGGTCGGTCGTCATGTGCATCGTGACGGCCAGCCCCTGCGGGTCAACGGTGACGTCACTCGTCACGTCGCTCAGGGCCAACGGTTGCGGAGGCACCTTGGCAGCGAGCGTGGCCCGGAGCATGGCAGCCCAGCGGGGCCCGATGGACGCGTCGGAGAAGTCCTGCGCCCGACGGGCGGCGTTCTCACGCAGCGTGGCCAGCTCGGACTCCCCCATGTCCCGGACGCGCACGAGCGTGCGGGCCAGCGCCTCGATGTCGTCCTGTGGGACGAGGAACCCGTCGACCCCATCCGTGATCAGCTCCCGGGGGCCGTACCGCACGTCGTACGCGATGGGGATGCAGCCACGGGCCATGCTCTCCAGCAGCACCAGCGATGATGACTCGGTCCGACTGGTCAGCAGCGAGAAGGACGCCTGGGCGAACCGGTCCGGTGCCGTCCGGTCGAATCCCGCCAGCGTGATCGTCCTCGCACCCAGATCGACGATGAGCGCCTGGAGGTCGTCGTGGCAGCCACCCGCTCCGTAGATGCGCAGGGTCAGCGGCTCGGGGAGCTGCTGGTTGGCCTGGTGCACCGCCCGGATGCCGTGCTCGGTCTGCTTCCCGGGAACCAGCCCGCCGACCATCATGACGGCGTTCGCGTCGCGAGCGGGCGCAGGCGTGGGGGGATCGACGTTGCGGGAGTTCGGAATCACCCACCGGGTGGGGCTGGGGCCGAGCAACGCGTCGAGGTCCTCGCGCTGGCGTTCGCTGAGGATGATGGTGGCATCGAAGTCGTCCACATTGTCCATGAACGGCAGATACCTCCTTTGACTGGTGTCCAGTCGTCGGGCGCTGCCGCTGGCCAGGTGGTGGTTGTGGAAGGTGTGCACGGTCACGACATTCGGCCGCTTGTACGTGTGCATCAACCCGGCCAGGCCAAAGGTGTCGGAAAAGACGAAGGCCTGGTCCGCACCGATGACGCTGTCCAACCAGTACCGGTGCAGGGCCTCGGGCGAAGGAAACTCGGCCACCGGCCGGCTCTGCGTATCGCACAGCACGAGCGACCGGTGCATGCCGGACGTCGACGGGGCGTCGCGACGGTCCGACACGATGACCGTGCCGTCCGCCCTCAGGAAGTCGATCTGGAGGTTCCTGCCGGCCTCGTCCTGACGGAGTCGACGGTGCGGCACTCCCTTCCCCCGGAAGGTCTTGGAGGTCGTCCTGTCGTCGAGGGGCGCGAAGGCATCGAAGGTCGGCCCGGACCGATCAGGATCGTGCGGGTGGAGGCGGGCGAGGTCGGACCACATGTTGCGAAAGCGCACCTGGGTGGTGAGGCGACCATCGGCCCGCATCTGTCGGGTGAGTGCGTCGTAGTCGACCTGGTGCCCGAACGTGAGGATCTCCAGCGGCTGGCCGGTCTGCGCGGCGATCATGCAGCTGCGGTGGAGGACGACGGCGGCCGTACCCCGGTAGTTCTTCGGCAGCTCACCCAGGGTGGCGAAGTAGCGCCCCTCGGGGAACTCTCCGGTGGGGGCAGGGGGTGTGGAGACGGGTTTCCGACCCCGCTTCCGGACACCGGCGACCAAGCTGAGCAGGGAGCGGCGGCCGGAAGGCATGACAGGCACCATAGCGGCTCGTCGTGGCCGTTCGTCCTGCGTGGATCCCGGTCGGGATCTGACGTCAGCTGAGTTCCTTGACGATCTGTCCGATGTTGTCGATGGTGCGCTTCAGCTCCTCGACGTGCCGGGAGTCGAAAGCGCTGAGCACCCGCTTCATCTCCGTGGTGGAGATGCCGTCGGTGCGGGGCAGGTACACCAGCTCCACCTGGTCGGAGAGGTCGTCGAATTTACCCTCCCAGTCGGCGCCCATGCCCATGATGTCGACGTCATAGGTGACGATGTCCTCACGCTTCTGGCTCCACCGGTCCTCGGGGATCGCCAGATCCACGTACTTGATGCTCTGGACGATCTCCAGGCGCTGCTCGTAGGGCACGATGGGCCGCTTGCCCTTGATGGCGTTGAACTCATCGGTCGAGACGGCGACGACGAGTCGGTCCCCGAGAGCGCTCAACCGCTTGATGATGTTCAGGTGTCCGATGTGGAAGAGATCGAACGTGCCATACGTGATGACGGTCTTGCCCATGGGATGAATACCTCACTACGGCGCTCGGGGCTGGCAGTCGCCCAGTCTATGGCGCTTCAGCGCGTGACGCGGTACGCGGCCGCAGAGGCGAGTTCACAGTAGGGTCGAGGGTCATCCCCTTCGAAGAGGAGCCCGCATGGCCCCACGCCCGTCCGTCGATGTCGTCGTCCTCAGCCAGGGCGACCGTCAGGACGAGACGCTGCGTGCTCTGGAATCGGCCCGGGTCCAGATCGACGTGGACGTCACCTTGATCCTGGTCGGCAACGGCTGGGCCCCGGTGGGGTTCCCCGACGACGTCCGCGCTGTCCACCTGCCCGAGAACGTCGGCCCCGCCGAGGGACGCAACATCGGCGTGGCCCACGGCACGTCCGAGTTCGTCTTCTTCCTCGACAACGACGCCTGGCTGCCCGACGACACCGCCCTGGCGCACGCTGTGGCGCGCTTCCGGGCCGAACCACGGCTGGGCCTGGTCCACGCTCGTGTCGCCGACACCGACGGCGTCACCCTGCGGCGCTGGGTACCACGAGCGCGAGTGGGCGATCCGACGGTCGGTGGCCCCGCCTTCTCCGTCTGCGAAGGGGTCGTGACCCTCCGGCGTTCCGCATACGAGGAGGTGGGCGGCTTCCCCGGCAACTTCTTCTTCGGCCACGAGGGGATCGAGCTGGCCTGGCGGCTGCGCGACCACGACTGGGAGCTGACGTACGACCCGTCCGTACTCATTCACCACCCGGCCACCGAGGCCACCCGGCACGCCCTCTTCTGGCGGCTGAACGCCCGCAACCGTGTCTGGGTCGCCCGCCGCAACCTCCCGTGGCCGCTGGCGGTGCTCTACATCGGGGTCTGGACGGCCATCACCGTCGCCCGCACCTGGCGCGAGCCCGGTAATCTCAGGCACTGGTTCCGAGGCTTCCGCGAGGGTCTCGACACGGACCCGGGAGGGCGGCACCCGATGCGGTGGCGCACCGTCCTGACGCTCACTGTGATGGGGCACCCGCCAGTGCTCTGAGACCCGCTCGGGGTGTGTCTGACTCAGCCACGCTTGGCGGCCAGTCGGCGCCCCCAGTCGGATACCCGCTGCCCGAGGCTCGGGGTGCCCGCGGGCACTGATGTCGCGCCCGACTGCTGACCGGCGATTCGAAGGCCGTGGTTCGGGTTCCTCTTGCCGAAGAACGGGCCCCGCCCCAAGGACGCGGACACGGTGCCGGCGATGGCCTCGACTGCCACATCCATGGAGATGGTGTCGATGGGGTCCTGGGAGTCCGGGGCGGTGCTCACCGGCGCGCTGAGAGCATCGAGATCCCCGACCACGGTGGCCGCGGACTCCCGCAGCTGGGTGACCATCCGCTCGGAGTAGGAGTTGGCCACGTCCGCTGCCCACTCCGGAAGCTGGATCTTCTGGTCGGAACCGGGGAGCTGATCCTTGAGAACCCGGGCGACGGCCCCACGACGGGGAGCCGTCGCGTACTCCACCCACGGAACCTCGTGCTTCTTGAAGATGACGTTGAGCCGCCGGAAGAGCTCGGCTTCCGAGACGGACAGGGACCGGTTCGACTGTGTCCCGTCCGCGTCGTCGACGACGAGGAAACCGGGCGGAAGGGCGAGCAGCTGCTCGAACGCGTCGGAGATGAGCGTCGGGCGCTTCTTGTCGGCGATGAGGACCGTGAGGCGGTCCGGACCGACGACCCGCTCCCACCTACTCACGATGTTCGCCTGGTCGCTCTGCTTGTCGAACTTCGAGCCCTGGGTTGTTCCGGGCGGCGCAGCGAGGACCTTCTTCAGCCAGTCGTTGAAGGTCAGGGTCGCGACGCCGGTCTTGACCATCTGCTGCCAATACGATCCGAGCATCCCGGACAGTGGCCGCAGCGTGATGACGACGTGCGTGTTCTCCCCCAGGGACTCGACGAATCCACGCGCCTGCTCGTCGTCCGCCTCGCAAATCCACTCATGGCTGATGAGGGCGCGACGTGAATCAGAGTTGATCTCATCAACCAACTCCTGCCAGCGGTCAAACGGCGGCACCTCGCCTTCGCGGGACAATCCCATGAATGCGCATGCCTCCGTGAAGTGATTCACGTCCCTTCCGGGGTAACGCACTCCCTTCTCAAGGAGAGACTTGCGCTTCTTCTTGGCCGCGTGCTGGATGGAGTTCGTACCCGACTTCATGGTGCCGATGTGGAGCAGGCGAGCAGATGAAGGGATCGGGCGAAGGGCGCTGGGTGCGCTGTCGCTTGCCATGTTCGGATCGTACCAAGCGCCTCGGGCGCCGCAGGGGCTGCGGATCAATCCCGACCAACAGACCCCGCGGCCCCGATCACCCGGTAGAAGTCCTGGGTCGCCTCCGCGTTGTACGCGACAGCGTCGAAGGTCGGGTTGGGCACCTCACCCCGCAGGGCAGCCGCCATCCCCTCCGCCAGCGCCTCCTCGTCGCGCTCGACGATGCGGCCGACACCCGGAGGAAGGGCACCTCCGACCGAAGCGAAGTTCGTGGCCACCACAGGCAACCCCAGCACCCGGGCCTCGAGGATCACCATCGGCTGCCCCTCGTAGTCACTGGAAAGGACGAACACGTCCGCCTTGGACAGGATCACGTGCGGATTGCTCTGCTGCCCTGCGACGGTGACCGCCTCCCCGAGACCCAGATCGTGCGTCAACTCCACGAGATCGTGCTCCAAGGGACCGCCGCCGATGATGACCAGCCGGGTGTTGGGGTCCACCTGGTGCACGATGTCGAAGGCCCGTATGAGTCGCTCGTGGTTCTTCTCGGGCGACAGCCTTCCCACCGTGACGAATGTCCGGACACCGTCGGCGGGCGGGATCACGTCACTGATCGTCCGGCGTCGCTGCACGGC
This sequence comes from Janibacter cremeus, assembly GCF_013409205.1. NCBI lineage: Bacteria > Bacillati > Actinomycetota > Actinomycetes > Micrococcales > Intrasporangiaceae > Janibacter > Janibacter cremeus. Next base: position 1,468,582 of record NZ_JACCAE010000001.1, read on the forward strand.
CCCTTCAAGGCGGTCCATGCCATGCACTTCCGACAACGTCCGCACGGCGAGCGGGAGGTCACCCGCGGGGACTGCCTCCGACGCGGACTCCACTCGATCGCCATCGAGGTCGCCGAAGGCCATCCGCGTAATGTAATCGGCATCGATCGTGTTGCGGGCGAAGGTGTGCTTGGCCTTCGGCGCGGCCGCTGCCAAGTTGTCCTTGTTGATCTCCTTGTTGATCTCCATCAGGGCCTCGGAGACGGACACCAGGTTGTCGTACCCGGCATACGCGCTGAAGACGGAGCCCAGGTTCGCCACGTGAGGCTGCTTGCCGTTCACGACCTTCATCTGGTCGGCCATGAGGTCGTTGTGGAGCCAGATCGAGTAGTCCTTCGCCGGCCCCTGTCGCAGCAGGCGCGCCCAGAACGCCGCGTAGCCACTGAAGTCGACGATGTGGTCGAACTCCGCCAAGCCGAAGCACCGGCGCCACTCCTGCGCGAACATGCGCTCAGCACGCTCCAGGGACTCACCCTGCACGTCCTGACCACCGTGGAGCGCCTTGCTGCGCTCCCCCTCCGATCGCAGGGACCAGATCATTCCTCCGACACGCGGGACGAGCCGGACGCGTGGGTGGATCTTGGCCACGTTGCCCAGGACCTGCTTCGATGACGAGTGCTGGTAGAACACCGAGACGTCGAAGCGGTCGTGGTCGATGTTGTTCAACAGGTTCAGCGCCGATGTCATGATGCCGTTGGAACGCATCCCGCCGAGGTACATGAGGATGCGCGCACGACCGTCCGAGCGTGCCGGTCGGATGTCGTGACCGGAGGTATTGCCGCGGAAGACGATGTCAACCACGCGACGGGTCGCTTCGCCGTCCTCCAGGGCAGCGAAGCGCTCCCGGGCCTCCTGGTACGCACGTCGATGTGAAACGGCAGGGTCATCGCCCTCGCCGGTCCCCACGGCCACGAGACTGCGAGCCAGCTCGCCCACCTTGTGCACGACCGGACCGGGCAGGTCCTTCGGGTCGAGGTAGAGGCCGCGGTAGCCGTCGTATGCCCTCATGTCAGGCGTGAAGAAGACGATCGGGCGCCCTGTGGCGAGGAAGTCGAAGAAGATGCTCGAGTAGTCCGTCACCAGCACGTCCGTCACCCCCAGCACCTCGTTGCTCGGGATCTCGTTCGGCACGAGGATGTCGGCCAGTTCAGGGTGCGCGATGGCGAAGTCGTACACCTGCTGATGCACCCGCAGCAGCACCTGCTGATCGGCCGGCAGTTGACGCTTGAGCTCACGCACACGGGTGGCAAGTCGCGCGGTGTCGTTCGTCGGCCTGTGGAAGGACTCACCGCGCCAGGTCGGCGCATAGAGGACAACCTTCTGGTTGTCGCCGAGCCGGACGCCGGCGTCCTGGAGCCGACGGCGCACCCGGCGTCGCCCTGAATCGTTCAAGAACTGACGGTCGACGCGCGGCGACCCCTCCGTGATGATGTGACCGGGGTAGATGTTGGTCAGCCGGTAGGCCGACTCGTACATTCGCTCGGCCATGAAGGAGTTCGCGGCGAGAAGGTAGTCCGCAGCGAGGAAGTTGCGCAGGACGTTGCGGGCACTGGTCCCACCGTTCGGCTCGTCATAGCCCATCGTCTTCAGCGGCACCCCGTGCCAGGTGTTGACATAGATCTGTCCGTCACGCTTGGTGAACTCCGGCGGGAAGCTCGTGTTGTTGAACACGTACCCGGCCGTTGCCAGGGCCTGCCAGTACTGGGGCGACTTGTACCGGACGAACCGCACGTTCGGATTCTGCGCGAACTCCGCTCGGACCCCAGAGGACCACGCCTCCCGCGAGAGGCACCAGATATGGGTCAAGTGCGCGAACTCAGGGTCGTCGACCAGCGCGCGAAAGATCGCCTCCGGGTTGCACAGGACGCCGTTGCCCGCGAAGGACTCGTACACGACGAGGTTGGGGTCCACCGGCCGCTCCAGCCAGAAGGCCCGCCACTCCTGCGAGCCCCTCTGGCGTGCCCTTTGCATGCTCTTGACCGCGTCGGTCACGCGCAACATCCAACCTCCTACGAACCACTGACCCGCTCAGCCCGTGGTGATTGTCTTTGATCGACCCCACGATCATGCCCGGTCGGTGGACGAGATCACTGCCACCGGCGTGGCGAGATTTCCTCGGCCACAGCGCAAGCGCCACGACGAAACGTAGCAATTAGCCGTTGGAGTCCGCGCACGGAACTATAGTCCGCGGTATCCCACCCAACCCACCAGGACTCCCGTGATGCCACCTCACCCCTCGTTGCAGATCGCATCCGTAGTGCGACTCGACCTCCTCAGGCACGCCCGGGACCGTGTCCGGAGCATGCGCAACGGCACCCGTCCGGTGACGTTGCGGGGCCAGGGAGCAGATGGGCACGTGCACCTCCAGCGAGGGACGTCACGCGTCCGCGCACGCGTCACGGACCGGTTCGACGCGTGGGCGCTACGTGACCACTGCCGCGACCGCGTCCTCGCTGCGATCGCCGAGGCAGGCATCAGGGGCCTCGAGATGCCCGCGGTCGGCGCCGAACCGCATCGCATCGTCGTCTCGTCCGCGGACGTCGGAGCCGTCGACGCAGCCCTGCGTCACCTTCCACCGGCAGACGATGTCCACGCCATCGACCTCGGCCGCTGGCTGGGACGCATCCGACCCGTCGCCACCATGCCGGAACTTCGTCCGGGATCCGTCGTTCGCCTGTACCTGCCCCAGGTCTCACTGACGGGACGACCACTCCCCACGGAGGTGCTGGGGGTCGACCTCGAGGTATGGACCGAACTCGACGCGCCGAGCCCGTCCCCCGACGGAGGGGAGCATGCCTTCGGGACCCTGCGCTCGCCCCGAGCCAACCAACGGGCGCGGTTCCTGCCACCGGGCGGCCTGCAGGCGCCTCCCGCCGCCGTTCGCGCCGTCCCACTGGAGCAGGTGAACTTCCCCGTCGATGCCGTCTACACCTGGGTCGACTCCAGCGACCCGGCGTGGCAGGCAGAGTTCGCGAGAGCAGACTCCCACGGCGCCGACGACGTGCAGGCCACGTCCCGATCGCCATCTCGCTTCGCCTCACGGGACGAGCTGCGCTACTCCCTTCGCTCCCTCGTCGCGTATGCCAGCTGGATCCGACGCATCCACATCGTCACGAACGGCCAGGTGCCGCCATGGCTCGACACCACCGACCCACGGATACACGTCGTGAGCCACGTCGAGATCTTCCCCGACCCCGCCGACCTGCCGACGTTCAACTCGCACGCCATCGAGGCCTGTCTGCACCGAATACCAGGGCTCTCCGACCACTACCTGTACTTCAACGACGACGTCTTCCTGGCGCGGCCGCTGCGACCTGAGCACTTCTTCAGCGCCAGTGGTCTCATCCGCTACTTCCCGTCCTTGATCCCGATCGACGACTCGGACACCTCGGACGCCGACCTGCCGGTCGTGTCCGCGTTCAAGAACGGCCGCGCCGTGATCGAGCGCCGGTTCGCACGACGCCCCCTGACCCGCCCCCGACACACCCCACACCCCCAGCACCGTCAGGTGATCGAGGAGATCGAGACCGCCGAACCCGCCCTCCTGGCACGGACGCGTCGCTCGCGGTTCAGGTCCGTCGAGGACATCTCGCTCGCGGCACAGCTCCAGTCGTACTGGGCCGCCGCTACCGGCCGAGCTGTGGCGATGGACGTCGCGTACGAGTTCCTCGACATCTGGGGGCCCGACGTCGACGCCCGGATCGATCGCCTGCTCACGCGCGACGACGTGGACTTCTACTGCCTCAACGAGACCAATTCGGACCCGGACCAGGCGTCGATCGCGGATGACCGGGTCAACCGGGTCCTGACGACCCTGCTGCCGTTCGTCTCTCCCTTCGAGAAGGACGGCCACGGTGCCACGTCACGGTGACCTCGGTATGGCCGGGGCAGGAACCCCCGGTCGGTCACCGTCGTCGGACCCGCACGGGCTGCCCCGCGATACATTTGGCCCGATGCGCAGAGACCCACGTTGATCCACATGCCCTCTGTCGCCCTCCTCGCCCAGAAGGCCGTGAGGGCCCGCCGCGAGCGCCGGCTGGCCCGTCCCGCACCCGTCGGACCGTACTCACGGATCCGACTGGACATGCGCCAGTCCGGCCGGACGCTCACCCTCGAGGCGCTCACCGGGCCGATGCTGCACTTCCACGACGTGTGGCTGCTCCTGGCTGACGACTGGATCCGAGTCGGCTCCTGGGAGTCCAGCGACGTCATGTCCTCGGGAGAGCCGGCTCTGAGACACCGGTCGACCATCGACCTCGACGTGATCGCGCCCGAGGCCCCCCCGGACCCCGACGCCGACGAGGCCGAACCCGGCGCGATCACATCGGTCTGGGTCTCCGTCACGGAGGATCGTCAGCGACCTCCGCGCTACGCGACCGAGGTCGTCGCGACGGACACGACCTTGTCCTACCGCGTTCCCCTCGGACGATTCCGGCGGACGCCGCTGCCCGGCTTCTCCCCCGTGACGAACTCGGCCGGGCAGTTCGTCTTCCCTTACGTCAATCGCAACGGCCACCTCGCATTGGCCATCGACCGTCCCCTTCGCGCGACGCTGCGCGTCGAGGTCGCCCACTTGCAGGTCAGCGCCGGACGCCTGGTGATCGCCGGCGCTCTTGCGTCGCGGCACGCCACCTTGACGACGGCCCGGCTGCACCTCGTCGGTCGGGACGGCGTCTACCGGTCGAGCAGCGCGGCGACGATCAGCCTCGACACGGACAGGACCGTGCGGACCTTCAGCGCGCGCCACTACGAGTTCTCCTCGGAGCACGACTTCCGCCGCGACCTCGAGGGGGGGCTGGCCACCAGCGACACGATTGCGGACCTGTGGGTCGAGGCCACCACCGACGAGGGCGAGACCGTGTGGGGCCGGGTCGGCCGCACTCCCTATCTCGTACGGCGGGGAACCAATGACGGCTGGGTGACATCGGGCGAGAGCACACTGGCCATCACGCCGTACTACACCTTCAAGGCCAAGTACCCCTCCTTGCACCTGGAGCTGTTCCCTGCGGATGCGTACCGGCACCTGCAGAAGCTCATGCGTCCCGGATCCCGGTCGCTGCAGCGTCTCCGCCCCGGCGCCAAGCCTGTCTGGCTGGTCGGTGAGCGTCCCTCCAAGGCCCAGGACAACGGCCTGCACCTCTTTCGTCATCTGCGTGCCCACCATCCCGAGATCGACGCGTACTACGTCATCGAGAAGGATTCCCCGGAGCGAGAGAACCTCGCGGGGCTGGACCACGTCCTCGAGTTCAAGTCGCTCGAGCACGTCGCGGTGTGTCTGCGCGCGGACCGTCTGATCGGGACCCATCACCCCAACTTCCTCTATCCCACGCGCACGCCAGGCTTCGCCCGTCTGATGAAGATGCCCAAGGTGTTCCTCCAGCACGGCGTCATGGGGACGAAGTGGATGGCCCCCAACTACGGCAAGCGGATCAGTTCCTTCCAGACAGACCTCTTCCTCGTCTCCTCCGAGCGCGAGAAGGAGTACATCGTCCAGGACTTCGGCTACCGATCAGACGAAGTGGCCGTCACCGGGCTGGCCCGGTTCGATGCCCTCTTCGACGGATCAGTCACCCCGATCACGGGTCAGATCCTCGTGCTCCCGACGTGGCGCGACTGGCTGCAGGACCCGGCTGCCTTCACCGACACCGACTACTTCCAGCAGTGGCACGACTTCCTCACCAGTCCCCGTCTGGCGGCACTCCTGGAGCAGCAGGGCGCCCACGTCGTGTTCTGCCTGCACCCGAACATGCAGCAGTTCAGCCGACACTTCGACGTCGAGGGCGTCACCGTGGTCCAGCAGGGTGCCGTCGACGTCCAGCACCTGCTGAAGCAGAGCGAGGTCATGGTCACGGACTACTCGAGTCCCGGGTTCGACTTCTCCTTCCTGGACAAGTCCGTCATCTACTTCCAGTTCGACGTCCGCCGCTTCCTGGGGCGCTGGGGCAGCCACCTCGACCTGGGCAATGAGCTCCCCGGCCCCATCACCTCCGACCTCGACACCGTCATCGACCTGCTCGCCGATGCCCTCGCGCGAGGCGGGAGCATCGAGCCCAGGTATGCCGCGAGGGTGTCCCGGTTCCTCACCCACCGCGACCGCCGGAACAGTGAGCGGATCGTCGAGGCGATCCACTCCGCACGACGGGACCAGTCAGTGCGACAGACCGTCGAGCAGAGCGAGCTCGTGCAGCTGCTCATCCGACGTGCGCGTCGCCACCGGTACTACTTCCCCCTCATGCGCCGACTCATCGCCGTGGCACGGATGCTGCCGGCTCGGGAGGCCATCGTCTTCGAGAGCGGCCTGGGCCGTCAGTACGGTGACAGCCCTCGCTACATCTACGAGGAGCTGGTCCGGCGCAAGGACCCTCGGCGCAAGATCTGGGTCCACGACAAGTCCATCCCGGTGTGGGACCCGGGCCTCGTGGTCGTCAAGCGGCTGTCCCCGGCCTACTTCTGGCACCTGGGACGGTCCCGTTACTGGGTCAACAACCAGAACTTCCCCCACTACATCCGCCGCCGCCGCGATGGCGTCTTCGTGCAGACGTGGCACGGCACGCCCCTGAAGCGCATGCTCCACGACCTCGACGAGGTCGTCGGTCGCGACGACGGCTACGTCGATCGCGTCGACAGGGCGATCGGCCAGTGGACCACCCTCCTCTCACCCAGCCCATACGCCACGCAGGCCTTCCGCTCCGCCTTCAACTACGACCGGGACGTACTCGAGACGGGATACCCGCGCAACGACATCCTGTGTCTGACGGACACGTCCACGCTCGCCGAGCAGGTGCGGCAGCGCCTGCAACTGCCGGAGGGCAAGCAAGTCGTCCTGTACGCCCCGACCTTCCGTGACGACAGCCGGAACGGACGCGGATTCTCCTTCGAGCTGCCCTTCGACCTCGAGCGCTTCGTCCGGGAGATGGGTGACGACGTGGTCCTCCTCCTGCGGATGCATGTCCTCATCGCCGACCGCCTGGCAGTCCCTCCGGAGCTGAAGCACCAGGTCATCGATGTGTCGCGATACTCGGACATCCAAGAGCTCATGCTCGTCAGCGACGTCCTGGTGACCGACTACTCGTCCGTCTTCTTCGACTACACATTGCTTCGGCGCCCCATGGTTTTCCACGCGTACGACCTCGCTAGCTACCGCGACGCCCTGCGCGGCTTCTACCTCGACTACGAGGCAGAGGTCCCCGGCCCAGTCACGACCACCGAGGACGAGCTGCTCGGCGCCCTGCACCACAGCCTGTCCGTGGATGGTGCCGACCGGTCGACCACCGATGCGTTCATCGCCCGCTTCGCCCCACACGACGATGGTCACGCGGCCGCGCGAGTGGTCGACGCACTACTCCCCCCTCCGCGGCCCGGCTCGACCCGGTACTGATTCGCGGGGCCCTCATCGGTGTTCGCCGCCGTCAGCCTTCCCCGCCGCCGGTGAAGATCTCGTGGTCAGGAGCGGGCCGTCGGGGTCCTGCGTGAGATCGCGGTCCTGATCCAGGTGCGAGCGCGAACGGGCAGTCGGGAGCTGATGCCGGACCGGACCCTCCTGCGCACTGTGTCGAGGGTGCTGGGGTCGGGAGACTCCTCGGCACGGTTCGCTCGGCTCCGCTCACGGTTCGCGCGGTCGTACTCCGCTCTCAAACGACCCAGCACGGGCGGGAGGACCGCGGACGTGAGTGCCAGAAGGGCCTGGTCGCTCACCTCGCTCGGTCGCACAGCGTGGGACTGGTCCGGCGTGTCCCGCAGATCAGCCAGGTCGCCGACCACATCGAAGCCGCCCGCCTCGAGTGTCGCGATCGCACCGTCGGTGTGCACCTCGAGGGCCGCCAGCTCATCGGGGAGCAGGCGGATCTTGTGCCCGGCCTCCCGCGCGAGCAGGTTGTGGCTGAGGTAGTTCCTGATCCACCTGTACTTGTCGTACCCGTCGCTGCCGACCTCCTCCAGCAGCTGCGGCCCGATCAGCTGCATCAGGCGAGCGGCCTCCGCAGTCAACGACTCGTTGGCGAAGGCCTTGTTCTGCGTCAGCTCCGTCTCCGGGATCTCGCAGGCCTGCGCGAACCGGGTCCACAGCACCGAGGACGGTGTACCGCTGGGTGGCAGCGTCACGAGATGGATTCGGTCGTGGGGGACGTGCTTCCCCCATCGGGGCAGGACACGAGATGGGTCCAGGGTTGCCCAGTTCCAACGTTCGTTGTCGGCGGTCTCCATCGACTCGAGCATGTCAGCGAGGTCGATCGAGTCACCGAGCTTCAACCGCTCCTGCCACGCGGCCGGGAGCGTGCGCGCTGCGCTTCGCGCGGTGAAGACGACGTGGACCTCAGCAGGCTGGAGCCCCTCGATCAACCGCGCGATGAGCGCGTCGGGAACCATCGTGAACCACTCGCACGACACGAGTGCGTTGCCCGGCCAGGCAGCGATCTCGCTCCGCAGCTGCGTCCAGCCCCTGTGCTGCGCCGGGCTGGGGGAGTCGGTGCGGGCCCACGCGGCCATCGCGATGTGCGTCCTGCGCGTTGGTCCGGGGAGGAGGACGCCCGCCTGCTGCAGGAGGGGCTTGTTGCTCCACACCGTGGTCTGCAGGAAGGTCGTCCCCGACTTCGGTGCGCCGATGTGTAGGTATACGCGCTCTGCCACGGGGTCACCTTACGACAGCCGCGTCCGTCCCGACCGGTTCAGGATTCCCCCTCCGTCGTCGTACCGGGCGCCCCGTCCGTGCGTCTCAGGCGTCGAACCGCCGCGACGTGACGATCATCAGCAGGAAACCTCCGGCCGTCGCCAGGGCCAGGGGCAGCGAGAGGAGCAGCCACCACTGGAGGACGACGCCCTCGCCGACGACGTCCACCGCGGACAGGACGAGACCGAGGGTCGCGGCGACGAGGGTGATGAGGGAGAACTCGATCGCCACAAACGCGCGGAAGAAGGGGAAGAACCGCAGCAGGCTGCGCGCGGACCGCAGCCCGGCCGATCGGGAGGCCGCGGTCTGGGCGTCCTCCTCCCCCTTCGGCAGGCCCGCGTAGTGGCGGGCGACGTGGACGATGTCGCCGAAGGACTTCTTGAGCAGGACCACGCACGCGGTGAGTGCGCCGACCGTGGTCCACCCTCCGATCGACCCGAGACCACCGTCGACGTGGACACCCAGCGCGATGGGCAGTGCGGCCTCCGTGACGTAGTGGCCCACCCGGTCGAGGTAGACACCCATCGGCGAGGACGTCCCGCGCCAGCGGGCGACCTCACCGTCCGAGCAGTCGATCAGGATCTGGAACTGCATCAGGAAGGCACACGCGAGGACCGCCCACCAGGAGGGGATGACCAGGACGGCGGCACCGATCACCCCGACGAGGATCATCAGCCACGTCACGCCGTTGGCCGATATTCCCGTCGGCAGGATCGCCCGGGTGAAGTGGAGGGACATGCGCCGCAGGTAGAGCGTGCCGGCCCAGTGCTCCGAGTTGCGTCGACCCACCACGGTCGGCGGCTGGGCCACCGCACGCAGCTCCTCCAGCGAAGGGCGTCCGGCGCGAGGGTTCTGCTCGATCACGTGTGTCCTGTAGGTCGTGGCGTGGCTGGTGTCCGCGTGTCGTCCTCGAGGCCAATCGCCGTCGCGAACTCGTCCAGGGCGCTGGCGTTGTAGGCATCGACGTCCAGTGCGGTGAAGGCCGGACGCGCGGAAGCGAGCTCCATCATGGCATGTCGGACCGCGTCGTCATCGCGAGGAACCACCACACCGCACCCTTCGGGAACCACGCCCTCGACGGAGGAGAAGGCCGTGGTCAGCACCGGCGTCTTCAGCGCGAGCGCCTCGAGGATGACCATGGGCAGCCCCTCGTGCTCGCTGGTCAACGCGAAGTAGCCGGCCGCCGCCACCACGGGGAAGGGGTTGGCCACTTGCCCGGTGAGGAAGACCGACCGCTCGACCCCCAACTCGACCGTGAGGGCGCGCAGCTCACCCTCCAGTGGTCCGGAGCCCATGATGACGACGGTGACATCGTGCCCGGCAGCGCGCGTGGCCGCTGCTGCGCGGATGAGCCGTGCCTGGTTCTTCTCGTGGGTGAGCCGGCCGGCAGTGACGAAGGTCGTCGTGCCCGCGTCCCGCAGAGTGGCCACCACCCGCTCGTCGAGCCCGAGGTCCTCGAGGGGGACCTGCGCGAGCGAGCGCACCCGGGACTCGTCGATGACATTACGTGCGCTGCGGAAGCTTGCGTTGCCGGCGTACCCGGCCAAGGAGCGCTCGTTCACCCGGGACAGCGACTCCGACACCGAGACCAACCGGTCGTAGCGGCGATAGAGGCTGAAGACCTGCTCCAGGTGCCGGGCGCGCGCGTTGCCGTGCTCGGCACTGCTGGCCACCTCGGCGGCCAGGTCGTTGTGCAGCCAGATCGAGTGCGTGCGCACATCGCCGGGGGCGACACCGCGCGACATCAGCAGGGCCCAGTAGGGCGAGTAGCCACCGAAGTCGATCACGTGGTCGAACTCCACCGAGCCGAAACACCGCCCCCACTCGTCCTGCAGGAGACGGACGAGCCGGCTCACGGGCACGGCAGCGTGGTCGGCCCCGAGCCGCTCGAGCAGGTGTCGGAACCACACCACGCGCTTCGGGCCGTTGATCCCACCGACCTTGGGCAGGAGGCGCACTCGGCTGTCGACCGCCTCCGCGAAGGCACCGGGGTCGGCGTTGCGAGCGGGCCCCCATGCGACCGAGACGTCGACGCCGTCGAGGTCGATCTCGCCCAGGAGGGCGATGAGCGAGGAGGTGACGCCGTTGTGTTGCAGTGATCCGCCGTGGATCAGCACGCGGGGAACCCGCTGCCCGCCGTGGGTCCGCTCCGACAGTGACGTGCACCGGCCGACCGACGGCTGGGTACCCCCGAAGACCACGTCCACCACGCGCTCGGCGGCCCCTCCGTCGTCGAAGGGGGCGTACCGCTCCGCCCACTCATGGCGGACGTCAGCGCGGCCTCCCCCGCCGGCCACGTCCACGGCCGTCTCCTCCGGCGTCGTGCACAGGTGACCCGGCAAGTCCTCCGCGGGAAGGTAGAGCGGCCGGAGTCGCTCGTAGGCCGCGTGGTCCGGCACGTGGAAGGTGATCGGCAGGCGGGGGTCTGCCAGCGCGTCGAAGAGGATGCTGGAGTAGTCCGTGACGAGGTGGTCGGTGACCGCGAGGGCCTCGTTCGCCGGGACGTCGGGAGGCACCAGCACGCCCCGGAGCGAGGGGAGATCCTGCGCCTGCGCGTGCACCACGGGGTGCGCCTTGACGAGGACCTGCCAGTCGTCACCAAGCACCCTGCTGAGCTCAGTGACGAGCTCATCCACGGCGTCGGTGTCGAGACGCGGGTCCGCGAAGGCCTCACCGCGCCATGTCGGCGCGACGAGCACGACCCGCCGCCCGTCCAGCGTCACGCCACGAGTCCGCAGGTGCTCGCGCACCTCGCGACGACGCTCGCCGGTGGCGTCCACCTGGACGTCCGTACGGGGCATGCCCACCTCGAGCACGGACCCGGGGGCGATCCCCTCGAGGCGGTACGCCCGGCGGTACATCGTGTCCGTCATGTACGGCCCTGAGGAGAGCAGATGGTCCGCCGCGAGGAAGTTGCGGATGACATTGGCTGCCCCGAGCGCCCCACCGGGGACGTCGTACCCCATCGACTTCAGCGGGGTGCCGTGCCAGGTGTTGACGTAGGTCTGGCCCGCGCGTTTGCCGAACTCCGCGGGGAAGGTCGAGTTGTTGACCAGGTAGCCGGCCGTCGCGAGGTACCGGAAGTAGGCCGGGGTGCGATACCCCACGAGCCGCACCCGCCCCTCGTCCAGACCGAGCGCCCGCAGGTGCTTGCGGGCACGTCGACGGCGCTCGTCGTCCGCCACGACCCAGACGTGGTGCAGGTGGTCGAAGTCCGGCGCTCGGACGAGATGGCGGAAGATCGCGTACGGACTGTCGACCAGCCCTACGCCGAAGGTCGCCTCGTAGAAGACGGTGTCGCTCTCGACCGGTCGGGTCCGCCAGTGGGCGACCCACTGCGCGCGGGGCATGCGTCGGGCGCGGTGGAGCACCGACCACACCTGCTTCGTCCTCGCCATGCGCACCTCTCGTCCTGATCTCCCTGCAGGGCAGTCTATGAACCGGTCGGTATGATCACCCGCATGTACCCCGCGAGGCCCGGCCGCCCCGCGCCCTCACGGGCACGACGGCCGAGAAGGAACGACTGTGGCTGACGTCGCCCAAGCAGCCGGGCGGGCCTCCGTTCCCCCTGCGCCACCCGTCGAGGAGGCGCGGAAGCTGGCAGATCGACACGGACTGCGAGCGCTCAGCGAGCGCCCGCCGCTGCGCCAGTACCTGAGAGACCTGTGGCAGCGTCGTTCTTTTCTCTGGACCCTGTCGTCGGCAGAGTCGCGCGCACAGAACGAGGCCAACTACCTGGGCCAGCTGTGGGCGGTGCTCAACCCGGCCCTGCTCATCACGAGCTACTACCTGATCTTCGGACTGCTCCTGGGCACGCGAGGGGGGATCGACAACTTCGTCGGCTTCCTCGGCATCGGGGTCATCATGTTCGCCTTCACCTCGACCGTCATCACCCGAGGGGCCAAGGCGATCACCGGGAAGCTCAACCTGGTGCGCACGCTGCACTTCCCCCGGGCGATCCTGCCGGTGTCGGTGACCTTGACCGAGCTGCTGGCCTCGGTCCCGGGTTTCGCGCTGCTCTTCGTGCTGATGTTCGCCACCGGGGAACGACCCGATTGGGAGTGGCTGCTCTTCCCGGTCGCCGTCGCGATGCAGGGTCTGGCGCTGCTGGGCTTCGCCTTCATCGCGGCCCGCCTGGTCAACGCCTCCCCGGACATCGCCAACCTCATCCCGATCATCGTCCGCCTGCTGCGCTACGTCTCCGGGGTCTTCTTCCCCGTCGTGCACTACGTGGAAGGCTTCCCGACGGTCGTCCAGGAGGTGCTGACCATGCAGCCCTTCGCGCTGATGCTCACGACCGGTCGGCAGTCGTTGCTCAACGGCGAGGCAGTGGTCCTCTCGGACTGGCTCATCATGGCCGCCTGGTCAGTCGGTGCCGCGGTGGTGGGGCTGGTCCTCTTCTGGCAGGCGGAGACGAGGTACGGCCGTGGCTGACCCGAAGAGCGCGGACGAGAAGGCATCCACGGATGCGGCGCCGACGGTCGTCGTCAGCCACGTGAGCGTGACCTACCGGGTCCTCGGCGGCGAGCGCCGGGGGGCACCCAGCAACCAGGGAGAGCGTCGCTCCCTTCGCCAGCTGCTCCTGCCGGGTACGGGCACACCCACTCGTACTCGCGAGATCCACGCGGTCAAGGACGTCAGCTTCGTCGCCCGTCACGGCGAGTCGATCGGCATCATCGGCCGCAACGGTTCGGGCAAGTCCACCCTGCTGCGGGCGGTGGCCGGCCTCATTCCTCCGTCGGAGGGGAGGCTGTGGGTCTCCGGCGAGCCCTCGTTGCTCGGCGTCAACGCCGTACTGATCAACAAGCTGAGCGGCGAACGCAACATCTACGTCGGGGGGCAGGCCCTCGGGTTGACCACCGCCGAGATCGACGAGAAGTTCGACGACATCGTCGAGTTCTCCGGGATCGGCGATGCCGTCTACCTGCCGATGAGCACGTACTCCTCCGGCATGGGCGCCCGCCTGCGTTTCGCCATCTCCACCGCCGCAGCACCCGACGTCCTGATGATCGACGAGGCCTTGGCCACCGGGGACGCCTCCTTCCGGCAGCGAAGCGCCGAACGCATCGCCGAGATCCGGGATGCGGCCGGTACCGTCTTCCTGGTCTCCCACTCCAACTCCAACATCCGCGAGATCTGCGACCGGGTACTGTGGATTGATCAGGGCCGACTGATCATGGACGGACCCACGGAGCAGGTTCTCCCTGCCTACGAGGCGCTCCTACCCAAGAGCAAGGCTCCCAAGAAGAAGGCCCGCCGCGAGCCGGACGTGCCCGGCACCGTCCGCTGGACGGGTACCACCCGCTTCCAGACCACCCGCGCGATCACCAGCGAAACCTGGGCCCCGGGGGTGGCCGGATGTTTCGTCGTCAGCGTGGAGCGCATGGCCATCGCGCGGATGGTCGCCCCGATCGCGGCCCGTCTCGGCTGGCCGATGCTGTGGGTGCGCCCCGGCTCCATCCCCGAGGCCACCCGCGACGAGCTGGGTCGGCTCGCCCCCGAACGCGTCATCGTCGCGGGCGGCGAGGGCCTGGTGGACGCCGAGAGGTACAGCCGCATCGAGGAGTTGGTCAGCGGCACGGTCGAGCGGCTGGGTACGGACGACCCCGCCCGGGCAGCGGCCCAACTGGTCGAGGCCTTCCCCCCGCGGGACCGCTCGACCGTGTACGTGACCCACCCGGACAACGCCGGGCGCACCCCCGTGACATCCCTGCAGGCGGCAGTGACCGGTCGTGCCGTGGTCGTGTGCGACACCGTGGGGGTGACGGATGAGCTCACCGCCGCCCTGTCGGACCTGCGGCCACGGCGACTCGTCCTCGTCGGCTACGAGGAGGAGTGGCCCACAGACGTCGTCGATGCACTGCGGCACGCCACCGACGCCGAGATCGGGTACTCCCCGGAGGGTGGACCGATGGCCCGGGCGGCCGGGCTGTGGGAGGACAGTGAGCCTGGCGGGCGGGCGATCGTCTCCGGCGCCGCGGCCGTCGAGATGCTCTCCGCCACCGTCGCCTCCGCGCACACCCGCGCCCCGATGCTGCTGGTGACGTCTGGCCGGCTCCCGGCCATCGTGCACACCGCCTTGGAACGCCTCGCGCCTTCCGAGATCGTGCTCGCCGGGGCGGTCGAGGCACTCCCGCCGGATCTCCGGCAGACCCTCGGCGAGATCGTCACCACCGGGTCACCGGCGGCCGAGGCCACTCGCCCGCTGCAGGCGTGAGGGCGGGCGCCCGGTCCCGCTCCGCAGGTCCGACCAGCAGCTCGCGGCACAGGGGACCGATGGGGCACTCCGTCCCGGAACCATGTACCGTGGGGACCACGAGAAACCACACAGATCCGGGTCCACTCAGGCAGTTCCGCATCCCCATCGGGGACGCGGGGTGATCTGAGTCGGCCCGCACTAGCGTATGAGGGGGTCACGCCATGGGGCGCGGCCGAGCGAAGGCGAAGCAGACCAAGGTTGCCCGCGAGCTGAAGTACTACTCGCCCGACACCGACCTGCGAGCGCTGGAGGCGGAACTTCACGGCAAGTCTCACGGGCGCACCGAGCGTGCGCACGACGAAGAGCACCACGTGGACGACGACGACGAGTCCTGGTCCGACGCGGAGCGGTAATATTCTCTGACCGGCAGGGCTGGCACGGCCCTGCGTCAGATCAACCCCTGACGACGCGCTTCGGCGACCGCGGCAGCACGCCCCGAGACGCCGAGCCGACCGTAGGTGTGTGACAGGTGTGACTTCACGCTCGAGAGGCTGAGGTACAGCTGCTCGGCCACGTGCTTGTTCCCCAGTCCCGCACCCACCAGCCGCAGCACCTCGACCTCCCGTTCCGACAGGGGCGGAGTTTCCCGGGGTGTGCGCTGGACGAGGGGTCCGGTCACCGGCTGGTCCAGATCAGCGCGCTCCCCCCGTGCGGCAGCACGGACGGCAGCGCCGATCTGCAGCGGTGTGCTCGACACGACGAGAGCGCCACGGGCTCCCGCGGCGATGATGCTCTCGGCAGGCACGTCGTCCTCGATGAGGGCGACCCACGCAGGGCCCTCGTGCGCCCGTGCGGCGGTCAGGACCTCGACGGGGTCACAGCCGAGCCCCCCGACGAGCAGGATGACGTCCACCTGCGGGGTCGTGGCGACCTCGGTCTGCGTCGCGGCCGATGTGACGGTCTCCAGGTCCGGGTCCGCGCCGAGGACGGCGACGAGGGCATCCCGACGGCGTTCGTCGGCGTCGGCGACGAGGATCCGGATGGCGGGTGTCAGGCGTACTCCCCGACGACCTGGACGGCGCCGCCGTCCACGCCCTTGGCGCCCTGGACGACCTCGCTGTCGGGCGCGGTGGTCGCGGTCCCGGCATCGCTGACCTCACCGAGCACCCACGCGTCGATGCCGGCGGCCCGGGACCGGGCGATCGCCGCGTCGGCATCACCCTGCGGCAGGGCCGCGACGAAGCCGATGCCCATGTTCAGGGTGCGCTCCAGGTCGGATTGCGGGACCGAGCCGAGCCGACCGACGAGGGAGAAGATCGCTGGTGGGGTCCAGGTCGAACGGTCGACGCGCGCCAGCGTGCCGGAGGGCATCACCCGGGCCAGGTTGGCCGCCAGACCGCCACCGGTGACGTGGCTGAGCGCATGGACGTCGACCTCCGCGGACCGCACGAGGTCCAGCAGAGCGCGGGTGTAGATACGCGTCGGCTCGAGCAGCTCCTCACCGAGGGTGCGGCCCAGCTCGTCGACGTGGCGGTCGAGCTCCCACCCGGCGGCGGCGATGACCCGACGCACGAGGGAGTAGCCGTTGGAGTGCAGGCCCGAGGAGGCGAAGGCCAGGACGGCGTCACCAGCGACCACGCGATCCGGGCCGAGGACGGCGTCGTGCTCGACGACGCCGGTGGCGGCACCGGCCACGTCGTACTCGTGCGGGTCGAGCAGGCCGGGGTGCTCCGCGGTCTCGCCGCCGACCAGCGCGACACCGGCGAGCTCGCACCCCTTCGCGATGCCCGCCACGATCGCCGCGATGCGCTCCGGGACGACCTTGCCGGTCGCGATGTAGTCGGTCATGAAGAGCGGTTCGGCACCGCAGACGACGATGTCGTCGACGACCATGCCGACGAGGTCCTGGCCGATGGTGTCGTGCGTGTCCATCGCCTGCGCGATCGCGACCTTGGTGCCGACTCCGTCGGTGGAGGTGGCGAGCACGGGGCGGCGCATGCCCTGCAGGGCACTGGCGTCAAACATCCCGGCGAAACCACCGAGACCGCCGAGGACCTCCGGGCGAGTGGCCCTGCGGACCGACTCCTTCATCAGGTCGACGGCCTTGTCGCCGGCCTCGACGTCGACTCCGGCATCGGCGTAGGTGATCGGGGACTGCTGGGTCACGGGCGTCGCACCGCCTCTTGTGTAGGGCTGAACTCGAGCTCGAGCAGACCCTTGCCGAGGCGGTCCTCGGAGGGCAGCTCCATGGGGTAGATACCGGAGAAGCAGGCCGTGCACAGCTGATCGACCGGTTGCTCGGTGGCCGCAACCATGCCGTCGTGGCTGATGTAGCCAAGCGAGTCCGCGCCGAGCGAGGTCGCGATCTCCTCGACCCCCAGCCCGGTGGCGATGAGCTCTGCCCGGGTCGCGAAGTCGATGCCGAAGAAGCACGGCCACTTGATCGGCGGCGAGGAGATGCGCACGTGGATCTCGGCGGCACCCGCCTCGCGCAGCATCCGCACCAGGGCGCGCTGGGTGTTGCCGCGGACGATGGAGTCGTCGACGACGATGAGGCGCTTGCCCTTGATGACGTGCTTGAGCGGGTTGAGTTTCAGGCGGATGCCGAGCTGGCGGATGGTCTGGCTCGGCTGGATGAACGTGCGCCCGACGTAGGCGTTCTTCACCAGGCCCTGGCCGAAGGGGATGCCCGACTCCTGCGCGTATCCGATGGCCGCCGGGGTGCCGGACTCCGGGGTCGGCATGACCAGGTCGGCCTCGACCGGGTGCTCTCGGGCGAGGGTTCGCCCCATCTCGACACGGGCCTCGTGGACCGTGGTGCCGTTGATCGTCGTGTCGGGGCGGGCGAGGTAGACGTACTCGAAGACACACCCCTTGCGAGCCGGCTCGGCGAACTGCTGGGTACGCAACCCGTCCTCGTCGATGGTGACCAGCTCGCCGGGCTCGACCTCGCGGACGAAGGAGGCGCCGACGATGTCCAGGGCGGCGGTCTCGGAGGCAACGACCCAGCCGCGCTCGAGGCGGCCGATGACCAGGGGTCGCAGGCCCTGTGGGTCCCGTGCTGCGTAGAGGGTGTTCTCGTCCATGAAGACGAAGCAGAAGGCGCCGCGCAGCTTGGGCAGCAGCTCCATCGTGGCCGCCTCGAGGGTGCTCTCCTGGTCGTGCGCCAGCAGGGCCGTGACCAGGGCCGTGTCGGTGGTGTTGCCGCGGCGCAGCTCGCCGTCGGTGATGCGGTGGATCTTGCTGTCGGCGTCGGAGAGCTCGTCGCCACGCGCCTCGACGAGCTCGCGCAGCTCGGCGGAGTTGACGAGGTTGCCGTTGTGGGCGAGGGCGACGGTGCCGCTGTGGTGTCCGCCGAGCGTGGGCTGGGCGTTCTCCCAAGTGGCGCCACCGGTGGTCGAGTAGCGGCAGTGCCCGACCGCGATGTGCCCCCGAAGGGTGGACAGGCTGCGCTCGTCGAAGACCTGCGAGACCAGCCCCATGTCCTTGTAGACCAGGATCTGCTTGCCGTTCGAGGTCGCGATACCCGCCGACTCCTGCCCGCGGTGCTGCAGGGCGTAGAGGCCGTAGTAGGTCAGCTTCGCGACGTCCTCGCCGGGGGCCCAGACACCGAAGACGCCGCAGGCGTCCTGGGGGCCCTTCTCCCCGGGGATCAGGTCATGGGACAACTGTCCGTCTCCGCGTGGCACGGGGTCCAGTCTCCCACAGCCCGGGAGGCGGGCACAGTGTGGCCGACCGGCCCCCTTCGTCTACTTGCGGTAGGTGAGGAGCGCTGCGACGACGGCTCCGACGAGACCACCGGCACAGAGACCGACGACACTCATGAATCCCAGGGCAGCGCTCGGGTCGTAGCTGATGTTGTAGCCCCCGTCGGTGTTCGGTCCGAGCAGCGAGATGACCCCGAAGACGATGAAGCCGATGATCGCCCCGGTGGCGATGAAGGGGATGGGCTTCGGGCGGCTGGGTGGCTTGCTGGTCACTGCCCCATCGTAGGTCGGGCGCCCGGACGGTCGGGAGGCGCGGCCGTGGGGGTCGGTAGAGTCACGGAAGGCCGGGCTGCCACCGACCTGCGATCGAAGGACCCTGACATGCCTGTCTTCCGCCAGGACGAACGCAAGTTCCTCTTCGTCCACATCCCCAAGACCGGTGGTTCCAGCATCGAGCGCGCCTTCGCCGATGTCGGGTACAAGACGCTCTACCGCGACGGTCGGGTGGGGCCGGCGTCGTGGAGCAGCATCCGCCGGTGCACGCCGCAGCACATGCACCGCGAGATGCTGGAGATGATCCTGCGGATCGACCAGTTCGACGGCATCTTCACGGTCGTACGGGACCCCATGGCACGGATCAGGTCCGAGTACCTCTGGCGGCACCGGCACGTCGACTTCTCGGTCGACGGCAAGTCCGTCGAGAAGTGGACCGCCAAGACCCTGCGCCGCTACGGCAAGGACCCCTTCATCTTCGACAACCACATCCGTCCGCAGGTCGAGTTCCTGCTCGATCGCGCACTGGTCTTCCGCTTCGAGGACGGGCTGGACGCGATGGCCGCCACACTGAACAAGAAGTGGAAGCTCGGCCTCCCCGACGAGCTGCCCCGCCTGCGCGAGGGGGCGACGGCGACCAGGTACTCGAGCAGGGACGTCGAGGTCACGGACCGGACACGACGGCTCGTGACGGACTTCTACCGCGAGGACTACGAGCGCTTCGGTTACCGCACCTGAGCGTCGTAGATTGACCGCATGGACCCGCAGCGCCCGCACGCCGACGTCCCCGGGATGACGCTCCCCACGCCCCGCACCCCCGACCCGGCCACCGCACCCGGCCTGCGTTGGGGGCTGCTCGGGGCGGGCTGGATCGCCTCGCAGATGGCCTTCTCCCTGCGGGGCACCACCCAGGAGGTCGTCGCCGTCGGCTCCCGGGACGCGGAGCGGGCGCAGGCCTTCGTCGCCGAGCACGCCCCGGGCGCCCGCGCGCACGGCGACTACGCCTCCCTCGTCGCCGACGCGGACGTCGACGTCGTCTACGTCGCCA
Source organism: Janibacter cremeus (assembly GCF_013409205.1). NCBI lineage: Bacteria > Bacillati > Actinomycetota > Actinomycetes > Micrococcales > Intrasporangiaceae > Janibacter > Janibacter cremeus. The sequence goes on from NZ_JACCAE010000001.1 coordinate 1,488,513, forward strand.
GCCCGCACAGCGAGCACCTCGAGCACGCCCTGCTGGCCATCGCGGCCGGCAAGCACGTCCTCGTCGAGAAGCCGATGGCCCCCACCGCCGACGAGGCCCGCCGGATCGTCACGGCTGCCCGCGAGGCAGGCGTCTTCTGCATGGAGGCGATGTGGACCCGCTTCCTGCCGCACATCGACGTGCTGCGGCAGGTCCTGCAGATCGAGCTGCTCGGCGAGGTGAGCACGGTCCTCGCCGATCACGGCATCCGGCTGTGGCCGGACGGCCCGCAGCGACTGGCGGACCCGTCGCTGGCGGGTGGGGCCATGCTCGACCTGGGCATCTACCCGCTCTCCTTCGCCTCGCTCACCCTCGGCGGGCTGGAGCGGGCCACGGGCCTGGGTGACCTGACCGACCTCGGGGTCGACCGGCGCTTCGCCTTCGTCGCGCAGGGCCGCAGCGGAGCGGTCGCCTCGCTCTCGACGGACATGTCCGCGGGCACCCCGACGACCGCCTCGGTCAACGGCACGTGGGCCCGCCTGGAGCTGGAGTCGATGTTCTACATGCCGACGACGATGCGCCTCGTCGGCGCGGACGGGGTCGTCCTCGACACGATGACCGGCGACCCGATCGAGCAGCACCGCGGCCTGCGCCACGAGGCGATCGAGGTCGCGCTGCGCGTGACCGCCGGCGAGACCGAGTCGCCGATCATGCCGCTCGAGGAGACCGTGGCGATCCTGACGGTCATGGACGAGCTGCTCGGCTCCCTTCGCCGCTGAGCGGCAGGTACGCGGACAGGTCGGTGCGCTGACCGCTGACCCGCACGCTCCCTTCGCGCAGGGCTTCGGGCCACGTGCGGTCACCGACCGCCAGGGCCAGCCACGTCTGCGGGTCGGTCTCGACGACCGCCGGCGGGGTGCCGCGGGTGTGCACCGGACCCTCCACGCACTGCGTCGCGGCGAAGGGCGGGACCCGCACCTCGACGCTGCGGCCGGGGGCGCGCTCGGCCAGCTCCTCGATCGTGTAGCGCACGGCGGTGGCGAGGACCGCCCGGTCCACGGGGGTGTCGTCAGCGCTCGACCACGCCCACAACGCGGCCACGCCCTTGTCCACGGGGATGCGCCGTCGTCCAGCCATGTCCCCAGTCTCGCACCACCGACCATTCGTCGCCCGGTCGACTCAAGGACACCGTTCGCACCCCCATTCGGCGCCCGGATGCGGCATGGTTCGTCGTGTCCGCTGCGCGGGCACGCCACGCCAGCTCCATCGGGAGGAACACATGTCCATCACCTCACGGGGCGCCTCGCTCGTCGTCGGCGCGGGTGCGGCCCTCGCACTCGTCGCCACGGCCGGGGCCGCCCACGCCGCCGACCCGGTCGACCCGGGCGGCATCGACCCGGCACTGACCGCGATCAACGTCCTCAACATCAACGACTTCCACGGCCGCATCGACAGCGACGGCACGGGTGCCCTGGGCAAGAACGTCGCGTGCACCATCGAGTCGGCCAAGACCGCGCTCGGCGAGAAGGACACCCTCCTGCTGTCCGCGGGCGACAACATCGGCGCCTCCCCCTTCGTCTCCTCCTCGCAGCAGGACACCCCGACACTGGAGTTCCTCAATGCGCTCGGCATGGACGCCTCCGCGGTCGGCAACCACGAGTTCGACCGCGGCTTCGCCGACCTGACCGGGCGGGTGAGCGACACCGCGGACTTCGACTACCTCGGCGCCAACGTCTACGACAAGGGCACGACCAGCCCCGCGCTGGACGAGTACTCGATCCAGGAGGTCAACGGCCTCGACGTCGCGGTCATCGGTGCCGTCACCGGCCAGACCTCATCCCTCGTCTCCCCCGCGGGCATCACGGAGGTCGAGTTCGGCGACCCGGTCGCCGCCGTCAACCGCGTGGCCACGCAGCTGACGGACGGTGACGACGCCAACGGCGAGGCCGACGTCGTCATTGCCGAGTACCACGAGGGCGCCACGAGCGGGGCGAGCACTCTCGCGGAGCAGCTCGCGCTCGGCGGGGCCTTCGCGAACATCGCCAACAACACCTCCGGTGACGTCGATGCGATCTTCACCGGCCACACCCACCAGCAGTACGCGTGGGACGCGGCCGACCCCGACGGCGGCACCCGACCGATCGTCCAGTCCGGCTCCTACGGTGACCCGGTCGGCCAGGTCGAGCTGGGCGTCGACCCCGACACCGGCGAGGTGAGGCAGTACGCGTCCAGCCTGCTGCCGACACTCGAGTCCTCGCAGGAGTGCGTGGGTGACGCCGAGTTCGACGCCGCCGCGAGCATCGTCGACACGGCCGTCGCCGAGGCCGAGGTCATCGGACGGGAGGTCATCGGTGAGGTCTCCGACGACATCACCACCGCTGTCCCGGTCGACGACGAGCGCGACGACCGCCAGCGCGAGTCGACCCTGGGCAACCTCACCGCCGACATCTGGCTGGATGCGATGAACCTTCAGGGGCGCCCCGGCGCCGACATCGGCATCATGAACCCGGGCGGCCTGCGTGACGAGCTCTACTACGAGCCCGCCCGCGACGAGGCCCCCGGAGCGGTCACCTTCGCGGAGGCCGCGGCGATCAACCCCTTCGCCAACACGCTGATGACGGTCGACGTGACCGGCGAGCAGTTCATCACGGCGCTGGAGCAGCAGTGGCAGCCCGACGGCGCCTCGCGGCCCTTCCTCAAGCTGGCCGTCTCGGACAACGTCTCCTACACCTTCGACCCGGACGCGGCGGACGGTGAGCGGATCACGTCCGTGACGGTCGACGGGGAGCCGATCGACCCGGCAGCGACGTACACGGTCACCTCGGGGTCCTTCCTGCTCAGCGGTGGCGACAACTTCACCGTCCTGGCGGAGGGCAGCAACTCCACCGACAGCGGCCTGATCGACACCGACGCCTTCGTCGACTACTTCACGGCCCGCGATGTCGTCGAGCCGGACTTCGCCAAGCGTGCGATCGCGGTCGATGCCCTGCCGAGCGAGCTCGTCGCAGGCGAGAAGGTCTCCTTCACCGCCTCAGGCTTCGACCTGACCTCCGTGGACTCCCCGACCAACACCGAGGTGGAGGTCCTCGTCGGGGAGACGTCCCTGGGGACCTTCCCGATCACGGCCGGCCTGATCGATGGCCTGCCGACGCGCAACGGCACGGCGGACATCGCGGCCACGGTCCCGGAGGGGATGACCGGTGACGCGGCGATGACGCTCGTGGCCTCCCCGAGCGGGACCACGTCGACCTTCCCGGTGACGATCGCCGGCGGCGCTGCCGACCAGGGCGACACCGACCAGGGCGACACCGACGGGGCCGGCACGGACGACGGAGCCGCGGAGCCGGAGCGTCCGGACCTGGTCCAGACCGACGGCTTCGTCCAGGGCCCCGGCTCGACCGTCTCGGCCTTCCTGGTCCTCGTCGGGGTGGGCATGCTTCTCGGACTCGCGCTGACCCGCCGCTCTCGGTCCTGAGCCGCCCCCTCGGAGGGGGACGCGCGTCGATCGGGCGCGCGTCCCCCTTCGTTGTCCGCTCTCCCCTATACGAAGTGCTGCTGGCCGCACCTTGTTGAGTCAGCCGCAGCTCGTGGTGGGGCTGGCCATACGAACTGGAGCCAGCAGCACTTCGTATGGGGGAGGATCAGCGGGTGGGTGAGCAGACGGAGATCGAGTTCGTGCCGGACGAGCACGGCGGGGTGACGGTGATGCGCGACGGACACCCGCAGAGCCACGTCGACGTCGAGGACCCTGAGCACCTGGTCTTCGAGTACGTACAGCACATGGCCGCCGCGATCGACGCGATCTTCCCCGGCTCCGACCCGATCGGGGTCACCCACGTCGGTGGGGCCGGGCTGAGCCTGCCGCGCTGGGTGCACGCCACCCGTCCGGGATCCCCGCAGATCGTGCTCGAGCCGGACGAGCGACTCACCGCCGCGGTGCGCGAGGAGCTGCCGCTGCCGCGCGGGCACCGCATCCGGGTGCGCCCCCAGCTGGGCCGCCCCGGGGTCGCGGCCCTCAAGGACGCCTCCGCCCACGTGGTGCTCGTCGACGCCTTTGACGAAGGGAGGGTCCCGGCCGACCTGCAGACGCTCGAGTTCTTCGCCGAGGTCGCGCGGGTGCTGCGTCCGGACGGGTTCGTCGCCATGAACTGCCCGGACGAGCCCGCGTGGAAGCACGTGAAGGACGTCGTGGCCGGGCTGCAGGAGGCCTTCCGCCCGCTTCGAGGCTCGGCCGCGGGCGGCCTCGCACCTCAACGAGCGGGAGGAGAAGCCAGCCTCGCGTTGGTCGCGATGCGTGACGTGATGAAGGGGCGGCGCTACGGCAACACCGTCCTGCTCGCCTCGCCCGGGAGCATCGACGCGGACGAGGTCCGCCGTCAGGTGGGCCGGTGGCCCTTCCCCTCCGGTGTGCTCGCCGGAGCCTCGCTGACCCGGCGCACCAGCGGCGGCAAGCCGATCCTCGATGGCGAGTTCCGCCCTTCCCCGACCGCACCCGACCCGGGAGTCTGGCGAACGCGCTGATTGCTCCCGTCCGAGTGTGCCGGCGGCTACGGGTGAGGTACTCCGACAACGGCCACCACATGCGTTGGAGATAGAGACTCATTCGTGATCTGTCCGGGGCTCGTGCTTGGTAGTCTCGCGCCCGTCGGCGCACGACGATGTGGACTGTTGACCTCGTCGCCAGTGCGATCCTTCCGACGCTGACTGAAAGGAACATCTGATGCGGTCTCACCGTGCTCTCGCTCTCATCGCAGCCTCCGCACTGGCCTTGACGGCCTGCGGCGGCAGCAGTGACGACTCCGAGGGCGGCGGCGACGACGCCGGCCTCGGTCTCATCAAGTCCGGATCCCTCACGGTGTGCTCGGACATCCCCTATCCGCCCTTCGAGTTCGAGAAGGACGGCGAGTACACCGGCTTCGACATGGACCTGATGAGCGAGATCGCCTCCGGGCTCGATCTCGAACTGGCGATCAAGGACGTCGGCTTCGACGGCCTGCAGAGCGGGTCCGCCCTGGCCGCTGGCACTTGCGACATCGGCGCCAGCGCGATGACGATCACTGAGGAGCGGGAGAAGAACCTCAACTTCTCCGAGCCCTACTACGACTCGCTCCAGTCGTTGCTCGTGCCCGAGGACTCCGACATCAAATCCATCGAGGACCTGGCCGGCAAGACCGTCGGCGTCCAGCAGGGCACCACCGGACAGAAGTACGCGCAGGAGAACATCCCCGAGGACGCCAAGGCCACCGCCTACCCGAGCGACGCCGAGCTGTTCCCGGCGCTGCAGTCCGGCGGTGTCGACGCCGTCCTGCAGGACCTGCCAGTGAACCTGCTGCACACCCAGGAGGGTGCCTTCACCATCGTCGAGGAGTACGACACCGACGAGCAGTACGGTTTCGCCGTGAAGGAAGAGGGGGCCGAGAAGCTGCTCGAGGCAGTCAACGAGCAACTCGCCACCCTCCGCGAGGACGGCACGTACGACGAGCTCTACGACAAGTACTTCACCGAGAAGTGAGGTGCTCGTGGCCCGGCCCCTGGCGGCCGGGCCACCGTCTTCCCTGACCATCGGAAGGTCCACGTGTGAAACCCTCCACCCGCAGACGCCTGTTCCGCGGCACTCTGTACGCCGTCTTCGTCGTTGTGGTGGTCCTTGTCGTCATCGTCGCCGACTGGGAGGCCGTACGTACGAGTTTCCTCGACCCGGGCGCCGCCAAGGCGTCCTGGCCGGAGATCGTGACGACCGCAGCGAAGAACACGGTCCTCTACACCTTCATCGCCTTCTTGGGCGGCCTGGCCCTCGGCTTGGTGCTTGCGCTGATGAAGCTCTCGCCGGTCGCCCCCTACCGCTGGGTCGCCACCGGGTACATCGAGCTCTTCCGCGGTCTGCCGGCCCTGCTGGTGATTTTCGGCTTCGCCTTCGCCGTGCCGATCGCCTTCGCCTGGCGGCCGCCGGGCGGGCCCATCGGAGCCGGCCTGCTGGCCCTGATCATCGTCTCGGCCGCCTACATCGCCGAGACGATCCGCGCCGGCATCCAGGCCGTCCCGAAGGGGCAGATCGAGGCTGCCGAGTCTCTGGGGATGAGCCCGAGCTGGACGATGGTCTCGGTCGTGCTTCCGCAGGCCTTCCGGATCATCACACCGCCGCTGACCAACGAGCTGGTCATCATCATCAAGGACACCTCGCTGCTCTTCGCCGCCGGCATGGCCCTGGGCGATCGTGAGCTGACCACCTTCGGTCGTGACCTGACCTCGCAGACGGCCAGCCCGACGCCGCTGTTCCTGGCTGCTCTGGGTTACCTGATCATCACGGTGCCGCTGACCCAGCTGGTGGCCCACATGGAACGACGCCAGAAGAGGGGACAGTGAGCACGATGAGCATCGGGACCGCCAACAGCACGCCCGCCATCGCCGTGCGGGATCTGCACAAGTCCTTCGGCAAGAACGAGGTGCTCACGGGTATCGACTTCCACGTCGACCAAGGAGAGGTCGTGTGCGTCATCGGCCCCTCCGGCTCGGGCAAGTCGACGCTGCTGCGTTGCGTCAACCGCCTCGAGGAACCCACGAGCGGGACCATCCTCATCGAGGGTGTCGACATCACCGACCCGGAAACGGACCTCGCAGCGGTACGTACCCGGATCGGCATTGTCTTCCAGCAGTTCAACCTCTTCCCGCACCTGACCGTCCTGCGCAACCTGACGCTCGCGCAGCGGCGGGTCAAGGGGCGCTCGAAGGCCGAGGCGGAGGAGGTCGCCCGGCGCAACCTGGAGAAGGTGGGTATGGCCGGCCGCGAGAGCGCCTACCCGGCGCAGCTGTCCGGTGGACAGCAGCAGCGCATCGCCATCGCCCGGGCCCTGTCGATGGACCCCGACATGATGCTCTTCGACGAGCCGACCAGTGCCCTCGACCCCGAGCTCGTCGGTGACGTCCTGGAGGTCATGCGCACGCTGGCCAACGAGGGCATGACGATGATGGTCGTCACCCACGAGATGGGGTTCGCCCGCGAAGTCGGTGACCGTCTGGTCTTCATGGACGGCGGCGTCGTCGTCGAGCAGGGCGATCCGGTCGAGGTGCTGTCGAACCCGCAGGAAACGCGCACCCGCGGCTTCCTGTCCAAGGTGCTCTGACGGAGCGACTCAGGACCTAGAAATCGAGGGCGGACGCAGGAATGACTGCGCCCGCCCTCGATTTCTCCGTCCTGGGGTCAGGTACGCGTCAGTCGCGCGACGACCGAGGGCAGGTCCGCCATGTCGTCGATGATCCCGTCGGAGTCCTCCAGCCAGGCACCGGGGGTGAGGTCGCTGAGGTACCCGACCACGGCCATGCCGGCAGCCCGGGCCGCTTCGACCCCGGCCCTGCTGTCCTCGACGACGACGCACCGCTGCGGCGCGTAGCCCATCGACTCCGCCGCGGCGAGGAAGACGTCCGGGGCAGGCTTGCCGTGCTCGACGTGCTCGGCGCTGAACCGGACCTCCTCGGAGAAGAGGTCGACCAGGCCGGTGGTGGTCAGCTTGCTGCCGATGGCCCGCCAGATCGACCCCGAGGCGACGCACACGGCGTGCCCGACGTCCTGGACGGCGATGACGGCCTCCCGGGCACCCGAGATCGGCTCGAGCCGTTCGTGGCTGCGCGCGAACTCCGCGCGCCACTTCTTCTCCCACTCGGGGTCCGGGACCGCTCCGGTCATCTCGGCGATCGTCACCCGGTTGTCGGCGTAGGCCTTGCCGACGAAGGTCTGCACGGCGTCGTCCTCGGTGAAGTCGATGCCCGCGTCGAGCATCATCGCCGTCCACGTCTGGACGTTCAGGCGCTCGCTGTCGACGAGCACTCCGTCGCAGTCGAAGACGACCAGCCAGCCCGAGCCCTCCATGCTCACCCGAAGTACCGGCTCATCGTGCCCGTGTGGGCCGTGCGCATCTCGTCGAGCGGCAGGGTGAGCACGCCCTTGATCCGCAGGTCGGTGCCGTCGGTGACCCCGAGCCGTGCCAGCGGCACGCCGTGGGTCTCGGCGACCCCCACGAGGTCGGCCAGGTCGCTCTCGGAGGAGACCGTCACCAGCGCCCGGGCCGTGGACTCGGAGTACAGCGCGGTGAAGGCGTCGATGCCGTCCCGGTCGAGGACCGGGGACAGGTCGAGGGAGGCGCCGGTGCCGCCGTGGAGCACGGACTCCGCGAGCGCGATCGCCAGGCCACCGTCGGACAGGTCGTGCGAGCTGGTGAGCAGTCCGCGCCGGACCGCGTCGACGAAGAACTCCGCGAGCGCCTTCTCCGCGGCGAGGTCGACCTTCGGCGGACGGCCGCCGAGGTGGCCGTGCACCGCGTTGGCCCACTCGCCGCCGTCCAGCTCGTCCCGGGTCTCCCCGAGCAGGAGGACGACCTCCCCCTTCGCCTCGAAGCCGGAACGCACCGACGTGGCGACGTCGTCCAGGACACCGAGTACACCGACGACGGGCGTCGGGTGGATCGCGGTCTCACCGGTCTGGTTGTAGAACGAGACGTTGCCGCCGGTGACCGGGATGCCCAGCTCGAGACAGGCGTCGAAGAGACCGGCCACGGTCTGCTCGAACTGCCACATCACGCCCGGATCCTCGGGGGAGCCGAAGTTGAGGCAGTCGGTCACGGCCAGCGGCAGGGCGCCCGACGTGGCGACGTTGCGGTAGGACTCGGCGAGCGCCAGCTGTGCCCCGGCGTAGGGGTCGAGCCAGCCGAAGCGGCCGTTGCAGTCCGTGGACACGGCGACGCCGAGCCCGGACTCCTCGTCGATGCGCACGATGCCTGAGTCGTGGGGCGTGGCCTGCTTGGTGTTGCCCAGGACGTAGCGGTCGTACTGGTTGGTGACCCACGACTTGTCGCACAGGTTGGGCGAGGCGAGCAGGTCGAGCAGGGTGGCACCCAGGTCGTCCGGGCGGCGAAGGGAGTCACTCGAGTCGGTCCGGACCGCGTCGAGCCACTCCGGCCGGGCGATCGGACGCTCGTAGACCGGGCCCTCGTGGGCGACGGTGCCCGGCTCGACGTCGACGATGGTCTCCCCGTGCCAGGTGATGACGAGGTTGTCGCCGTCGGTGACCTCGCCCAGGACGGCCGCCTCGACGTCCCACCGGTTGGTGATCGCCAGGAAGGCGTCGATCTTGTCGGGGGCGACGATCGCCATCATCCGCTCCTGCGACTCCGACATGAGGATCTCCTCGGGGGAGAGCGTGGAGTCGCGCAGCGGGACGCGGTCGAGCTCGACACGCATGCCGCCGTCGCCGGCGGAGGCGAGCTCGGAGGTGGCGCAGGACAGCCCACCACCACCGAGGTCCTGGATGCCCTCGACGACGCCGGCGGCGTAGAGGTCGAGGCAGCACTCGATGAGGACCTTCTCGGCGAAGGGGTCGCCGACCTGGACGGCGGGCCGCTTGGTCGGGCCGCCCTCGTCGAAGGACTCGGACGCGAGGACCGACACGCCACCGATGCCGTCGCCCCCGGTCTTGGCACCGAAGAGCACGACCTTGTTGCCGGTGCCAGAGGCGTTGGCCAGGTGCAGGTCCTCGTGGCGCAGCGAGCCGACGCACAGGGCGTTGACGAGCGGGTTGCCCTGGTAGCAGTCGTCGAAGACGATCTCACCACCGATGTTGGGCAGGCCCAGGGAGTTGCCGTAGCCGCCGATGCCCTTCACGACGCCGGGCAGGACGCGGGCGGTATCCGGGTGGTCGATCGCACCAAAGCGAAGGGGGTCCATCACCGCGACCGGGCGGGCGCCCATGGCCATGATGTCGCGCACGATCCCGCCGATGCCGGTGGCGGCGCCCTGGTAGGGCTCGACGTAGCTGGGGTGGTTGTGCGACTCGACCTTGAAGGTCACCGCCCAGCCCTGCCCGATGTCGATGACGCCGGCGTTCTCGCCGATGCCCGCGAGGGTCTTGCCCAGCGGCGTCTCGCTCGGCAGGTCGCCGAAGCGCTTCAGGTGGACCTTGGAGGACTTGTAGCTGCAGTGCTCGGACCACATGACCGAGTACATCGCCAGCTCGGCGCTGGTGGGGCGACGGTCGAGGATGGTGCGGATGCGCTCGTACTCGTCCTGCTTCAGGCCGAGGTCGGCCCACGGCTGCTCGGTGTCGGGCGACTCGCTCGCCCGGGTGACGGTGTCGAGGGTGGTCACACTCTGCTGATTCATGAGGACACCACCTGCGTCAGGACGGACGTGAAGACCGTGCGCCCGTCCAGGCTCGGGCCGAAGCCCTCCTCGACGGCGTGCTCGGGGTGGGGCATGAGGCCGACGACGTTGCCGCGCTCGTTGCTGATGCCGGCGATGTCGCGGGAGGAGCCGTTGGGGTTGACCCCGACGTAGCGGAAGGCGACCTGCCCCTCCCCCTCGAGCCGGTCGAGCGTGGGCCTGTCGGCGACGAACTGCCCGTCCTGGTTCTTCAGCACGACGGTGATCTCCTGGTCGGACTCGAAGCCGTTGGTCCAGGCCGTCGCGGCGTTCTCCACGCGCAGGACCTGGTCGCGGCAGAGGAACTTGCGGTGGTCGTTGCCGATCATCGAGCCGGGCAGCAGGTGGGACTCGGTGAGGATCTGGAAACCGTTGCAGATGCCCAGGACCGGCATGCCCCCCTTCGCTGCCGTGATCACCTCGCCCATGACCGGGGCGAAGCGGGCGATGGCACCGGCGCGCAGGTAGTCGCCGTAGGAGAATCCGCCCGGGATGACGACCGCGTCGACGGAGTGCAGGTCCGCGTCGCCGTGCCAGAGGGCCACGGCCTCGCCGCCGGCGATGCGCACCGCTCGGCGGGCGTCGGAGTCGTCGAGGCTGCCGGGGAAGGTGATGACGCCGATCCTCACGCGCCCGCCCCGGTGATCGGAGCCTGCTCCGGCTCGTCGGCCGTCAGCTCGTGGACGTTGACGACGTCCTCGATGACCGGGTTGGACAGCAGGGTCTCGGCGGCCTCGCGCGCGCTGGCGAGGTGCGTCTGCGTGACCGGGCCGTCGACGGAGAGCACGAAGCGCTTGCCCTGTCGCACGTCGGTGAACTGGTCCAGACCCAGGCGCGGCAACGCGCCACGTACCGCCTGGCCCTGGGGGTCGAGGATCTCGGGCTTGAGCATGACGTCGACGACGATGCGTCCCACGGGGCGCTCCTATGGTGCGAAGGGGGTGGGTCCGGCGACGAGTCTAGTTGGCTCCGGCTGCGCTGGTTGAGGCGCGTAGGCCGTCCGCGGCCGCAGCCTCGAAACCACCGCTGTGCTGTCGCACGATCACCCGGCGACCGGCTCCTCCCGCGGCACCGCGGCGAAGGGGGAGAGCTTGAGCCAGTGGGGCAACGCCTTGCGCACGTCGGCGGGGCCCTCGAGCGTCAGGTCACCCCTGCGCAGCGCCGCGGCCCAGGTGAGGTCCCCGCGCCAGATGTGGACCATGGTCGGCAGGTCGGCCACCACGCCCACGGTGACCGGGAATCCCGGGTCGAAGTCGCACAGGTCGACGGCGCCGGCCTCCACGACGATCCACCATGCCCGGTGGGCCGCCTCGACGTCCGGGAAGCGGAAACCCAGCACGATTCGGGCCCCGGGCATCGCAGCCAGGTCGAGGTTGCGGTGCACGTCCCACATCAGCAGCGTCGGGTCGTAGTCCTCCTCGCCGAGCCGGCTGCGCCACTGCACGCCCCACTCGCCGAGTGCCATGACCACGGGCTCCAACGCCATGCCTCCGGGGGTCAGCTCGTACCGGATGCGGTTGCCGTCGTCCAGACGCACCACGATGCCGGCCCTGGCGAGACCACGCAGGCGTTTGGACAGCAGCGCGGGCGACATCTTGGGGACCCCTCGCCGCAGTTCGTTGAAGTGGTGGCTCCCGCACAGCAGCTCGCGCACGATCAGCACGGTCCACCGCTCGTCGAGCACCTCCATCGTCTTGGCGATGGGGCAGAACTGGCCGTATCCCGTCATGGGATCGCCTCCTCCGAGGCGTTTCAGGTTACTCGCGCGCGTGAGGTCGGTACAGATGGTGAACCGGCCCGGTACAGATCCAGAACTATCTGCTCGCCCCGGGGTCCGACACCGTGGGGAGAGTCAGGTACACACCACACGAGGGATCCGGCCATGACCACCACAGGGACGACCACGGGAACGACGACAACCAGCGCAGGCGACGCCGGGCCGACGCTGCCGGAGCAGGCAGGGGTGCTGCTGGGGCACCTCGCCGGGTACATGGCCACCCGCGTGATCCGGATGGGCCTGGAGTCCGGATTGCTGCGCGGCATCGCCACCACGCCCTCGGTGACCCCCGGCGAGCTGGCGGAGCAGCTCGGGATGGACGACCTGTACGTGGCCGTCTGGTGCCGGGCCGCGTTCGGCGCCGGCGTGCTGGACCGGCACGAAGGGGGCTACGCGCTGGCGGCACACATGGGGACCCTGCTCTTCTACGAGGACTCGCCCGCCTACCTCGGCGGGATGTTCGCAACCGTCGGGCAGTACGAGATGTTCGGACGGTTCGCCGACAACCTGACCACCGGCGAGCGGATGTGGTGGGACGAGACGAGCCCCGAGTGGATCGCCTGCGTCGAGGGCACGGGTCGACCGTTCTACACGCGCCTGCTCGCCGCCGGGCTGGCGCAGGTGCCCGGGCTGGAGGACGTCCTGCGCACCGGCGGCCGTGTCCTGGACACCGCCTGTGGATCCGGGGCCGGTGTGGTCCGGCTCGCGAGCGCCTACCCCGAGGCGAACGTCGTGGGGGTGGACGGTGACGCGCACTCCATCGAGCGGGCCGGGGCCGCGGTCGAGCGCGCCGGTCTCGCCGAGCGGGTCGAGCTCGTGGTCAGCCCGCTCGAGGACATGGCGGTCGAGCAGCCGGTGGACGTCGTCATCAACAACATCTCGATGCACGAGTGCCGCGACATCGACCGCGTGACCGAGCGGGTGCTGGCCGCGCTGAAGCCGGGCGGGTGGTTCGTCATCTCCGACTTCCCCTTCCCGGACAGCGACGAGGGGCTGCGCTCGGTGCCGGGTCGACTGATGTCGGGCGTGCAGTTCTTCGAGGCCCAGATCGACGACCAGCTCCTCCCTCGCACCGCGTACGACGACCTGCTCACCCGGCACGGGTTCACCGACCTGGGGTGGTTCCAGCTCAGTCCGGTGCACGCAGTGACGTACGGACGCCGTCCCGGGTGAGGGGAGCAGCGAGAGCGTCAGCGAGCGCCGGGGCCTTCTGAGTCGCGCCGTGACACGCGCCGCATCCGGTGCATCATCGTCGCCGAGGGCACGACCCGACCCGAGCGGTACGTCGAGAGTCGGCTGCGCGAGGTGCCGATCCGGCCGGCGAACTCTGCAGTCGTCATGCCCGCGTCCGCGACGAGCCGGCGTACCTCGTCGGCGACCGCGACACGCTCGGCCTCCTCGGCCTGGCGCCGGGCTCGCGCGACGGCCCGGGTCAGGAGAGGCCCCACGCCGTAAGGGGCCTCGTACGAGAGGTAGTCCTCGACCTGACGGGCGACCACACCCCAGGGATCGGCGTCGATCGCCCGGGTGAGCAGCAGCCAGTCGCCGATCGTCCCTCGCTCGATCACGGTGACGATGGCCTCGTAGGGCCAGGTGTCGACGGGGGCGTCGGGGTCGACATCGACGTTGCGGAAGGCCACGGTCATCGCAGCTCCTCCAGATGCTCGACCACGGCATCAGCGAGTGCGTGGCAGTCCTCGACCACGGCCTGCCAGTCGTGCCAGCGCTCGACCAGGCCCTTGTACGAGGCGAGCTGGCGGGTGACGCGCACGTCCCGCGGGTCGGGTTCGCAGAGCCGCTGCACCACCACGGTGAGGACCGAGTCGCCCGCCTCGGAGCGGTCGCGGTAGTAGTCGTCGATGGCGCCCAGCGCCGCCACCGCGGCTGGCGCGCCAAGTCGGTCGGCAAGGGCCACGACGTCGAGGTAGTCCCGGGTCCGGTTGCGCTGGACGACGAGGTAGGCCTTGATCCGCAGGCACTCCTCGATCGTGGGCACGCGAAGGGGGCGCCCGCCGACCGTGACCTCCTCGACCTCGAGGGGACGTACCCGCCGCAGTTGACGCAGACCGGCCTCCACCCCGTCGAGCGAGCCGAGCAGCGTCAACGGTGGCGAGCTGGCCCGCACGCTGGTGGCCCATCCGTCGGTGGCCTCGACTGCTTCGACGACCTCCGCATAGCGACCGGACAGGTCGGCGAGCACATGGTCATGGTCGAAGGACACCCGGTGTCCGGCGTACAGGGCAGCGGCCGACCCTCCGACGAGCACAGCGTCGGGGACGATCTGCTGGAGGTGCGCCGCGGAGGCGAGCACCCGGTCCAGCGAACTCTGCTCAGGCATGTATGAAGTGTATCAATACTGATACACAACGCTGCTGAACGCGTCAGCTGGCGCCCCACCGCCGAGCCAGCTCCGCCACCACGGTGAGGTTGCGGTTCGTCGCGACACCCAGGTCCCGCTCGACGGCGGCGGGCAGCGTGGCGGCGCGGTAGTTCGCCGCTTCGGCGACCAGGAGATGCACGGTGGCGCCGCGGACCACGGCGGTCTCCCCCTTCGCCTCCCGTGCGGTGAAGGCCGCGAGCGCCTCTGCGCTCGGCGCCTCCTTGAGGAACGAGACGTAGTGCGCCCCGACGTCGAAGGGGGCCTGCCCCGCCGCCTCGTCCGCCTCTGCAGCGACCCGGGACAACTCGGCCAGGGTGAGCACGACCGTCGGCACCTCGAATCCACGGTCGGCAGCGAAGGCCTCCTCGAGGGTGCGCGCCACCGCGGCGGACGAGCGCTGTCGGCTCGTCAGCAGCACGTTGCCAGTGTTGAGGTGCACCTGCACACCGGTGCCGACCGTCTCGACGACCCGCTGCAGGTCGGCCTTGGGGAACTTCCGTCGGGCGCCGAGGTTGATCGCGCGCAGGAAGGCGACGTAAGTGCCCATCAGCTGAAGCGCTCCCGCAGC